>CAZSIZ010000454.1:0-3062 GCA_964606645.1 uncultured bacterium
TCAATTATATCGACATAATTGTTGAGGAATAAAAAAAGTGAGAAACATAATTTCCAAACCACTCCGCCAGTGAAAAGTGTTTGGGAATTCCCTAACGAAAAAATTAATGGGCCAGCACATTATTCTCGTTTCCCAGAAGAATTACCTTATAGATGCATCAAAGCATATGGTGCTCTAGGGCCAGATGTCGTTGTCTTCGACCCTTTCTCCGGCTCTGGTACAACGGGAATCTCTGCCAGGAAATTAGGCTGCTCTTACATAGGATTCGAAATCGATGCACTCCAAGTTAAAGCTTCGAATGAAAGGATACGTGATATCGAGGAAAACGCCTTTCCTCTTTTTAAGACAACTGAAACTTTTGCCAAAACGAAATAATAAATTGCGAAAACCTATCATCCGGATTATTGAAGTCGCATCCGTAGACTTTGGCTTTCGCATTTTGATCCAGGGGCGTAGGAAGAGTATTTGCATTATACGAAAAGCAAGCGGAGAAATATCTGTCATCCTCAATGTCTTTTCGTTTTGCACTGCGATTATCCCCTGATTCTTCTAATACCTTTCCAAGTTCACCCCGGTTATGGGGTCTTACTGCAGGAGTGCTCTTACTGTCCATCGTCCATAGAGGTGAAAGGTACCCAGCATCAACCAGAGCTTTGCTCATCGGCACGTCATCCGTTCTTCTCTCCGCGAAACTCGATTTTACGTGGACAACTCCGAATAAAACTTTTTCTCTCTCACGAAAACCCGTAAGCAAAACATCCGCTTTGTCAGCCTCAAGTCGATCTGAAACATTAAGTTTGTCAAGAAAGTGTTTTTTTATTTCTGTCGAAGCAAGAAAGATATCTACTCCGTGCTTCTTAAGATGGTTGCGATAATGCCT
Organism: uncultured bacterium; assembly: GCA_964606645.1. GTDB lineage: Bacteria > Hinthialibacterota > Hinthialibacteria > Hinthialibacterales > Hinthialibacteraceae > CAZSIZ01. Next base: position 881 of record CAZSIZ010000454.1, read on the forward strand.
AACAAGTATTTCTTCCAGAGCCCATCCACCAGTTCTCTTCCAACTTTGCTCAAAACTCAGACGTGCAAACTCTGCAGGATGGTTAAACGGATCACAAAACGCACGGCCTATAATGAAGTACCAAACATCTGAAGGATTAGCGTGAGGCCACAATTCTACTCCCTTTAAAAACGCGCTCGCTACGGCATCTGTTTTTATTGAATCGCTAGAATCAGAGTTGATATGCTGATCGGCAAGTCGATTGCGTAATGTTTTTATTACTTGGTCATACTCATCTACCGTTGCATTAGGGAGTACATAAATCGCATCGTGTTTGGCATAGCGAAAGTGGATCGTCAAATCGTCTTTACTTTGCTCTGCGTAAATGTAACGCTCGATTTCTCCAACAACGGGAGCAGATGACATGCCGTCTAGTAGATCAGTAAGATTTTTCCCAAACACGTTCAGCATTGCTATTAGAAGATCAATGCTTGGAATACTTTCCCCTTTCTCGAAGTGGCGCACCCAACCTGGACCCAATATAAGTTTTTCTTCGATAGATTCTCGAGATATCCCAGCGGCCTGACGCAATTGCGCGAAACGAGACAGTAATTTTTTTAGATATTGTTCCACTAGAAAAAATCCTTTGGCGAAACTTTTAAAGCTCTCGCTATCTTGTAAATATTCACTAGGCTTATGTTTCGTTCTCCTCTTTCAACTCCGCCTATGTAAGTTCGATCTAGCCCACACTCCAGAGCGAGAGACTCTTGCGAGTAACCCCTCTCGTTTCGGAGCGCTCGAATTCTTTCACCAAATTTCCTCTTCGTCTCTTCTTCCAAAACGTTTTTCATGATGAAAAATGAAATCATCATGAGGATGATAAGTCTACGGACTATGAGTATCATTTGACGCCTTATAGTCGATTGGTGTACTATGAATAGCAGTTAATTCATAACCAAGAAATATGCCCAAACAAGACCCCACCAATGCGGACGTGCTATCCGCCGTTAAAAAACTCGATCAGCGCTTTGATAAATTGGAAAAATCCACCGATCAACGCTTTTCCGCCCTAGAAACAAAAACAGACAATATTCTGACAGCCATCAATGACTTTGCTACGGACACCGAAAAGCGTTTTCAAGGAATTGAAAACCGCTTCGGAACGATGGAAACAAAAGTCACTCGCATTGATGCCACGATGGTTACCAAAGATTATCTTGACGATAAATTAGCGGATCTGCGTGGTGATCTCGTAGTTATAGTGCGTAAAGAAGATACGAAGGTCAGCGCCTTACTGAAACTCCTGCAAGCCAAGAAACTGCTCTCCCCCAAAGAGACAGGTAAAATTCTGTCCATGGAACCGTTCCCGCAACTCCACGTGTAGAGTGTAAAAAGTTCTGTATCCCCAACGTGAGAAAGCCCCGCTAATTTACGGGGTTCTTTCTTCTTTCAACACTTTTCGCTCTTTTCCCAATTTCAATCCATTTCCAAAATCTGAAAGGAGTCATCCCGATGAGTTCTTGCGCCCAAACTCTGTCTTGCTATCAGCAACGCAAAAAGGAAATCTTGCTTCCGCACGGCTTTACCGAAAACGAACTCACGCTTGTTGAAGTCGCTCCCCTGCCCTCGATCCTCAAAGTTGTGGAACTTGGCCGGCTGGCAGATCTCTTCACTGACGAGTTCATAACCAGCCTCCAGAAACAGGCGCATAAGCCATTTGCTTTGTGCCTATACGGTCCGGATGGCTGGCTACGCCATGCTATCCCCTTCTCTGACACTGATGAGGCATTTGCTCAAGCCTGCCAAGAATTTGCCGACTACGTCTATCCCCCTGTATTCGCAGCCAATTAAACCCAAAGGAGAAAAACAAATGTCAGACATCGTATGCGCCCGCTGTGGCGAACCGTGGAACGCCTATGAGGTGTTTTATGAGTTCGAGCAGGATGATAAAGAGCAGTTTTTGTCCGGCAACGGCTGCCTCTCCTGTTTTGGCAAAACCATTCAGCCAGATGCCCAAACTGTTGAGGCCTGGGCAGAAAGCCTGCTGGAGGCAACCGATGACCCAGACCCGTTGTTGGAACGTATTCAACAACGTCTTGCCCAAATTCAGAATCCTTCACCGTAATTCTCATCTCCAAATTCCAACCGGTTTATAAACCTGGTTAAAGAAAAAGAAAGGAAAATCGCAATGAAACAGTTAAAC
>CAZSIZ010000454.1:3072-4342 GCA_964606645.1 uncultured bacterium
CAGCAAGCAACGAAAGTTTTCAATATTTTGATTGAAGGAATGAAAAGACCTGGCGATGGAAAGAAAATCGACAATGCCGACGGCGCATTCATGGCCGTACACGTTGATTTCATCCACGCCAACGAACACGGCAAGCATTTTGCCATAGCCCATCACTACCTCCAGCAGGGAGACGTGATGAACGATCCGGAAATAGTGTTTTTGCTCGCGGCGACAGACAACCAAGTCTATCCGCTCACTTTCCGGCAAGACGGTAGTTTTCTGATAGAACAAGTAACCGCAATAGCTGACGACGGCGAAAGCATCCGTTCCAACCCAGAACAACAGATCGATCTTACCCGTTTTTCCAATATGTGGATGAAAAACATCAATGAGCAACAAGGCCTGAATGTGGAACGAGGGTAAGCGCGGCAACGCTTCCCTCGTCTATCCACATCCAACAGGAGAGATGAAAATGAACGAACCCCACTTTACTGCCTCTATCCGAGCGATAAACCGTGAATTCAGAGAAAAGGATGAATCTCACCTCTGGCCAATCAATGGGCGTTTCAACGTAACTGTCCGGGCCATCCGTCGAATTCAGCATTTACAGCGCATGGGCTTGGTCATAGAAGACGTGGACTCGTATCGAGCACTACTGGATTCCCTTATCTCACTGGTGGTCAATTCCCCCAACGTGGCGAACTACGAAGAGCGCATCAATTGGAAAGAATTAAACGCCTAAGAAAGGAGATAACCCGATGGCTAAAACACAATGGCTTGATTTCAAGCAAATCAAAGAACGGGTAAGCATCGAAAACCTGTTGTCCCACTACGGCGCACTGGAGAAAATGAAGCGCAAGGGCGATCAGTTAACCGGTTTCTGTCCCCTGCCCTGCCATACCGGCCAGCACAAAAAATCCCCCTCGTTTTCGGTTAATACAGCGAAAAATATATGGAAATGCTTTTCCTGCGAAAAAGGTGGGAACATCATTGACTTCGTACAAATCATGGAAAATTTGGACAATGTGCGGTCAGCAGCTCAGCGTATTGTGGAAATTTTCCCAGAAGCGGCCTCAGACAAGCCCGAAGCCAATGCAAAAGAACCCGCTGACAGCCAGAATGAAAACCAGCCAAACAAAAAAAGCGAAGATAAGCCAATAGCGAACAAGCCCCTAACCTTCCAATTGAAAAATCTGAACACAAAACACCCCTATCTGAAAAAACGGGGCTTGAATGTAAACGGCGGTCGAAAAGGGAGTGAAAAGTCGGAGTAAAAAAGGCGGTCCAA
>CAZSIZ010000455.1:0-4317 GCA_964606645.1 uncultured bacterium
CGGCGCGGTTACGTATATCACCCAACGCTGCGAATCGCTGATGGGGCTGCTGTTTCTGCTGACGGTTTACGCCGCCATACGGGGGTGGCAATCCTCCACCCATCGGGCGTATTGGCACGCCGCCTCCATCGGATTCTGTCTGCTCGGAACCGGCGCGAAGGAAGTGATCGCCGCCGTTCCGTTGACTGTCCTGGCTTACGATTGGGTCTTCGTTCATCCCAACGAGGGAATGGGTAAAATGCTGCGCCGGTCGTGGTGGCTGTATGCGGGTTTAATCGCCGCGTTGATTCCGTTGGCGCTGTTGGTATCGGCAGGGGGAACTTCAGAAAGCGTTGGGAAGCCGTTCCTGAGTCCCTGGGCTTATGCCCTGACCCAGTCGGAGGTGATTCTCTATTACATCCGTCTTACCTTCTATCCAGCCCCCCTCTGTTTGGACTACGTGTGGCCCGCCGTGGGGTGGGAAGCGTTTCCCTGCGCGGCTATTGTTCTGGCCGTCCTGGCCGTGACGGGCCGCGCGTTATGGAAACGGCGTCCCTGGGGGTATCCCGCCGCCTGGTTTTTCGCCGTTCTCGCTCCCACGTCCAGTTTTCTGCCGCTTACCGATCCAGCGGTCGAGTACCGGATGTATCTTTCTTTGGCGGGAATATCGGTGTTGGCCACCGTCGGTGGATACGAGTTATCGCATCGAATCGCTCAACGCTGCCGCTGGTCCCTATTTCAAATCACGGGTGTTCTATCGATCGTTTCAATCATCCTGCTTGGCGCATTGACATATCATCGAAATATCGCCTATCAAAGCGCTCTCTCGATATGGTCCGACACGGTTCGTAAACAGCCGGAGAATCCCAGGGGACATTACAATCTGGCCCAGGTCCTGATGCAGAATGATCTACCCCGGAACGCGATCCCGCATTTTCAATTCGTTTTAAAAGCCAATCCGAATAAAGCCGGAGCCTATCATAATCTGGGCAGTGCTTTTTACCAAATCGACAATCCCACTGCCGCTATTCCGTTATTTCAGGAGGCACTGAAGCGAAATCCCGATCACGCGAAGACACATAACAATCTGGCGCTCGCTTTGGATCGAATGGGAAAGCATCAACAGGCCTTTCCCCACTATCAAGCGGCTCGGCAGTTGAATCCGGACAACGTCGATGTGGATGTGAATCTGGGCGCGGCGATGATGCAGGCCGGTAAGCCACTCGAAGCCGCAAACCACTATCGAAAGGCGTTGAAACGAATGCCGGGCAACGCCGAACTGCACTACAACCTCGGTTGTGCGCTGCATCAGTCGGGGAAACCGGGCGAGGCGGTGAATTGTTTTCATAAGGCGCTTCGTCTGAATCCCGATTATGCTGTTGCGCATTACAACTTAGGGATGCTATTGTTCCAGGCAGAGAAGCCGAAAGAGGCGATTTCACATTTCGAGCAAGCCATCGAAAGCAAGCCGGATTATGCCGAGGCGCATAACAACTTGGGCAGCGTTCTCTATCTATCCGGCAATATCCAGGAAGCCATCACTCATTACCGGGAGGCGCTGAAAATCGATCCGAACCTCGAAGACGCGCGAGTTAACTTGGAACACTTGCTCCAGGAATCGGCGAAGTGAGACGTTCTTTATAATCGCGCTCAGGGTTTTGTATTATCGATATGTGAGGAATGGTGGGTCAAAAAGCGTGACCCACCCTACATTCTGCTCCAGGAATCGGCGAAGTGATGTTCTTTAAAATCGCGCTTTGTAGCCTGTTACGTTCTATGGATCGAAACGGTAAAGCGTGCTATCGTTCATATTCATTTTTTCATCACCCGTGAATTTGGAAACCATCATGAAAAAAACCCAGGATTTACATGTACTTGAATTTGTTTCCCTTCCTCCTCCCAAAGAGATGGCCGGGGAATTTCCTATTACCGACGAAATCAGCCTGACGATCGAGGAATGCCGCAACGGGATCAAGCGGTTGCTGCGTGGCAAAGACGATCGATTTCTGATTATCACCGGGCCGTGCTCGATTCACGACGAAGAAGCGGCGTTGGAGTATGCGGAGCGTCTCAACCGGTTACGTCAAGAGGTCGAAGACAGGATTCTGCTCGTCATGCGTGTCTATTTCGAGAAACCACGCACGACGATCGGATGGAAGGGGCTGATCAGCGATCCCTGCCTGGATGGCACGGGAGACATGCCACTCGGTCTCAGAAAAGCGCGAAGTCTCTTACTGAAAATCACCGAAATGGGATTGCCGGCCGCGACAGAATTTCTCGATCCCTTCGTGCCGCAGTATATCGCCGATCTGATCTGCTGGGCGGCGATCGGAGCCAGGACCACTGAATCGCAGACCCACCGTGAAATGGCCAGCGGACTGTCCATGCCCGTCGGATTCAAAAACAGCACCGAAGGCAATTCCGGAATCGCCCTGGACGCGATGCAGTCCGCCCGTTTTCAGCACGGCTTTCTGGGGATGACGGAAGAGGGCCGTGTTGCCATCGTCAAGACGTGCGGCAATATCTGGGGCCACATCATCCTGCGCGGGGGGCGGCTGGAACCTAACTACGATCGGGAAAGCGTCCGTCAAACGCTTCACGCTTTGGAAAAACGAAACTTGCCACAATACATCATGGTGGATTGCAGTCACGCCAATTCCCGTAAGCAATACGAAAATCAACCGATGGTCTTCAACGACGTGTTGCAGCAGCGCTTGGACGGAAACAAGACGTTGTTAGGCGTGATGATCGAAAGCCACTTGCACGAAGGCAATCAGAAAATCCACGAGGATATCTCGCAACTTGAATACGGCGTCTCGATCACCGACGCCTGCATCGACTGGGAGACGACGGAAAACCTGATCCGCTCCGCCTATAAGCGTTTGAAAACCGAGGCGTAAGCGAATCTCCGGTCGTTCCGAAAATCGCTGAGGAGTTTTGTCCGTGAGTTACGAAGCGGAGCGTTCTCTCGCCATTGAAACGGTATTACGCGCGTGTCGATTGTGCCAGTCGATCCAAGTCGATCTCTTATCGGAGGAGATGGCGCTGAAGGACGATGAATCCCCCGTTACGGTGGGTGATTTCTCCGCGCAGGCCCTCATCGCTTTGGACCTGCATCATTCCTTCCCCAACGATCCCATCGTTGCCGAGGAAAGCGCGGCCGATTTACTGAACCTGGAAAACGGAACGCTGAAAGACCGGGTCGAACGAACCATCCATTCCATCGATCCCAACGTCACCGGTGAACAAATCCTGGAAGCGCTGGGGCGGGGTGATTTCGATGGCGGTCCGGATGGGCGCTTCTGGGTGATCGATCCTATCGACGGGACCAAAGGATTTCTTCGCGGGGAACAATACGCCGTCGCGTTGGCGCTGATCGAGAACGGTGAAGTGGTTCTCGGTGTGCTGGGGTGTCCCAATCTTCCGCACAAATGGGAGGATACCGACAGTCCAAGAGGCTGCCTGTTTACTGCGGTCCGGGGAGAAGGCGCTTGGATGCGGAAACTATGCAAATGCCGTGAACGGGGGATTCATGTTTCCGGCATTGCCGATCCCAGCGCGGCACAAATCTGTATCGCCCGTGATGCGGATTTTTCTCCCCAGGGATTGACTCAGTCGGTTATCAAACAGCTGGGCGTTACCGAACCGCTGCTGCGGATGGACAGTCAAAGCAAATATATTACGATTGCGCGGGGAGACGCTTCGATCTATCTTCGCATGACCGGCAAACAGGGCTACGAAGAGAAAATCTGGGATCACGCCCCTGGATGGCTTATCCTCAAAGAGGCGGGCGGCGAATGCACCGACGCGTTCGGAAAACCGCTCGATTTCACTCAAGGCCGAACGCTGAGCGCCAACACCGGCATCATCGCGACGAACGGAATTCTGCACGCCCAAGTCATCGAAGCTTCCGCACCCGTCATGAGTACGGACTGAACCGTCGTCAATCCTTTTTCACCTGAAGGAAAAGAAAGTATTGATTTTCCAGGAACGTCTCTTCGCGAGTGACTTGAAATCCCGCTTCTTCCATTTCCTGGATCACAACCGATTTCGCAACGCAATGACCGGGTGGCGGTCCGTAATTTTTATCTTCTTTCTTGAAATCCACTACCACGATCTGTCCGCCCGGTTTGAGTAAGCCTTTCAGACCTTTGTAGTAGTTGACGCGGTCCTGCAGGTGGTGGTTCGTATTGCAGAAAAAGATGAAATCGACACTTTTGGGGGGTAGCATGGGCCGGTCGTAGGCGGCGTAGACCGTCACGATGTTGGGCAGATTTTCTTTCAACACCGATTTTCGCGTTGGTTTAACCGTCATAGAAATATAAGAATCTCAAGGTG
>CAZSIZ010000456.1:0-2935 GCA_964606645.1 uncultured bacterium
TTCATCCAATAGGGTTTTCATGTCGGCAAGCGACACAAAAACCCCTATCTATTTTGTATGATAAGCCATCCTACTCCTCAACCACCCATTAACTCACCTACAATCAGATAGTTAAATGAATAATATTTTGTGATATTGATTTGGCCTGATTCTTGTTTTTAGAAAGATATGACATGAAAATAGCGATCCCGATTTGCAATCATAGAATCTCTCCGGTTTTCGACACCGCAAAAAAATTGCTGGTTGTGATCCTAGAAAACGGAAAAGAAAACGGCCGCACGGAATACGATCTGGCGGAGTTGGATTTTTTCTATCGGGTAAGCCGTCTTCAGCAATTGGACGTGGAAGTTTTGATCTGCGGAGCGATTTCCAAACCGCTGAAAGATGAACTGACTACCCGAAAAATTAAAGTGATTTCTCACGTTTGTGGTTTTATGGAAGAAATCTTACAGGCTTTTTGCACCGGCCAAATCACTCAGGACCGTTTTGCCATGCCTGGGTGTTGTGGCCAAAGGCGTTTTCGATTCCGCCGTGGATCGAATTGCCGGAAGAAAGGAACCTCCCGATGAAAGTCGCCGTAAGTTCTCAAGGAAAAACAATGGATAGCAGGGTGGACCCCCGTTTTGGAAGATCGCAATTTTTTATAGTGATCGACACTGAAACGGGTGAATTCACACACCACGACAATATCCAAAATTTGAATGCCACCCAAGGAGCGGGTATCCAAGCGGCCCGAAATGTGATCGATCTGGGCGTCGAGGCGGTCTTAACCGGAAACTTGGGCCCCAAAGCGTTTGCCACGCTGCAAGCAGGCCGGATTGTAATGTATACCGGCGTTGAAGGAACCGTCAAAGAAGCGATCGAGCAGTTTCGATCAGGTCGGCTCCAACCCGTCAGCAAACCGAACGTGGAAGGGCATTGGGTGTAAATCCGCATGAAATCGTATCTGGATTGTATTCCTTGTTTTGTCCGGCAGACGCTGGAAGTAGTTCGTTTAGTGACGGATGATGAAACCATTCATGAAGAAGTGCTTCGGAGTGTTCTCCGGGAAGCCAGTGACAGGGATCTGAATGAAACACCTCCGAGCATGGCCCAGCGTATTCATCGGTTAATTCGGGAAAAATCCGGTGTTAACGATCCCTATCGTGAGATCAAACATCGCTTTAACCAGGAAATCCTGACGTATTACGATGATTTTCAAACCCGGATCAACCAATCTCCAGAACCACTTGAGACGGCTATTCGCCTGGCCATTGCAGGGAACATCATCGATGTTGGCGCCAATAGTTATATGGATAATTTTGTCATCCACAATGCGATCAATCGTGCGGAGATCGATCCTTTGATCTGGGATCAAGAGGAATTTCTCAAAGCGGTGGATAATGCCCAAACCATTCTCTATCTTGCGGACAACGCTGGGGAGATCGTATTCGACCGTTTGTTGATCGAACGATTACCGAAAGAGAAAATCACGGTTGCCGTACGAGGTTTCCCCATTTTGAATGACGCCACCTACACGGATGCTCGTGAAGTGGGATTAACCGGATGGGTCGAGGTGATCGACAACGGCTCCGACGCGCCCGGATCCATTCTGGCGGACTGTAAGAATGAATTTGTCGAGCGTTTCAATCAGTCCGATTTGATCGTATCAAAAGGTCAAGGCAATTACGAAACTCTGAGTGATGTCGAGAAGGATATATTTTTTATGCTGAAAGCGAAATGTCCCGTTATTGCAAGACATATCGGATGCAAGGTGGGAGACATGATTTTTCAGCGATCGACATCTCCGATTCATTCGGAGGGAAAATGAACGATGCAAACATTAACCAACAATCCATTTTGTTGTACTCATCCCATTGGTGTGAAAGGAGGTAAATATCATGCCTAGAGGAGATGGAACAGGACCCACTGGATTGGGCCCAAGAACAGGACGAGAAGCCGGTTATTGCGCCGGGTATTCGACACCGGGATTCATGAATCCTGTAAGGGGGGCCGGTCGAGGACGTACCGGGGGTAGACGCGGTTGGCGTCATCAGTATTACGCAACCGGGTTAACCGGTTGGCAGAGGGCTGCCTACGGATGGCCCAGTCCCGTTCAACCAGCCTATTTTCCAGGTTCCACGGTTCTTGCTAACTTCCAGGAACCCCAAAATCAGGAATTGGATACGTTGAAAGGGCAGCTCGAGTATCACGAAGATGTGCTGGACGGCATCAAGAAAAGGATTACCGAACTCGAAAGTCAAGCCAGCGCTTGACATCAGATCGATGCGCTGGAATCAACAACAACTCGATGGTTCCAGCGCACAATTTTCAGGAAAACAGGTGCATAATGAAAATAGCTATATCAGCCAAAGAAGCATCGCTCGAATCGGATGTCGATCCCCGCTTGGGACGATGTGCGTTTCTGGTCATCGCCGGTCTTGACGATGGAAATCACGAAATAATAGAGAATCCAAACAGTTCCGCTTCCAGTGGAGCCGGAATTCAAACCGCTCGTCTCTTGGCGGGAAAAGGCGTGCAAGCCATATTAACGGGAAACTGCGGCCCTAACGCGCATCGAACATTGACCGCCGCTGGAATTGATGTGATTGTCGGAGTCTCCGGTCCGATTCAAAACGCGATCGAACAATTTAAAGCCAACGCTTTGACTCCCTCTCAAAAACCCAATGTTGACGCCCACGCGGGTATGCAAAACGATCGAACATCCGCAGACTCACCTCCCCCGCAGCCAGCTCAAACAGACGATATTTGCATGGAATCCGGTATGGGGCAGGGGCGATGTATGGGAGGACAGGGACGAGGCATGGGTCAAGGACAAGGACGGGGGCAAGGACAAGGATGGGGGCAGGGACAAGGTCGGGGGCAGGGACAAGGTCGGGGACGAGGACAAGGCAGAGGTCAGGGACGTGGCCAAGGTGGAGGGGGAATATGAGGA
>CAZSIZ010000456.1:2945-4314 GCA_964606645.1 uncultured bacterium
GGGCGGCCCCCTGGCCCGGGCTCGGGGCGGCGCCCGCCCCCAGGCGCCCCGCGAAAAAGAGGAAATTAATTAATATCCTTTCTTCCTTGAATCGTGGGAGTCAGCGAAGCCATCTAACGGATGTCAATTCACCAATTGTGATTAACAATATTAATTTTGAGAGAATAAAATGAGAATTGCGGTTGCTAGTGGAAAAGGTGGAACGGGAAAAACAACGCTCTCCACCAATCTGGCTTATATCGAAGCCAAAAAAGGCCGAAGCGTCACTTATGTGGATTGTGATGTCGAAGAACCGAACGGTCATTTGTTCCTAAAACCGGAGATTCATTCCTCCAAGCCGGTCGGAATTACAGTTCCCGTCGTCGATGAAAACCAATGTAACCATTGCGGGCTATGCGGGGAAATCTGTGTGTATAGCGCCATCGTTTGTTTGAAGGAACAGGTTTTGGTCTTTCCCGAAATGTGTCATTCGTGCGGGGGATGCTGGCTTGTTTGTCCCGAGCAAGCGATTTCTCAGACACCGCGTGAAATGGGCCGAGTCGAAACGGGCCGTGCCGATTCGGTTCAGTTCGTTCAAGGAATTTTGAATATCGGCGAAGCCATGAGTCCACCCGTTATTCGCTCGGTGAAGGAATCGATACCCGAATCGGATGTCGTCATCCTGGACGCTCCCCCTGGCACATCCTGTCCGGTGATTGAAACGATTCGTGGATGCGATTATGTGATTCTGGTCACTGAACCAACTCCCTTCGGCTTGAACGATCTGATTCTGGCAGTGGAGATGGTTCGCGCTCTGAACGATCCCTTCGGAGTCGTCATCAATCGTGCCGACTTGGGAAATACGGAGGTCAAGGAATACTGTCGGCGACAGCAAATCCCGATTTTGGCGGAAATCCCCGACAATCGCCGAGTGGCGGAATTCTATTCCCAGGGAGATTTGATCGGCGAGGCCATGTCGGAATTCGCCCCCGTTTTTGAAGCAATCATGGATCGGGTAACACGCGAAATAGAAAACGCCGAGGTTCTCGCATCATGAAGGAAATCGTTGTCATCAGTGGCAAAGGCGGAACCGGTAAAACCTCCATTGTGGCCTCATTCGCCGCATTGGCCTCAAAGGCCGTATTGGCGGACTGTGACGTGGATGCCGCCGATCTTCACCTCATTTTGAAACCGGAAATATTTTGGAAAGAAAAATTTTCAGGTGGTTCCCGCGCACGGATTCTTCCCGGCCATTGTATTGCCTGTGGAAAATGCGAGGAAATCTGCCGGTTCGATGCGATTTTCTTCGACAGGCCGGGTAATGGGATACAGGAAAAAACCTTTCGCGTCGATCCCATTGCCTGTGAAGGATGTGGTGTCTGTACCTGGT
>CAZSIZ010000457.1:0-4281 GCA_964606645.1 uncultured bacterium
GTTTGGACTCCTTAAATCGTGACTCTTAAAACCTCTGTGAAAATCGGTGTTGAATTGAAAGATTGAGAATAGGGGGTGGATCAGGCGACGAGATCGATGTGGCCGTCTTTTTTCGAGGTGGGTTTTTTCTTCTCTTCTTCCTCTTTTTTCTTCTCTTTGCGCACAGCCCGGTATGAACCACCACCGGGATTGTCCTTCCCTTCATACTTGTTGGTATCACCAACCTGATTGGTGGAAGGCTCGACGGTGGTTGGAAGATCCGTTCGTACGATATCGTAAGAACTGAACATTTTTCCGATCTCCCTTCGGGGCGCTGCAATATATAGTATCGACTCAATTCTTTCAAAACTTTACATCGCTGAATGGAGAGGGATATTTATGCAAAATAACAGTCATTTTCGCGGGAAAAAGGTTTCAAAATTTAACAACATGACAGAGGCCGAGACCAACTGGCCCCGGCCTCCTGTCGTTTGATTTATTGTGAAATCTACTCGTGGTTTGTCACTCTTGAAATGATGGATTGGGTTGAATGCGGGCAGGCCCCTGTGCCTGCCCCTACACTTTCCTGTCACCTATAAAACTGTGTGACGGAGTACTACTTGGTTTCATTGCCCCACAGAATACCGCCGCCCATCTTTTCACGCCAGGCATCCCGCCAGCGGTGGATTTCTCCCAGACCGATTTCCGGTTTGGGGATTCGTTCCTTTGGGCCGAACAGCGGGGGGAAGACTTTGTGCGGTTCCTTTTGATACCAGTAGGCGACCGTTGCGATCTCCAGGGTGAGGCAGTTGGCATGGCCGTGTTCGATGCTTCCTCGCAGGCTCTTCTTGAAGATGATGGGATCCTGGATGTGGAAGCGGTAGCAGTGAGTACGCCCCATCCAGCCGATCTTGTCGTTGACTCGCGGATAACCGAAGAAGGGATGGATGTAGACCTCTTTGGGACACCAGGAGGAATTGAAATAATCCTCCGTGCCGGTCCCGTGGAGATTGAAGGGCCAATCGTTTCCGTCGATGCGCCACATGTCGTCGCCCTCGCCGTACCACATGGGGGTCGGACCGTTGACGTAGTAGTTGACCCCGGCGAAATGGCCCTCACCTTCGGCGTCGACGATGAGGTAGTTGTGTTCGTCGGTGGGATTCTCGTCGGCGGGTTTGCGCAGCAGGTTCCATTCGTTTTCGTCGCCTTTCCACGGCTCGGTGGTTTCCTGGTTGTACCAGGCGTGGAAGCGCAATTGGTCTTTGCCGATCCGTTTATGCTTTTCGTAATCGACGTAGAAATACAAGGCGTTGCACGGCTGGTCCGACTGATTCTCGACGGTGATTTTCGCCCCCTTGGCGAAGGGCATCGGGAAATAAGAGTTGAGGCCTCGCCCGCCCGATGGGGCCGCCGCAAGCGGCAGGGACGCATAGAGATATTCTTCCCCCCATCCCTGGCCGAAGAAATCGCCGATGGGCGCTTCGACGCTGGGGGCCTTCTCACCGTCCCAGTACATTCGGAGGACCAGCATTCGGCGGTAGAGTTTGTCGGGGTGATTGATGGTCATCCATATATGTTTGATGATACCCGCGTCTTCAATTTCGGCGACGAGGGCAGTTTCGCCCGGCTCGATCCTGATGCGGTCGGCGTTTCCGCCGGTGGTGTCGAAACTGGATATGCGCAACGTTTCCTGTGTACGCTTCTGGCTCAATCCATCCAGCATCCCGTTTATCGATTGGGCCTGCGTTATAGCTGGGTACGCGGCAGACAGAGCGAACATTGCTAAGCACGTGATAGCGATAAAGCGAAAACCGATGTGGCGATTCATTTTGTTATTCCTTCCTCGATCGTTTTATTGTCAAGAGTCCAATCATACCAGAAGGAGGCTCTTTCAGGCTATCCCTCAACGCCGTTCTCCCACATACTAGAAAAAAAACCGTATCCGGTTCAAGATAGTCGATAGGGCACTATCATTAAAGTTAATCTTTCTAAAAATCGCCCTCACCCTAGCCCTCTCCCAGAGGGAGAGGGGACAATATCGCTACGGTTTTAGAATTTTGCACAGCTGAATTTCAGTCGTCGGCAATGAAGGAACGAATCTTATGAACGAATTTCCCCGTATGGTCACAGTGGATCAGGAATTTCCACGGCCTACCATCGAATCGATCGAAGCGGAAATTGGAACCTGCTTTGCGTTCGGTCCGATCTCGACGGACGCCTTAACCGGCAAGCGAATCGCCGTAACGGCAGGCAGCCGGGGGATCGTGAATCTGGCGGAAATCGTCCGGGCAGTGATCGATAATCTTATGCGATTCGGGGCGGAACCGTTTGTCGTGCCCGCCATGGGATCGCATGGAGGCGGGACTGCCGAGGGCCAGGCGAATATCCTCGCCGATTATGGAATCACCGAGGAAACGATGGGCGTTCCCGTCGTCTCATCGCTGGAGACGGTTTTGTTAGGAGAGACGGAAGACGGCGTTCCCATCTATACCAGCCGAGACGCTTACGAATCGGACGGGATTCTGCTTCTCAACCGGATCAAACCGCATACCGATTTCACCGGCGGGATCGAGAGCGGATTGATGAAGGTCGTGACCATCGGGCTGGGGAAAGTCGAGGGAGCGAAAACGCTTCACAGCCGGACGACGGAATTCTCTTACGAACACTTGATTACCACCATCGCGCGCAAAATCATCGAAACGGGGAAAATTATCGGGGGACTGGCGATCCTGGAAAACGCCTATCACGAAACCGCCGAACTCGAACTGATCTCCCCCAACAAGATCGAAGAAAGGGAAGGGGAACTTCTGCTGCGAGCGAAGAGACTGATGCCGTCGCTCCCCGCCGAGCGGGCGGACGCGCTGGTGATCGACTGGATCGGCAAGAACATCAGCGGGGTGGGACTCGATCCCAACATCACCGGGCGGCGTTACCGAATCAGTCACCACTGGCAGGATAAACCGGACATTACCCGGATCGTGGTGATGGATTTGACGGAACAGTCCACGGGCAACGCGGTCGGAATCGGGCTGGCGGATTTCTGCAGCGGGCGCGTCGTCGAGAAGATGGACAAGCGGTTTACTTATCTCAACGCGGTCACATCACGTAACACGGTCTGCGCGAATATCCCCATTCATTTCGACACCGACCGGGAATTGCTCGAACAAGTCATGCTTTCGATTGGCGATGTGAACGCGAAGACCGCGCGGCTGTTCAGAATTCGCGACACGCTCAGCCTGACGCGAATCGAAGCGTCCGAAGCGCTGATCCCCGAACTGGAAAAGCATCCGCAAGTGACCTCGATTTCCGAACCGCACGACTGGAATTTCGATCGAGACGACAATCTGCGCCCCCTCGACCCGTAGGTAGAGGGGACTAGCGGATCATTATTTGTGGAGTGACATTATTTATTCTTTCTTGTTCTTTTCTCTCTTTTTTTTCTCTCTTTTTTTATTCAAGTTAAGTTGGGCCCAACTTTCTTTTGGGCGGATTTCTCCGACGCTTGGATTTACTTTCGGTTCGAGTTAGGATGGCCCTGGTGTCGCAGCCAGCCAAAATCGGCGCGGGTTCAATCTTCCTTCCGGCGATCGCCTCCCAGCGGGATTGGAATCTCTTGTTATGCGGAGTTGTTTGATGGTGCGTCGATACCGATTGACACACCCTGCCTTTTCCATCGACCGATCAGTCGATGGATAGGCAGAACTCTTCCGCACGGAGCCAAACAGGTGCACTCCCCCGGGGTGTACGCTAGTATCCCGCCAATGCTCCCGTGGATCGACCTTTCAAAAACGCCTTTCGGCAGCTTTTTCAGGAGAACTCTTGAAGCGTGCCTCGCTGGACAAGAATCAAGACGATCACTGATAAGCGCAACACTTACTTTCAGTGCATTGGTCAGAACCTAAGCTTCAGCGATTGTCACTCTGAGGTCTAGTTCCGACTTACCCCTATCCTTTTTCCAGAGTTTTTCCAATATGAGCTCACACCGGCGGCTCAACTCAACCGCCGATCTACTGAAGGAACTCGACCCGGTGCTACGCCGCCGCATTTGGGAGTGTCCCCCCAAACCGCTGATACGCAGCAAGGTTGCTCCTTTTTCTTTTCCTGGGGGCATTGGTTTGCGGCCTAGCCCCCTTCACGAGATGGATACTTCTCCCGCTTCGAGGGATTTTCTTTGTTATCCTCTGGCGAAGGTTTGACAAGAGAATCCCTCT
The DNA here is from genome assembly GCA_964606645.1 of uncultured bacterium. Taxonomy (GTDB): domain Bacteria; phylum Hinthialibacterota; class Hinthialibacteria; order Hinthialibacterales; family Hinthialibacteraceae; genus CAZSIZ01. Next base: position 4,191 of record CAZSIZ010000457.1, read on the forward strand.
GTTTTACTCATAATGTTATAGGTTCAAAATTGGTGCCAATAGATAGGGGTTTTTGTGTCGCTTGCCGACATGAAAACCCTATTGGATGAAG
>CAZSIZ010000458.1:0-2044 GCA_964606645.1 uncultured bacterium
AAGGGCTGTGGATTGTGTGGATAACAGCGGATACAGCCCCGCCGTTACCCACACAGTCCACAGCCGGGCATATACAACACACTTTCTAAATATTTAAAGACTTGAAAAAAAGGAAATTTGCAGGTAAAAATACTCTGGGGTGGATCAAAAACCAGACGTTGCCCTAGGTCAATTTCCTACCGTTGCTAACACTCAATCTATGATAATTAGAACCGTTTGGGTAAGTCGTGGAGTTATTGTCAAATGTTGTGGATCGTATGTTAGGCAGCGACCCGTTTCTTAGTCGTTTTTTTCTTCGAAGAAATTAAAATCCCATCAACGAATTTCTGATTATTCAAAACGTCTCTAACAAGTTTGGATTCATTGATCGCCCTCCAATTATCCTGAGCCATCATCAGCAATTTATACGCCATCGAAAGTCCGGCCCGTCTCGATCCGGCTCCTCGTGTGACACGCGTTCTCAATTTTACCGTAGAAAATGTCGATTCGATCGGATTCGTTGTTCGCAAATGAATCCAATGCTCTGCGGGATAATGATAAAGCGTGATCAAGTGATCCCAATCTCTTTCCAAGGACGTTGTTGCTTTTGGGTATTTTGCTTTATATTCTTCGACGAATTCCGTTTTTTCTTCTTGCGCCGCTTTTGCGGTCGGCGCTCTCATGATCTCATGCAGTTGCGCTTTCGCACGGGCTTGCAATCGCTTCGGTAGTTTATCCAACACATTGGCGATTTTATGAACCCAGCATTGTTGACGCTCGGTTTCCGGATAAACGTCTGTCAAAGCCTTCCAGAATCCTAATGCACCATCCGCGACCGCCAAACGCGGGGCCGCGAAGCCACGCCGCTTCAAATCACGCAACACCGATAACCACGATTCCGTACTCTCTCTATAGCCGTCTTCGATCGCAATGACTTCTTATCGCCCCTCTACCGTTACGCCAACGATGACCAACACCGCCAAACGATCCTCCTCTAAACGAATATTAAAATGCACGCCATCCGCCCAAATGTACACGTACTCCTTCTTCGATAAATCGGCACGACGAAAGGATTGGTACTCATCATAAAACTGATCCACCAGGCGGCTGATCGAACTCGAGGATAAGCCGGAGGCGTCTTCTCCTAATAACTCTTGCAAAGCAGGCCTGAAATCCCCCGTGGATAAACCGCGAAGATACAAAATCGGTAAGACATTGCTTACATTCGGTGAACGTCTTACATAGGGCGGTAGAATTCCGCTGCTAAATTTATATCCTTTACGTTTGTCATTGATGCGCGGAGTTTGGATTTCCACGGTTCCCGAACCGAGTGTCAGTCGTCGAGGTTTCGCTTTTCCATTTCGGACCACTCGCGCTCGGTTATTCTCGTCGCGTTCCTCTCTGAGAAGGTTAATATAATCTTCGACCTCCGCTTCGAGGGCCGCCTGAATCATTCGGTGCGCCCCTTCTCTCGCCAAATCATCCAACGACATTTTTTCTTCTGCTTCTTCCTCATTTCCGGTTATAATCTTCAACATTGGCGTACTCCTTTCTTTTTGGCCTTTTGGCCTCTTTTTCCCTAAAGAAAGGGTACGCTACCTTTTTTCTTCAATCCACAACTTTTTAGCATAACTCTAAGCAAGAGAACGATTCATAAACTGCATAGAGAAATGTGACTGTTGTTGCGGATGAAACTTAACAGACTTTAATTACCAATGAGATACAATTCTTGACTGCAAGGGAAAAACCATGAAACAACGCCAAATCGACCGAAGACGTTTTATTCAAACCGCAACAATCGGTGCCGCGCCGATCGCCTTCGCCTCTCAAAACGCCGAAGCGGAAACGAAAAAAAGTAAAGATACCGCGTCGAGTCAAGACAAGCCGAACGTGCTGTTCATTATGACCGACCAACACCGTGCCGACATGATGACCTGCGCAGGACGGGATATCGTTCCGACTCCACACATCGACCGCATCGCGTCGCGTGGCGTGCGTTTTACGAATGCTTATTGTCCTTATCCCGTCTGCGTTGCCTCACGGATGTCACTGCTCACCGGACTCT
>CAZSIZ010000458.1:2054-4260 GCA_964606645.1 uncultured bacterium
CGATTGGCGTTTGCGTACGATTCCCAGCCACTTCGCCGCCAACGGTTACTTAACCGCCTTGATCGGAAAAATGCACTTCAACGATTCCCACAATCACGGATTCGAATTTTACACCTCGATCAACGACTGGCTCATGTACCTCGGCCCCAAGGTTCAGCATTACGCCAACGAAATCGCCAACCATCCCATGGGAAAGCAATTCTTTAAAACCGTCGACGATGGCGGGGCCGGTTTTCCCGATCTCGCCGATGTGTGGAATCCCAGCCCCTGGGTGGGCAATGTCGAACCTCACGATTTCAGTTCCATGGCCTCCAAACTCAAAACGGAAGACCACCTGGACGCCTTCCTCGCGCGTGAATCGGTGAAATTCATGCGGCGTTACAAAGATCAACCTTTCTTTCTTATGACCAGTTTCATGAAACCGCATTCCCCCTTCTATCCACCCAGAGAATGGGCGGAGAAATATCCGGTCGAGTCGATGAAACTGCCCCCGGTCGGTGATATAACCGGATACCCGCCCCATATTCAGCGGCGGATCAAAAACCACTTGAGCGCGGGCGAGAAGCGGTTACGCGCCCATCGCGCCGGTTATCTCGGCAACCTGGCTTTCGTCGATACCTGCGTGGGCATGGTGTATAAGGAATTGGAGGATTTAGGTCTGCTGGACAACACCATCGTTGTCTATACCTCCGATCACGGCGAAATGGACGGCGACCACGGCTTGTGTCAGAAATTCTGTCTCTTCGAACCGTCCGTCGCCGTTCCTTTGATCGTGAGTTACCCCAAACGGATTCCTCAAAACAAAGTCACTACTGCCCTGACCGAATATTTCGGCCTCTATCCCACGCTGACGGAACTCGCCGGTCTGCGCCAACCGGAAAATACGACACAGGTCGATTTCCCCAACGCCCCGCAGCAAATGGATGCCAAAAGTTTTACCGGCGTTCTGCTCGATCCCGCGTTGAAAGGTCCGCCCGCCGCATTCAGCGAATTCGCCCTCAAATCGTCCGTCCCTCAATATATGATTCGCACCCATCGCTATAAATACATCTTCAACCATGGATCGACGCACGAACTGTATGACAGCAAAACAGATCCCGGTGAAAATACAAACCGTATCAACGATCCGAAACTCAAAGGAAAGAGGGATGAACTACACGAAAGACTCATCGCCTGGTACGATCCTAAAACGAATCCTTACCGGCGCAAACCCGAAAAAAAGTAGAACCATGATAGACGATAACAGAAGGAATGTAATATGAGATGGACAGGTTTTCTATATGTTATAATTCTTTTCCATATCATGGTGTCTCAGTCATATTCAGAGATTAAAACGTCTGTGGTGCAATCCAAAGTTCAAGCCATTACGGTCAGTCCCACCCGCTACACAGTCACAATGGGGGGATCATTGGATCGAACCAACTGCATCACTCGCACGTATGCAAGACATCGATACGCATTCCACCCCGATTTAATGCTGGCCATCGAAAACAGGGGAACACAAATCATTCACAATCCCCGCATCACCATCAACGGATATCATCCGCCTCGGAACATCGATGAAATGCTCACGCAAATATTGGATGGTGTCACCGATCCACAGGAAAAAATCTATCGAATATGGCATTACGTTCGTGAAAACCGTCATCACGACTATCCGGTTTTTGGAAGCGGAAAAGCAGGGCGCGAGCTGCACGATCCGGTCAAGTATATGCTCATCTACGGCGGTGGATTTTGCGACGATAGCGGAAGCGTCGCATCGTCTCTCTTCCATCGGGCTGGTTTCCAGAAAGAAACGGTCGGTAAAAACCCTATCGTCCGAACGCTTCACGGACATGTAATGAGTGAAGTATTCTTCAATGGCGATTATCAATTCATGGATACAGACGAAAATCCATTCTATCTGGATCGGGAAAACGAACATCCCGTGAGTGGAGACAGGGCAGCCAGGGATCACGATCTCGTTCACCGCGAACCTCATTACGGGCCTATTTTCAACAACTGGGAACGTTCGCAGGCTGGTGCGTCGCTCTTTGGTGATGATGACGGATTCACCACTCGCCTGGAAATGGGTCATGAAATGAACCTCGATCTGCGTCCGGGAGAACGCATCGAATATCTCTGGACTTACCGCGCCGGTTATCCGGCATCCAAGGCTTAGGCATCATACTGCGCCTCCTGTGTTTGATGACAAGCGACCTTGAAA
>CAZSIZ010000459.1:0-4249 GCA_964606645.1 uncultured bacterium
TCAAGATGTCCAAAAAAATGGGTCGATTTAGGAGTGGATTTGCGAGGTCTGTCATTGGCATTGACTTGGCTTTGACCTTGCAAGCACCTCCCGGTGTTGACGCCGTTCCCGTCTCGCAATTAAAAGAGGATGGTTTGCCAGCGGATTATTCGACGAAAACCGCTATCGTTCGATCGGACGAGAGCATGCTTACCGCACCCGCTTCTTTGAATGATGAACTCTCACGCGAACAAATTTTGGAGATGGTCTATCACGTATTGGATTTGGAGGGAGGACTGAACGAACTTTTATTTTCCGGGGCGAATGTCGTCATCAAGCCCAATATCGTAGAGCTGGCGGACCTGGGGAACGGGGTTAATACCGATCCCCGCGTGGTGGAAGGGCTGATTCGCTGGATGGAAACCAACGGGCCGGGGGGATTGAACTATACCGTCGCCGAAGCGGCTGGCGGCTGGCTTTCGACCGTCATGCGGAATACGAAATACAATTCCGGCGGGGGATCGATCGGGGACGGTTTCACCCAGGCAGGCTATCGATCGATGCGGCAGCGGCTCGCGGCGGACGGTATCGACGCGACCTTGCTCGATGCCAATTTTGGACCGCCCAGCGATCCATTGAACGGTATCCGCCTGGAACTCGTGCCGGAGTGGATCGACTTTCCCGAATATTCCGCCTACTGGATTCACGAGGTGATTCTCGATGCGGATGTGCTCATCAACGTTCCGGTCATGAAAATCCACACGCCACAGATCACGGTCTGTCTGAAGAATTACATCGGGATTGCCGCTGGTGCGAAGTACGGAACCTACAAAGGAATGGGGGGGCCGGAACCGGGCGATCCACCCGGTCTGCATCAGAATTGGCCCGAACATAATTCAGTTGAGCGCGAGATCGTGGATTTGGTATCCATCGCGCCCTCCGACTATTGTCTGGTGGACGCCATTGTCTGCAAGGAACGCGGCAAAACGCGAAGCCATCCCGCCGTGCGGCGTAATATGGTGCTGGCCGGAAACGACATGGTCGCGGTCGATACGGTCTGTACGTTACTCATGGGACTCAATCCGGACGATGTGTCGCACCTGTGCAGCGCGGCCCGCGAAGGCCTGGGGACCATGAATTCCAACCAGATCACGATTCTGGGAGAACACACGATCGAGGAGTCACTCTACTACTTCGAACGCACCCAGGAGAATTCACAGGGAAACCGGGGCCATTTCGGTGCGACCAACCGCGTCTGGCTGTTGAACCGGGTGCAAGGCAATGATATCGACACGCCTTATTTAGGTGTGCCGGACGAACAAGCGATCGGAACAGAGGGCATTGGGGGTTGGACGGAGCCGATTTACTTTTCCGACGATATCATCGATTTCGAAGCGCATTACGGTTCCGGGAACGGCAGCGTGTTCTATGCCTTCTGCTGGATGTCGGTTCCAAAGGATGAGGATGCGGAACTGTGGTTCGATCACGATGAAGCCTGCGCCGTCTGGATCGGGGGCGAGCGAGTCTATCATGCAAACACGTCCTATCAAAGCGCCAGTCTGCCCGGCAAGGCTAAGCGGACGATTCACCTGAAAGCGGGTCTCCATCCGCTGCTGGTTAAACTGGTGGACAAGACTCGCACGGCTCCTTTTATTATGAATATCTGCCGTATTCTTCCTTCCAATTTACCATCAGGCCAGGCGACCTACACCAACCTGCGGATGACGACTCATTACAAACGATACGAAGGAACGCGCATTATCGGCCTGAAGTTCGCAGCGAGTGGAGAAGCGACGGACATTCCTCTATGGAAAGCCTACTGAGCGGGGCACTCGATCTCTTCCATGATTCCTACACATTTCGAGTCGCGGGAGAGATGGGCGCGATCTTTCGTTCCATATTACCCGGCTTGGTGATTGGGGTGGCGGTTTCCTCATGGCTGGTTGTGGGGTGGCCGCTGGAACGGGTGCGGGCATGGCGTTTGACAGGCGGCTTTGGGGCCGTGGTTTTCATGGCCTGCCTGGGGGCGGTTTCTCCGTTCTGTTCTTATTTGGCGATCCCTATCGCGGCGGCACTGATCCTGGGGGGCGTTCAACCTGCTCCGGTCATCGCGTTTTTATGTTCGACACCGTTGATTAATCCCACCCTGTTTGCCATGACTTGGAGCGCGTTCGGGTGGCCGATGGCCGTTGCGAGGGTGATGGCCGCGCTGGGTTTTGGTTTGCTGGGGGGAGTGCTCGCTTCACGTTATTCCGAGCGCTTGTCCCGTTGTCTCAATCAGCAATCACCGGAGACTCCGCTTTGCCTCCAACCACAGAACCGGGAGGATCCTTTCATACGCCGTTGGTGGCGATCGTTCCGGCATCTGGGATGGTTCGCGTTGAAATACGTTTTGCTGGGAGTTTGCATCGCGGCTGTGGTAAAGGAACTGGTGCCGATGCGCTGGATCGAAGCGGCGGTGGGACGGCAATACGGGCACGGGGTGCTGGCGGGAGCGCTGCTGGGTGTGCCGCTCTATGCCTGTGGCGGGGGGACGATTCCTCTGATTCAAGTGCTGATGAGCATGGGGATGTCCCACGGGGCGGCGCTGGCTTTTTTCGTGGCGGGCCCGGCTGCGAAGCTCTCCACCCTTGCGGTTTTGCGGGTGACTACCGGAACGGCTATTATGTCCGTTTATATTTTATTGAGCGTTGGGTGGTCTTTGATTACGGGGATTGTGTATCAGTTTTTTCGATTGGGTTGATTGGGGAGCGGTCTTAAACGGTTTTTGCCTACACTGCTTTACTCAATGGTAATAGTCATTCTATTTAACCGAAATATCTCTCTTTCTGTCTCATTGTACCAACCCATTGTTCGACATGTAAATATCGCCGGTGGAGATCAATCCGTTCGATTGGTTATAGGTGACCAGATAGGCCTTGTCACATGAGTAACTCCAAGCTTGCTGGTCTTCCTTGTCGGGTCCCAGGCTGGTGATGGTGTAGATGGTTCGGCTCGGTCTCCAAGCGGCTCTTGGCTCCTCCATTCCATTATTCGGTCCGGCGTACTGAAAATAGGGAGCGGCCTTGGGGTGCAATCCGCGAAGAGACGAACTGGCGAAGAAGGGATCGATAGGGATGGCGCTCATATAAGCCACCGGGCTAGTCAATTTTGCATAAGTCAGAACTTCGTTATTCTGAATCGATACGCCCGGCACTTGCTGGCTGTCGTAATCGGGGACATACGAATTGTTGTCCAGGCGATACATCTCCATCGCGCTATGCAAGGCTTTGAAGTCCGCAACCGTTCGGGTGACCGTGGCGCGCATCTGGGCGTTCAGAAAATTGGGAACGGCGATCGCCGCCAAAATTCCGATAATCGCCACCACGATCAGCAACTCGATCAGCGTGAATGCCTTGGGTTTCGTTTGATGCGCGGTCTTTTCAGCGTATTTCATCATCACGAATAGATACCTTTTTTTTAAGTAAACTCATCTCATTTGATTGGATCTTATTATAACGTTATTGCACTGAACGATTATACTATCTTTCGTGTCTTCCATACGGCTGACCAATAACCAACTGTCAATAATGCAAAAAGAAATCCTCCAATAGCAATCAATATAGCGATAAGCTACATTCCACCGGCCAAAACCATATAAATGAATTCATTATTATCCATTCGGTATTTCTTTTTATTCGCTGACGGTCAGGTAAGAAGGCAAGTGTAAAGGGTAATAGCGCCACAGTTCGCTCCTGTAATCGTGACGCCGTTCTCTTCGGCGGTTGGGGCAGAGAAATCCAGCCGGATCGTCGCTTCTTGAGCCCAGCTCAGCGAAGGAAGCAGTAAGCCTATCGAGAAAACAGCGATCGTTCTTCGGAATCGTTTCATGGATACGATCTTCTCATCCGGCTGTAACATCGGCTCAATCATACTACCCTCGATAGAGAGAGGTCTACCGTTAAGCGTCAATCTTTCCAGAGGGGGCTGAGGGCTACCGTTTGTTTTCATCGGTCAACCATCGGTCTTCCGTTATGAGTTGTCTTGTATTTGTTTTTTTTCTCTCTGTATCTTTTTGCTCTCTTTTCATTAAAGTTAAGTTGGGCCCAACTTTTGGGTGGATTCAATCTTCCTTTCGGGGATTGCCTCCCAGCAGGTTCGGAATCTCTTGTTATGCAGAGTGGTACGATGGTGGGTCAAAAAACGTGACCCACCCTACCTTTTCGATTGACCGATCAGTCTTTCGATAGGCAGAGTTCTACTCTGCACGGAGCCAAACAGGTGCACTCCA
>CAZSIZ010000460.1:0-4198 GCA_964606645.1 uncultured bacterium
CGGCTATTCGTTCGATCTTGATTCTTCTTGAGTGTCGTGCGAAAATCGGTGTTAACCGTATTATTACCCAAAATACTGGGTGAAGATAATACATATAAATTCCATCCCCATCAGGGAAAAAAAGATTTGCTGAAAAAACTGCCCCAACGATTAAGGGCCTATCGAAAATGGATTCCAGATCATTATCGAATCGTGGTGCTGGTCGATAACGATCGTGATGATTGCAGGAAATTGAAGCGCCGATTGGAGACGATTGCAGGCGATGCAGGATTCCTGACGAAAACCAAAGCCGGAAACCAATGCGTTTTTCAAGTGTTGAATCGCATTCTCGTGAAGGAACTCGAAGCGTGGTTTTTCGGTGATCCCGAAGCCCTTGTGGACGCTTATCCAAAACTGTCTGCAAAGGCGTTCCGTAAAAAACGTTTCGACGATCCCGATGCCATTTCCGATACATGGGAAGCCTTGGAGAAAATCCTGCAGCGGGCCGGTTATTATTCAGGGGGATTGCCCAAAGTCGAAACGGCAAACAAAATATCAATGTTTATGAATCCCGATCGCAATCGATCGCGAAGTTTCAACGTTTTTATCGAAGGATTGTCGGCCTGTCTGGTATGACGGTATTCCGAACAAAATGGTTTGATTTTTTTCCCTTGAAATGAGGAATGGTGTATGAACGATCTGGTCTCCAAAACAATTTTTGTGAACGGCGGCGCGCCGGCCGAACAGTCGCTTCGCCGGGCTGGGCTGTCGATGACGCCGGACGAGGCGCAGCGCATCCGCGAACGCCTTGGACGGATGCCCACCCTGGCCGAGTTATTCGTGTTCGACATCGAATGGAGCGAGCATTGCTCGTACAAAAGCAGTAAAAAACTGCTGAAAGACTATCTGCCCACCTCCAGCCGGCACGTCATCCAAGGCCCCGAAGAAGACGCGGGCATCGTCTTCTTCACCGAGCACGAAGGCCATCGCTACGGAATCGTGTTCGCGCATGAAAGCCACAACCATCCCTCGCAGGTGCTGCCTTACGAAGGTGCGGCCACCGGCATCGGCGGAATCGTGAGGGATGTCGATTGCATGGGCGCGTCGGTGATCGGAGTCGCCGATCCACTGCGGTTCGGCGATCCCAACGGAGCCTTCGCCGAGCGCACCCGTTCGATCGTCAGCGGTGTGGTCGAAGGGATTTACAGTTATGGAAACGCGTTGGGCGTACCCAACCTGGGTGGCGACGTGGTCTATCACGAAGGTTACGACGATAACTGTCTCGTAAACGTCGTCGCGATCGGCATCCTTCGCGAAGACGAAATCATCCACAGCTGTGCCCCGAAGGGCGGTGTGGGATACGACATGATCCTCGCGGGCAAGCCGACTGACCGCTCCGGATTCGGCGGGGCGTCGTTCGCGTCGGGAACGTTGGATCAGGAAGACGAGGAAGAAAACAAGGGCGCGGTTCAGATCCCCGATCCGTTCCTGAAAAATGTCCTGATCCACTATAAGGCCTCTCACGAAGTGCGTTGCCGGGCAAAGGAACTGGGGATCGAAATCGGCATTAAGGATTTAGGCGCGGGCGGCATCATGTGCGCGTCTTCGGAAATGGGGGCCAGCGCCGGTTACGGAGTCGAACTCGATTTGGATTGCGTTCACATCGCCGAATCCGATTTACCGTCCGAAGTGATTCTCTGCGCCGAAACGCAGGAACGTTTTCTTCTCATCGTCCCTCCGAGTTTTACCCCGGAGGTATTGAAAATCTATAACGAAGACTGGGAACTGCCTTCGATCTGTTCGGGCGCAGGCGCGCGAAAGATCGGCACGGTCCTCGAAGAGAAAGTGCTGCGGGCCACCCGGGGCGCTCAGACAGTCATCGATCTCCCCATCGATTTCGTGGTCGAAGGAATCCGCTACGACCGGGCCTCACGTGAACCAAACTTGTCGTTCACTGAGCCAGGTATAGCCATGCCCGGCGATCTCAAAAAAGTGCTGCTCGATATGCTGGGCGGGCCGAATATCGCCTCGAAGGAATCCATCTTCCGGCATTACGACACCGAAGTGCAGGGACGCGCCGTGATTCGCCCCGGCGAGGCGGACGCGTCGTTGATGCTGCCCCTGGACGGCTGCCGGGCGGGCATGGCGTTGTCGGTGGACGGTAATCCATTCTACAGCGAAATCTCTCCATACTGGGGAGCCGCCACGGCGGTCGCCGAAGCGATGCGTAACGTGGCCGCGATAGGTGCGACTCCGAAAGCCATGACCGACTGCCTCAATTACGGCAACCCCGAAGTGCCGGAAGATTTCTGGGCGTTGGAAGAGGGGATCAAGGGACTCTCCCAAGCGGCGCGAAATCTTTTCCATCCCGATGAGAAAGAAGAGCCGATCCCGTTCATCTCCGGTAACGTATCGCTTTACAACCGCTCGGCCAGCGGTCGCTCGATCCCGCCCTCGCCAGTAATCGCATGTGTAGGAGTGATCGATGACGCCGCCAAGGCAATTACGATGGACGTCAAATCACCGAACAACTACATCGTTCTCGTGGGAGACCGTTACGATGAACTGGGCGGCTCGGAATACTACCGCGCCCTGAAAGCCGGTCTGGGAGCCAACGTGCCCATCGTTCGTTATACAGAAGAGCAGGGAATCATTTACGGCACGATCAAAGCCATCAATCGGAAACTAGTGGCTTCCGCGCACGATATTTCCAACGGAGGATTGATCGTCTCCGCCGTAGAGATGCTGCTGGCCGCCCATCCCAAACAGAACACAGGAATGAAGATTCACACGAACCGGCTGCCCTTCGATCTTCGCGATGACACCCTGCTCTTTTCCGAATCGAGCGGGATGCTGCTCGAAATCGAGCCGAACCATTTCGATACCATTAAAAAACTATATTCGGAGTATGGTTTGAACGTCTACTCGATTGGAACCGTAACCGCCGACCGCCGATTGACTGTATTCAACCGCGAGGAGAAGCCTCTGCTCGATCTGCCGATGCAGGAAGCGCGCCGAGCGTGGCGGGGTGAGTTCGGATTAACAATCGCCTCGTAAAATATTACGACATTTGTTTAAAAGGAAATGACTTAAAGAGAGAAACCAATGCCGAATACCCATTTACCCAATGTCGCCGTATTACAATTTCCCGGTTCCAACTGTGAATCGGAAACCGCGCGAGTTCTACGCTTGTCGGGATTGAATGCGGAAATATTCCGATGGAACCGTCCCGCCGATGAGTTGCATGCCTTCGACGCCACCATCATCCCCGGTGGATTCTCTTATGAAGACCGTGTGCGTGCGGGGGCGATCGCAGCCAAAGAACCCCTACTGGAAGCGTTGACCCAAGTGGCGAAAGAAGGGAAACCGGTTCTGGGAATCTGCAACGGCGCACAAATTCTGCTCGAAACCGGTCTGTTGCCGGGCCTGCATCCGGGCCGTGTAGAGATGGCGCTGGCGCACAACTACATGACCTACGGGAAACACGTCGTCAGGCGAGGCCATCATTGTGGCTGGATCGATCTCCGTTACGAGCAAGACGCTACCCGCACCCCTTTCACGCAAAAACTCGTAATGGGCGATATCCTGCCGATGACCGTATCACACGGCGAGGGCCGATTCGTCAGTCACGATCCAGCAGTTCTCGACGAGTTGGAAAAACAGAATCTGGTCCTATGGCGCTATTGCGATGAAGAGGGAGAGACGAGCGAAGGTTTTCCCATCAATCCAAACGGTTCGTATAGCAACATCGCCGGTTTGTGCAATCCCCAAGGAAACGTAGTCGCGTTAATGCCGCATCCCGAACGAGCGTTTTTCTTGCGTCAGGTTCCGGCGGTCTGGCCGGGCGAGTGGGGTGAGCGGCGGCGTACGCTGACCGAAAAATCCGAACGCTGGGACGATTCCGGCCCCGGTTCGGCGCTGTTCGTATCCCTGGCTAAGTATTTAAAAGAATTGAATGAAAAATAATGGATATATCACTAAAAGCCTTTCACGATGGGACGAAAATCTACCCAAGCATAGTGGACTAAAAACTCCAGCAAGCCGTACCATTCCTGAGTTACTCCACCCACGAATGAAAGAATATCCACACGATTGATAAAGTTCTTATCCTGCTCATCCTTAAATCCTGCCCATCCAGGAAACGAAGTGCTGGAACAGCATTCAGACAAATAGATAAGGGTTTTTGTGTCGCTTGCCGACATGAAAACCCTATTGGATG
>CAZSIZ010000461.1:0-4188 GCA_964606645.1 uncultured bacterium
TTTACTCTCGCCGAAGCCAGCGCATTGCTACCCCGGCTACGTGAGATTTTCAGTGAAATTAATCAATTGATCCAGAAAAACCGTCCCGTTGCAAAAAGGTTGGAAACGCTTGAACCGGGGCGAACCAACGGAAAACAACGCAAACCGTCTCATTCACACGAGGAAACCAGAAAGGCCTTGAACGATCTGGTCACGGAAATCACAGATCATGGGATCGTCATCCAGGATATACAACGCGGCCTGATCGATTTTCCCAGTTATATCGAAGGTGAGGAAGTGTTTCTTTGTTACGAACTGGAGGATGGAGAGGCCATTGTTTTCTACCATCCTTTGGATACGGGATACGCGGGACGTAAACCACTTCCGGACGATAAGTAGGGGCAGGCCCCTGTGCCTGCCCGTGATAAACGCTAACTCCCCATCTGAAGACACCGGAGGAATTGAGTGCAAAATCTGTGGCCTTATGCCTGCCCGTGATAAACGCATCGCTTCTTATGGCTGGCCTGTTACAATCCATCAGACGACGATCAAATCAGGATCGTACTTTCTCCAGCCGAATTCCCAGAATTAAAAATTGCTGCCTGCCCATTGCGGACGGTTGTGTGTTCAGCGACATCGTGGAAAGCGTATTGGAATTGACCTGTCCTGATGTATTAACTCGCACGGGAATGCCCCCGAACGCCTCCCAATCCTTCTGAGTTAAGACCATCGCTGATGCGGCAATCGGAAAAATCTTGGAATGCTGACCTTCCTTCTCTTTCTCCTGATATTGAATCTGATTGGGCGGTTCGCCCGCATTGAAACGCATTCGCGAATCCCGCTGCCGTGGAGGCACGTGATAGAGCTCCACTTTCGCCTTCAGAGAATCGCCGTCCTTGCCTTCTCCTTTGGGAATCACTCGAAGAAAGTGTTCGGGAAAAACCAACGCAGTGGCTTCCTCATCCCCGAATAGGCTCAGCCGAATAGAATTGGATAATTCGTATGAGGGATATCGGAACGATTGAGTCAGCAAGGATTTCATATCGGCCAACTCGCGGGGCACATTGCCGTATATTCCCGTCTTCCCGGCAAAAACAACCCGCACCTGCATGTAATAAACCGTGTCGGAAGCGGTTTCGGCTTTGACTTCAGTTTTAGGTTTCGCCTTCTCTTCGCTCTCCTCCCCGGTTGCCGCCGGGAGAGCGTATATCGTGAAAAACAAGATCATTAAGGACCAGTTTCGTATGAGATTAATAATAGAATTCACGATTCGATCTATCCTTTCAGGATTTTTCGGCTGTGACTGGTTTATATAATATTTTAGCAAGATTGAATCCAACTTGAATCATCGATAAAACCTTAGTAATATCTCTTTATTCGTCTTTTTAATAAAAAATCTTTTCGTCATATAATAATGAGGTCAAAAAAATGATTGACATGAAAAAGTCGGGCTTTACGTTAATCGAGTTATTAATTGTTGTCGCGATCATCGGGATACTGGCGGCGATTGCCGTTCCCAACTTTCTAAATGCGCAAGTCCGTGCGAAGATCGCACGCGTTCAGGCGGACCAGAGCGCCTACGGACTCGCGATGGACAGTTACCAGCTCGACTCCGGCGGACACTTTCCACTGGGAAATGAAATCTGGCGTATCACAACTCCCGTCGCCTACATCGCTTCATTTAACCCGGACCCCTTCGCGCCAGCCGTTCCCGGACGTTTCAATTTCATCCATACATACGATCCGTTTTATTTCATTACCACCCAGCCCGATCCACAGCCGATCAATTGGAGTTTAGTCGCCGATTTCAATATCTGGACCGGCTACTCCAACCACTGGACCGGCGGCCAGGATGATGCAGCTTTCGCGGGCAAGGTGCGTTACCAGATTCGCAGTATCGGTCCCAACCGCTGCAATGAATACGGAATGCCCTACGAAACGACCAACGGTCTTAACAGCAACGGAGACATCAACCGTTTCGGCCCCGGCAACCTCAGGCGGGCCTACGGTGGCGGAACCGGTGCGTAATCTTCGGCGGTTACTGGCGCATATAATATTTAAGCAAAATTGAATCCAACTTGAATCATCGATAAAACATTAATAATATCTCCTCATTCGTACTTTAAAAAAAGAATCGTTCTTTCATACAAAATGAGGTTAAAAAATGATTGGCATGAAGAAGTTAGGATTTACGTTAATCGAATTATTGATTGTCGTCGCGATCATCGGGATACTGGCGGCGATTGCCGTTCCCAACTTTCTGAATGCGCAAGTCAGGGCGAAGATCGCGCGCGTTCAGGCGGATCAGAGCGCCTACGCACTCGCGATGGACAGCTACCAACTCGACTCAGGCAACCACTTTCCACTGCAAAGTGAAATCTGGCGTATTACGACTCCCGTCGCCTACATTGCTTCACTCAACCCAGATCCCTTCGCGCCAGCCGTTCCGGGACGTTTCAATTTTATCCATCAATACGATCCGTTTTACTTCATTACCACCCAGCCCGATCCACAGCCGATCAATTGGAACTTAGTCGGCGATTTCAATATATGGACCGGTTACCCCAACCACTGGACTGGCGGCCAGGATGATGCGGCTTTCGCGGGTATCGTGCGTTACCAGATTCGCAGTATCGGCCCCAACCGCTGCAACGAATACGGAATGCCCTACGAAACGACCAACGGCCTTAACAGCAACGGAGACATCAACCGCTTCGGCCCTGGCAACCTAAGGCGGGCTTACGGTGGTGGAACCGGTGCGTAATGCCTTTTCCAGCAATCAGCAATGAGGTGATCTCTCCTTATTCTTATTCGCTCAAAGAAACGGTAAGATAACATAAAAAAGTGGAATAGGTCGTAGAAGAGGCTGTTTCCCCGGCGTTCGCCTGTCTGAAACAATCGACCCGCCATCAAAAGGAGGAACCATGCACATCATCACTGAACGGATTCACCTCGATTCTAAAGGTCACTGCGATATTCACGATCTAACCCCCCGCTTGAACCAAATCGTCTCTCAAAGCGACATGAACGACGGGCAGGTCACGGTATTCGTTCCCGGCGCAACTGCTGGAATCAGCATCGTGGAATACGAACCGGGGCTGTTGGAGGATATCCCCGAACTGCTGGATCGGCTCATCCCCTCCAACGCCTCCTACAAACACGACTTGACCTGGCATGACGGCAACGGCCACTCTCACCTCCGCGCCACCCTGATCGGCCCTTCGCTGACCGTTCCGTTCGAGACGAAAACCATGACGCTCGGAACTTGGCAGCAGATCATTCTGCTCGATTTCGACGTTCGCTCCCGCCGCAGGGAGGTCGTCGTGCAACTCATGGGAGTTTAAAATCGTGCCTCGCAAAGATTGGAAAAAAGCACCTCCAAAGGAAAGAGCGACGAAAATCGCCGAAACTTTGGCGAAGGAATACGAACCGGTCAGTGGATTGACCCATCGCAGCGCGTTCGAATTATTAATCGCCACGATCCTCTCCGCCCAATGTACCGACAAACGGGTCAACACGGTCACGCCCGAACTCTTCCACCGCTATCCCAACGCCCAATCGCTCGCGTCCGCCACGACCGATGAGGTCGAAGCACTCGTCCGCTCCACCGGTTTCTACCGCCAGAAAACGAAAAGCATCCTGGCAGTATCCCAGGCGCTGGCGGAGAAATACGATGGCGAGGTTCCACCGGATATCGATCGCTTGACGGAACTGCCGGGCGTCGGGCGGAAAACCGCGAACGTCGTGTTGGGAACCGTATTCGACCAACCGGCCATCACGGTGGACACACACGTCAAGCGGTTGTCGGGGCGTTTGAAGTTTTCCCGCCATACCGATCCCGATAAGATCGAACAGGATTTAATTGCGATTATCCCTGCTAAAAAGCGGACAGCATTCTCACATCGCCTCGTCTGGCATGGACGCAACGTATGTGTCGCGCGCAAACCTCGTTGCGAAGATTGTGTCATCGCGAAATACTGTCCTTCTGAAAATATCGTCTAAAGCCGTATCCAATTTGGATAGCGGAAATTAAAATCGTATCTTCCAATGGACAGAAAACCCCTGATTGTGCTATGATTTTGCTATAATTCCTACCGGAAGGATTATCAGAATAATGAATCGTTTCTCTCAACGCGCGTTCACATTGATCGAACTGTATAATGTACCCCAAAATTCGGACAGTGATTTAAGGTGGGAAACCTCGAAGCC
>CAZSIZ010000462.1:0-4179 GCA_964606645.1 uncultured bacterium
CTAGAAACTTAGGGATTTTTGATGGATGATTGGTTTCAATTAGTGAGGTCTGTATGCACAGATTCTTGTGAGGAACCAATTTTATCGACGGTTAAGGATAAGGGTTAAGGAGGAGTAAAAAATGATAAAACACCAAGAACATTCCAGAAATTGCCTTTGGATTTTAATTATAATATCATTTATTTCTGGTTGCAGCGATAATAAAAGTGGGAATCAAACAACGTTCGACGCAAAACTGGCCCACGCTGCAGAAATACAAAGATTAGAAGACATTCCGAAACCTAAATATTATGGAGTATATGTTTTAAGTGATACAAATGAACTAGTAAAACTTATAGATGGCAAAACAGTACCTGTTCGTGCTAAATATGAAACAAAAGGACTGATTTTTTTTGAACCCTCTCCGCAAATTAGGAAAACAAGACTTTCATCTGGTATTTCTTCTTTTCCAGAATCCCCAACGAGTACCGTACATGTCAAAAATACCGATTATGGTTACTTTCTTGATTATAGAAAAGGTATTATTAAAGTAATGCCTATTGGAAAAGACATGTATTTTGTTGACTGGTCCAGTAATAAAGATGTTACGAAAGAACCATTTTATTTTAAGGGTACTATGCCCAAAGCTAAATACAATGAACTTTTTAAATATTCTGAACCTTCAGTCATTAGTCAATTCCATAAAAATGTTGAAGTTGTCGATGATTCTGTGATTTTTGAAGTTAGACATTTTTATATAACAAATAGTGGCATCAAGGATCCTGTTGGCATTTCAATTGTTGATGGATTTTACTATTGTTTTGAAAAAGTGCAGATAAAACCGTAAGATGGCGTATGCGATTTAGGGAAAATTCCTGATGAATTATCACTTTTTTTTTCAAAAAATCATTTGCTTTTGGATTATCTTTATTTCGTTTGCAACTTCTATTTCTGCGCAAGTTTCCGCAAATCCTAAAAAAGTATTTGGATCATGTCACTATAAGACTTTATGTTCACTCGCATTGTCTCCAGATGGGAAAAAGTTTCTAACTGGCGGTGACGATGGTATTGGAAAACTGTGGGATCTGAAGACTGGGGAAATCATAACAACTTACGAACGCCATACTGTAAATAGGATAGGTCTTGGAGGTATACAGGCTGTAAATATTAATTCGGTGGCGTTTTCGCCCGATGGAAAAAAAGTTTTAACGGCTGGTAAAAGTAAAGCGAAATTATGGGACACGAACACGGGGCTAATTCTCGGCACCTTTGAAATCATCGGTTATGGGCATGTCAATGTTGTTACCTTCACAAAAGATGGTACAAAGTTTTGGACAGCAAGTAGTAATGGAGATTTAAAACTCTGGGATATAAGTACGGGAAAGTTGTTAGCGAAGAGAGATGATGAGCATACACAATATATACAATCCATTGCGTTTTCACCCGATGAGAAAGAACTTATAGCATCTCATTATTTGGATCATAACGCCAAGTTATCTAGTGTAGAAAGTGGCGACCTCATTGGCACTTTTAGGGGACATAGTTCCGATTTTGATATTGGAAGTGTTGCTTCCGTAGCATTTTCTCCAGATGGAAATGAATTGTTGACAGGCAGTGATAGGGGTGAGTTGATTCTGTGGAATAAGAAAAGAGGAGGGAAAATAATTTCTGTACAAGCACACAACCAGTCCATATTATCATTAGCATTTTCTCCAGACGGAAAAAGAGTTATTACCGGAAGTGAAGATAATACAGCGAAATTATGGGATGCAAAAACAGGCCGCCTAATTATGACATGTAAAAGTCACAAAGGGGATGTTTGTTCTGTGGTGTTTTCACACGATGGGAATCAAATTTTAACTGGTAGTAAAGATAATACTGTTATGTTGTGGGATATCTCAAATATAAAATAAATACAGCGCCTATTCAGTGAGCGTGAAATTTAAGAAATCCGCTGTTGTACGTGCAAATCCAGCCAAGCCTCTTCCGAAGAAATACGATTACAAAACGATTAGGGCGCACATTCTGTTTATTGTGTGATGCCCTTTTAAGGGGATACTTTGTTTTTTCTGTTGTCTCAGGTCGTTTTTTGACATTCATTCCTCTACTACCCTATAAACTCTCCAGGGAGGCGGGTTTTCTTGTTTCAAAACTCGCATCAAAAACAAATCCTCAAAATATTTATGGTTAACACTTATTGCGCAACAGTTTCGGAACTTGGTGGAGGCGTACTTGCACCGAACACGTTATTTATCTCGATCCAGTGTTGGAAGACATTTATCGAGATACCCAGTAGTACTTCTGTATTGGTTCAGCGTGAATTTTCGTACGAATCGTTACCATACCCCCATTCCATGCTATACTAAACTCGTCTCTTCAATCAACGCTTCACGAGATAAACGATGGAATGCAAATACACGGTAAACTTTGAAAGCAATCCAGACGGAACCATCACGGCATGGGTTCCCACGCTTGGAGCCTGCGTTACTGAAGGCCACACTATGGCTGAAGCAGAGCAACGCATTAAGGAAGCCATCGCCTGCCATATCGAGGGATTGCTCGCCGAAAATAAAGAAATTCCTGTCGAAGGCGACACCATTGCTCGTTCAGTCAGCGTAGAGATATCTGCGGCATGAGCGAACGTTTTCCTGCCGTTAAAGTCCGAGAGATGATCCGTATCTTGGAAAAGTGTGGATTCACAAAACGGCGACAACGAGGGAGTCATGCCTATTTCTCTCACCCCGATGGCCGATCCACAACGGTCCCTATCCACCCGGGAGATTTATCACGTTTCACGCTCAAAAGAATCCTTATACAGATCGAAATGAGTACGGATGAAATACGAAAATTGCTCTAATTTGGCCCCGTTACAGCATAACGGTCATAGGGTGCCAAATTTGATTCTGCGCCACGAACCAGCATCCGTCCGTTCTAGTTCTTAGCGTATTTTTAGTATGAATCTGGTCACGGTTGTGCGATTATTCCTAATTAGCACTTATTATTAAATTGTTAACTGTTTCTCCCTATCCCCCACTCGATTGAAGAAGTTTCTTGCGCTTGGGGTCGGTTTTATGCTATTATAGTTAACAGAACATAAACCTGTTAATCGAACCACCGTTTTCTGGAACTGGTTTTCAGCCCGTAGGGTGGGCTAAAAGCGCCAGCGTAGCCCACCATACCTCACTTTTTCCAAACCAGCCGCAGAAAGAACAGCAGCAGAAACAGAGAGAGTTGAAGCAGGCCGATCGAGAGCGCCGGTGGAAGCGCGGAATAAGAATTGGAGATCAAGAATCCCACTGGGGGTGTCAGCAAACCGATCAGCAGTGAGACAACGAACATCCGCTTGAATTTCACCGTCATCAGCCGCGCACACGCTCCGGGAAGAACAAGCATCGTCAACGAAAGCAAAACCCCCAGAACATGGACCGAAACCACCACCGTAACCGCCATCAATACGTAAAGAAAGTAATGAAGAAACGACGTCTGAATTCCGAGAGACGACGCATAAGACGGATCGAAACAAAAAACATGCAGCCTTCTCAGATTCGGCAGAATCGCAAGCAGCACGAAGACGGCCAACCCACTCAGCAGATAGAACCCGAATGCCGATTCGGAAAATCCCATACTCAATGTCCAAAAATGAATATCGGGCCGTGAGACAGAACGAAACGATTCGGCAAGCGCCTGCAACACTAAGCAACCCAGGAAGATAACTGCGACGAAGGTATCCGCCGACAGCCGTTCCGAGCGACTGACACCCGCGAGAACCAACGCGGCCAGAATCCCGAAACCCGCCGAAAACAGCAGCACGATCGGTCCGTTATCCGCCCATTGGGGAACGAAGGCGAACGAAACCAGGATTCCCGTCCAGGCGGCGAAACCGGCAGCGAATCCGGGAAGCGCCATTTTCCTCAACACCACCAGAACCGAAACCAGGGAACACGAGATTCCCCCCAGCAGAGCGGCCAAAAGCATCTCACGCAAAAAGGGGTAGGTGTAAAAATCGGAAATCGTGTTCTGTAAATACGATTGTAATGATTCCATTCGAGGTTCCCTCTTCGTTCGCATCGGAAGAACCGGAGACCGAAGAAATGGCGCGAACGGCTTAAAATGAATCGAGTTTATGTAGGGTGGGTTCAAAGCGAACAGGCTGTGTCACAATAATTCTCGTTACCCATCCGACTTGTTTTTCTTGGACGA
>CAZSIZ010000463.1:0-4172 GCA_964606645.1 uncultured bacterium
GCTGCCCCCGTGGTTTTTTCCAATTCGCTGGCTGTAAGCCTGCACCACAATCCTGATGATACCTAGTCCTTCCCATCGAACGCTTATAAAATGACATTCATTCATACAAACGAGTCATTGACAGAGAACCATGACCCTTTCCAACACGGCCAAAAAACATGCGATCGCTCTGGGGATAGGAATCGTTACCGCGTTCGTCGCTGTCAATTTCCTCTTCGATCCAAGACCGAACGTACACGAACCGTTATTCGATCTCGATGCTTGGTGTTACGATCGACTGGTCGTTCGCGGTTTCAGTACACTGGATGATTCCATTCCCGAAGTATTTATCGCCGCGTTCGACGAAGACAGTTTTTCCAACCTTCAGTTACTCGACGATTCACGGCTGGCTCAATGGCCGTGGTCTCCCGAGCTTTTCGCTCAAGCCATCGATCGCCTGAAACGCCTTGGAGTAGCGGTTGTCGGCATCGACAAACTCTTTGTCGAATCTCACTTGCTGAACCCTGAGAATGATCTGGACGCCTTGGAAACTGTACTGGCCGCCGCCTGTCGAAATCACGGCCGGGTTGTTCTAGCGGAAAAAATCGAAATGGACTCCATCGACGACATCAGTGAAATTCAAACCCTGGTGACTCCACGGCCCGTTCTACTCGAATCGGCGAACACCGGCATCATCTCTCTCCCGGTCGATCCGGACGGAATGCTTCGCCTCGGTTATGGCGCCCATTCCCATCAGGATGTGATGTATCCCGCTTTCGCCACGGAGATTGTCCGCTTGTACCGGCGGCTTCATGAGAACGATATCCACTACAAGGAAAATTCGTTCACCCTCGGAGAACGCCGCGTTCCCCTGCGCCACGGGACGTTTTATATCAATTACAGTGGAGAGCGTATCGAGCAATTGCCGTTTTTTCTCTTTGTCGATCCCCTCTTCGATTTATTTTCCGACACCTATTTTAGCGGATTGAAACCCGGTGACGAAGAGAATCCCTTCGATATCAAACGCCTCGAGAACAGTATCGTATTGATGGGCGCAACGACGGGCGATCTGCACGACGAATACCTCAGCCCCATCTCCCCATCCCCCATTCCGGGTGTGGAAGTCCACGCTCATATTATCAACACCCTGCTGTCGGGCCGTTTTCTCTATCACGTAAACGACAGTCTTCAAATTTGGGGAACGTTTTTCCTGTCGATCCTGCTGTGTGCCGTCTGTAGTATTTCGTCGATACGCACCGGGATTCTGGTAAGCATTCTCGGCATATCATGCTGGGTGGAGGGTGGTGCGATCGCTTTTCTGCTTGGCGGATACGTGGTCCGCTTGGTGACCCCTCCCGTCTGTCTCATCCTGGCCGTGTTGGCGACGATCACCTATCGCTACATCTTCGAAGAACGTGAAAAGCGCTATCTCAAGTCCCTCTTCTCTCAAGCCACCGATTCCGTGCTCGTCGATCGATTGCTCGATTACCCGGATGCGGTCAAACTCGGTGGAGATCGCCGCCGGATCACCATTCTGTTTTCGGATATCCGTTCGTTCTCCACCCTGTCGGAAACGATGGACCCGCACGATTTAGTCGATTTCCTCAACCATTACTTCACCGCCGTGACGGACGTGATTTTCAAAAACAACGGAATGATCGACAAGTTCATTGGTGACGCCGTCATGGCGATCTTCGGCGCGCCCCTCCCTGATGAGGATCACGCTTATCGTGCGTGTAAAACCGCCGTAGAAATGCTGGAGGTGCAGAAGCAACTCTCAAAAGCCAGGGAAAGCGAAGGCTCTCCCCCCTTCAGGATCGGAGTGGGGATTCATACGGGTGAAGTGATTCTCGGAAACTTAGGCTCTGAAAAACGAAGTAATTACACGTGTATTGGAGACGCCGTCAACGTCGCTTCCCGCATCGAGGGCTTGAACAAAACCTTTTATACGGAATTATTGATCAGTATGGACACCTGCCAGGAATGTTCGCAGTTCTTAAACGTGCGGCCGGTCGGAAGCAGCGAAATCCGGGGGCGAAAAGAGAAAGTCGAACTCTTCGAGTTATTAAGCCTGAAAACGCCGGATGCCCCTGGATGAGTTAAATTATTTTTACACTTCCTGCAAACCGTATTTGAATATCCGGGTATAATAAATAAAACCCTTGCCTTGAGCGTTAATAGAATAAAACCGAACTGCGCGATCCAAGAAGGGATTGAAATGGGGGATTGAGTGATGAAAATCATCTTTTTTATCCAAGCGTTCACCGTCTGCTTCCTGCTATCGATAGCCATCGCTCCAGCCACAGCGGCCGAACGGGCAAAAGCCTACGCCAAAGCCATGTTCGTGAAAGGGAGCGTTCAGGTGGTCCGTCAGAACGTCAAGGAACCGGCTTCTCTTGCAAGGGGCGATTCCCTTTCCCTGGGTGACCGGGTCACCGTTGGGAATAATTCCAAAGCGGTTCTCGTGACAACCGGAAGAAAAATTATCAATTTAACCGCCGACAGCGAACTGAAGATCGGAGACGGACAGGGCAAAGCCATTCAAGGTCTTGGCCTGGGGATGTTCGCGAGCGGGAAGGGCCGCCGTAATATCAGCGCCCAGGCGACTACCCGTGCGGATGAGTCCATTCCGCTGCTGCTTTCCCCTCGAAATTCCGTGGTTCGCAGTGGCCCGATCGTATTGAACTTCCACCCCCTGAAGAAAGACGAACGCTATGAAATCGAAACGGTCGGTGTGAGTCCCCCGCTTCACTTCCAAATCGAATCAACTATTCCGAAACTCGCATTGACGAAAGAGCGCATCGGCCATGAACTCACTTCCGGTAAAGCCTATTATCTCACGATCCGCCATTACGATTCGGCTGGAGCCTTGCTGCAAGAGGAAAAAGATATTCGCGTGGGATTACTCGAACCGGCCCAAAAGAGCGTCATCGATCGTATCGAGAAAGAATTACAGACTTTGATGAAGGATGAAAAAGACAATCCCGCCTATCCCACGCTGTTGGCCGAGACGTATGAAGCGAACTATCTCTTTCAAGGCGCCATTCGCCTATACGACCGCATCTATCGCGAGACGGTTCCAGGCGATCCCTATAGTTTGGAGCGCCTGAAACACCTATACGCGGTCACTTGCAACAATTCCGCGCTTCGAACACTGGAAAAAACTCAACCCCCCTCATCCAAACCCCGATAATCTCTTAAGTCTCGGCCACAGCGAATAAATCCATTATTTCCATACAAACAACAAGTAATTGACGATTATCGATTTGAGAAAAATGTCTCACACACCGTTTTTTCTTTGTCAGATAAATAGATTTGATTTATGATTAAAACGTATCTCGTTTTCCGATACCCGAAAACGATTGATAAATCATCCAATCTGTTCCATTGAAATGAATGCTATGAACGTCAAATCATCCTTGCGATCCTCGATCCGAATCACGCAGCAAGTTTCGGCGCTGTTCGTATGGCTTTTTCTCCTATCAACGCAAAACATGGGATCAAGCAATCACGCCGCGTTCGCCATCGACACGTATACCATCACGGCGACTGCCGCCGAACACGGAACGATCGTACCGTCACGCCCGGTCACCGTGGATACCGGTTCAACCCTGACTTTCTCCATCAGGCCCAAACCGTACTATCACATCGCGACAGTGCTGGTAGATGGACAGCCGGTCCCCCCCGGGCCGGAGTACATCTTCGAGAACATCCAGGACGATCACACCATCCACGCCGTGTTCGCCATCGACCGATACATCATCGAAGCAATAGCGGACGAGAATGGAATAATCGATCCGCCCGGTTCCGTCATCGTGAAAGCCCTCTCAACCGAAACCTTTGCGATCGTACCCGATCCATATTACCACGTGGAGGAAGTATTTGTGGATGGATGGCCGATTGGCCCAGTACCGGAATACACCTTCGAGAACATCCTGGACGATCATACCCTCTACGCCTTCTTCGAGATTGATGAGTACATCATCGACACCATATCGGAAGGAAACGGTTGGATCGCCCCACCTGGCCCCGTCTTCGTGGAGCCAGTCTCAACTGAAACCTTTGTCCTGATCCCCGACCCGCACTATCACATCGAGGAAGTGTTAGTAGATGAAACACCGGTTGGCCCAGTGCCGGAGTATACTTTCGAGAATATCCAAGAAAATCACACCCTCCACGCCATCTTCGCAATC
>CAZSIZ010000464.1:0-4169 GCA_964606645.1 uncultured bacterium
TTCGAGGTTTCCCACCTTAAATCACTGTCCGAATTTTGGGGTACATTATAAATAAACGTAGTTGCAGCCAGGCTTTCAGGCCAGTTTCCAGCCTTTCCGGTATTTGCGCCGGATAAAGCGGTCTGCTTCCGGGGCGTTGGTCGCGCGTAACTGCTTTGGATCCCACTCGAGTTTCTTCCCAGCCCGGTAGGCGACGTTACCCAAATGATTGGCCTCCGTCAACCAACCGGCGTACTCGAAGTTGCAGGTCGTGGGAGCGCCTGTCTTGCAGGCGTGAATCCATTCCGCGTGATGGCCTATCGATTTGGGGATGAACGGCTTGGGACGCTCGAAATCCTTGAACTTCGCTTCCGGCAGCAGCACGTGTTTGCCGTAGTCTGATAGTAACATGCCTTTGGAACCCACGAACAGCACTGCG
Source organism: uncultured bacterium (assembly GCA_964606645.1). GTDB lineage: Bacteria > Hinthialibacterota > Hinthialibacteria > Hinthialibacterales > Hinthialibacteraceae > CAZSIZ01. The sequence continues at coordinate 419 of CAZSIZ010000464.1, forward strand.
CTGCCCCACTTGGGAATCTTCCCTTCTTTCCATAAGGCGGGTTTGTTCGTTCCCTGGTACCACGTGACATCCACCGGCGCTCGATCGCCACGCGCACCGTAAGTGTACTTCGCCTGCATCGACGCCGGGGCGATTTCGGCATTGACCGGGGGGCCTTCCGCCTCAATCGTTAAAGGATGGTCGAGGTTCAGTGCCCAGAACGGCAAGTCGATCCAGTGGCTTCCGAGGTCCGACATGGTGCCGTTCCCGAAATCCCACCAGCGATACCACTTCGGACCCGGTACATAAACATTGCTGAACGGACGCGCGGGGGCCGGGCCGACCCATAAGTCCCAGTCCAGCCCAGGCGGAATCGGATCTACCTTTTTTGGTCGCTCCTGAACGAACACGATATCGTTGGCTTTTTTACACGCCGCTTCCGATTCATGCCAGCCCCAGGCACGGGAGACCCATACATGCGCTTCGCTGACCGATCCGATCGCGCCGGATTGAATCAACTCGACGACCCGGCGATAATTGTTCCCTGCGTGAATCTGGGTTCCCATCTGCGTCGCGACGTTCGCTTTCGCTGCGGCTTCACGGATCACCCGCGCTTCCCACACGCTGTGCGTCAGGGGTTTTTCGCAGTAAACATGCTTGCCGAGTTGAAGTGCCGGCAGGGTGGCGAATGCGTGGGTATGTTCGCAGGTGCTGACGACGACCGCGTCGAATTCATCCGAATGATCGAAAAGTTTTCTGAAATCGGAAACTTTTCGTGCTTTGGGATGCTTCGCCGCCATCGAATCGAGATTATTCCCGGCCACATCGGATAACGCGACGATGTTCTCGGAACGAACGGAATTCAGGTTGCTTCCGCCGCGTCCGCCTGCCCCGATACCGGCGATGTTGAGGCGGTCATTCAGGTTTTTACCACGTACGATAGCGGGTACTCCAAACATAGCGGCAGCCGAAGCGCCCAAGAACGTTCGCCGTGAGATTGTTTGATTGAGTTTTTTTGAACGGGAATTGTTATGCTGCATGACTGAAAATCCTTTCTCGATTAGGATGGATCGATTGAAGCAGATATCATGTTAAAAATCAAACGAATTCAATGATTGGCGTTCCGTCATTTACGGGAGTTCACGAATTCGGATATTCTTGAACTCGATGGGCGATCCTTCCGACTCCATACAGAGATGACCCGTGCTCGGTTCGGCGTTATTTCCACCCGAAACTTCCTCCCCGTTGACCCATAGCCTCACTTCGCCGTTGATACAACGAACGTAGTAGTGATTCCATTCACCAAATCCTTTGCTCAGGTTCTTACGGGGGAAACTGCGTCTTCCGTTGGCAGATAGCGGCGGGAATGGATTGAGTTTCGATTTCCCCACGGCAAAGATATCCCCATTCGTGGTGAACCAGTCGCTTTTTTTTCCATTCTTTTTTTCATATCGTGTGGCATAGCCGTGGTCGAGCATTTGCACTTCGATACCACCCCCAGGCAGTTTGCCGGGTTTCAAATTTTCCAGCGCCTCCATCGGAACCCATACGAATGTTCCGGAATTGCCGGCTGGTTTAAGATGTCGCCATTGAACCACATATTCAAAATTGGTGAACACTTTCTTGGAACGCATCACGCCCACCGGCTTGCCGCTGCAAACGAGAAGACCGTCTTTCCAGGTCCAGGTATCGGGGTTGCCGTTGACATGGGCGAAGTCATTTTCTCCGAGCGTAATCCATCCCGGAGCCGTTCCATCGATCAAAAGATTCGGCAACGTTTGGGGTTCCTCGGACTGACCGGGCTGTAGGCCGATCGCTTGTGTCAGTACGATCGAAAGGATGAATAATGCTGGAAAGAAATGTGATCTGTTCATGTCGGACTCCTTTATCGTTTTCGATTCTTTAGAGGAAATCATAGTTATGAAATCCGTTCTCTGTTTTCCATTTCAATTGGATGATAGAGCCGGAAGATCGGGAATGACAGGCGCAGCGATCGAAGGAAGCTTGGGCGGTGCAACGTCTGAGTTACCGAGCAAATATTGAAACATCAGATAGTCGGCGAGTTCGTGGTAAGTGTAGCCGACTTGATCCAGACAGTGTCTCGCATAGTCCGTAGTGAATTTCTCTACGCCATTCGCACCATGCTTCTTGTATACGCGTTCCGCCGCCTTCTCGAATTCCGCTTGAATCCTGAAGAATTTTTCCTCGGCAGGTTGAAATACATTCTGGATATCTTTCACGGCATTCTGATAATTCAAGTGATTTGCCAGGCTGTAGACCAAACGAAAATTCCACTGTGTCTGTTCCCTGTCGATCTTGGTAAAATCAGCCGGATGATCCCAGGAATCGGGCAGATCGGTCACCCCGGCATAGATCGGCGTAAAACTACTTGTGTAGGCCGGTCCGTAGGCGAACCATAGACAGTTGCCGATCGAATCCTGTAACCAGTCTCTTAATTGTGCAACGAAAACATAACCGCTTGCAGGAGTGTTAATGGCTCGCTCCGGCTTGATTCCCAGCAGGTCGAATAAATCGGACGGTCCCCAGGGACGCGCAAGCACACTTTTCTTGTCATCGGGATTGAAGGCGGGATGCTCGGTCAGATCGAACGCCGTTCCTTCATAACCGTCCCGCATGATACCCATGAGCGTCTTAACGGAGACTGGCTTATCCGGTTTGACAGAAAAGGGATATCGGTCGGCTAACGGATCGCCCGACGCCTTCAGCCCCAATGAAGGAGCGGCCAGGCTGAGCGCTCTCCATTCGCGCAGTGAATTCGCCCGGCTGCCCGGGTCTCCATAGATTTCATACCACACGAAGGGTTCACCCTTTTTCCAAAATCGAAGTTCTTCCGCTAAAGAAAATAGATTGGGTGACGCCATAAACTCGTCGGTGTTGTCCAAATTCACTTTCCCGATGCGGCTTCGATTTGCGCTGCATCCAACCTCGCCGTCGGGGATTCGTTGTGCGCACCACACGCCGCCGGGTTTGCCGCTCTCTGCCGTCCAGTCTTCCCCCGGACCGAAAATCTCCATCAGCCATGTTTCGTGGTCGTCTGCGATAGGCAGCGCAACACCGGCCTTTGGTGCGCGGTAATACTGAAATCCATATTGTTCGATCATGGAACCGGCGATCCGTATAGCCTCACGAGCCGTTTTGGCCCGCATAAGCGCATTGGCGATAAGCGATGTGGTCCAATGGTTGCTATTGGGACCGACCACCCCCTTTTGGCAGGCAAGGCCGTCTCTCATGGAGAGGAATTCAATGGCGATACTGACGCCGAACTCATTCATTCCACCCGTCGTCATACTTTCGATGTTCCCTCCCAGGATGATGCTGCGGTAGGTCTTCTCGATAGGTAAAAAGCCGACCAAGTCATATCCCTTCCTGAGATTTTCCATGTACTCATCGTAATTAGTGGGCCGGGGTAAATTCCAATACATCGGCAACTCAGTGCCTTCTGGGTATTCTCTGGAAGGCATGATTTGAATCACCCCCATGATATCGCCGTCACACGAACTGCTCATCAGAACGGAGCCATCTTCCGTCGCTTTTTTACCCACCATCAGGGTCGTGCATGTCATCCCCTCCCGCACCACCCAAAGGAAAATAACGAGAAACACAACCCACACCGCGATTGGCCGTATTCGACCATTGATACCAATCATTTTTCTCAGTCCTCTCTTCGCATTTGGGTGGGTCAATCAGTTTTGGTAGTTTTGGTAGGGTGGGCTCAAAGCGCACAGGCTGTGTCACAATAATTCTCGTTACC
>CAZSIZ010000465.1:0-4151 GCA_964606645.1 uncultured bacterium
CCAGCAGGTTCCCCTAAATTAGAGGAAGTTGTCTTGTTATTAGTTTCGATTTCAACGTTGGCATGCCACCAGACTTCGGTGCTTCCCTGTGTACTGAAACTGGGAGTAATCGCGTAAAACATCGCTTCGGAGCCAACATCATCGGAACCACTGGCGGCGTCGGAGTCGGACATGAGGTAGCCACCGTCGGTTTCCGTGCCGTCTGCTTTCGGCGGATTCACAAAGCCAAAACTTGCATTGGGCGCACGAACGGGCCAAGCGGGAGCGATGATAAATTCGGATCCCACTTCGGTTGCGGTTTCGTTCTGGCCGATATCCCACCCCGTGAGGTTAAGGCTCTGGGTGTTTTGTCCCGTGAAACTCTCCATGAAGAAAACGCCTTCAGGGAAAGTGGGATTGGGATCGATGATCACAAACGAAATCACAGTGCTAAACGGGCTGGGAACGTTCGTCCCATCCGTGTATTTCACGCGCGCAAAAGCCGTTGAACCTTTAGGAAATACGTCCGAAGGCACGGTGATGGAAGTCAGATTACTGGTGTCGTTTTCCGAGGAAAAAATAATGTTCAGGAAATCGGCGCTGGACGAGACCTGCCACGTCGACGAAGCATGTGTGGAAGCGTCACCAGCGGAATCGTTGTCAGCGAAAGCCGAACCGGTCAAGGTCACCGATTCACCGGGAGTCACAACCGTATCGGAACCGGTCGTTTCTGATTTCGCCGTCAGAGTCGGTTTAGCCGGGGCGAAGCTCTCTTTCTCGATCACTTTAAAATTATCGATGCCCCAGAACCAACTGGCACCACCGCCCAGGAAGAAGCGGATAACCACTTGCGATTCTCCCGTTGCGTTGAAAAGCGGATACGCTTCATGTTTTTTGTTGGTGGTCGAGTCATCATCTCCACGGCCTTCGACGAAGGAGCCTAGATCGGCCAGCGGGCGAGCACCGACGTATAGATCGTAGGTTTCAAAGTCATCATCGTTTAAGCCGTTGTTGACGAAAATACCTTCCACATCTTCCAAATTGACTTCGCCGCCGTTCACCCAGTAGAAAATCGGAAGCCATTCAACTCCATCGGGATTGCCTTCGACTTGATCGCCCTGAAGGGTGTACTCGGCATAACCTAAGTTGTCCTGGTTCTGGATGTAGTTGCTGTCGAAGTCGATGAAGATGGCTTTGCTGTAGGAACTCATGTCGATGACCGGAGTGTAGAGCCATTGGACCTGGAGATCGCTTCGCTGATCGGACTCGGCATAAACGCTATTGCCGTCGAAGACCGAAGGATTGTTGGTCCGATTACTACCCAGTGCGGCCAGGGTGTCGGCGGTAATAACAGTCCACGCCATAAATTCATCCCCCTCGGCGAGGCTGGTGCCGTCATCCGGCCAGGTTTCGTTGTACTCAAACCAACCGGAAGGAAGGCCAAACTCGGAAGTGGAGTCAAAGTTCTCTTCAAAAATCACAGCCTGGGAAAAAACCGGACTGGGATTCAAAAAGCAAACTCCAATCAATCCAGCAAAACTGAGTATCTTAAAAACGCTACTTTTTTGCATCTTGTATTCTCCTTTTTATTATGTTTATTTTTGTATTTCGACGTTTCCAATTGATAATCAATTATTTCTTTGCAAGTTCGCCGATGTCCAAGAGTTAAAATAATGGAAACGCGATATTCATCCGCAACGTCCAATCGAGATAATTCGGAGTCCGTCCCTCCTTTCTCACTAGGCGGATTGTGTGTTCCGCCTTCTCGGCTACCTTAATGGAGCGAGACCTAACGTTCTTTCAAAATTCGCAGTTTATCCAAAGTAACAAAAACTATGATTCAGAAGAATTACTGGCATCCTCCGCCTTTTCGCTTGGCTCCCGCTCCCATGCCGAAGGTAACGCAGCCCCTCATCCAATTCCCGCCGATCCGGCTTAAGTCACCGTTGGCGCGAAGACCGTTCGTCGCGTCGTAGGGTTTGATCCACACGCCGAAGGGGAATGAATCGTGAGGGCCGATATCGTCGTCCCGGTCGGGTCCGTAGCTGAGCAGGCTCCAGGCATGGATGCGGTATTGTCCCGTATTATCGGATCCCGATCCCATTTCGTAATCGGGCCGTCCTTGTTTCGCGTAGCCGTTGCTGGATTGCGAAATGTAGTTCATCAAATTTCGTTCGATAAACGGATCGGACGGAAGCGAACTCATATACGAGACGGGCGTCGTTAAGCGAAAGAGACCGGCTTCACCATTCATGAAATTATCCAGGTCGTGGTCGCCGGGATAGGCGTTGTGATCCAGCAGGTACATTTCCAAAGAGTCGCCGATCGACTTATGGTCGGATGTCGCTCTGGCGATCTGCGCCCGGATTTGTGCGTTGAGGAAATTCGGAACCGCGATCGCCGCGAGAACTCCGATGATCGCGACCACGATGAGTAGTTCAATCAGTGTAAAAGCGCGTTTGTTCACTATCTCTTTTCTCCATTTCTTCATTTCTATAGAGATCCAGAATTCATTATCGAAACGCATTCAAAATGTAAAAATAACGCTACGCGCCGATTAGGAGCAGCCGCTTCCGAGTCTTTTAGTTCCCCAGTCCAGGATGATGCAGCCGGAGTTGTAATCACCGCCGAACCGGAAGAGGTTGCCTTTCGATCTCAACCCGTTCGAGGCATCGTAGCGATCCATGTCCGTACCGAAGGGGAAGGGGTCGTGGCTGCTGTTGTCGTCGAAATAGTCGGGGCCGTAACTCATCAGGCTGTAGCATTGTTTGCGATACTTGCCCGAGTTGTCGGCTCCGCTTCCCATTTCGTAATCGGGCCGTCCCAATTTGGCGTAAGCATTGCTGGAACCCAATTTCAGCATGGCGGCCAGTTTCTTTTCCACGAAGGGATCTTTGGGTAAACTGGACATATACGAAACCGGGGTGGTGAGGTGGAAAAGACCATCCTCGCCCCCCATGTAGTTGTCCAGATCGTGGTCACCGGGAAAACTGTTGTTGTCGATCGCATAAGATTCCAACGCCGTCGAGAGCGATTTCATATCCGAATCGACCTTGGCGATCTTGGCACGAACTTGGGCGTTGAGAAAATTGGGGACCGCGATAGCCGCGAGGATTCCGATAATCGCCACGACAATCAATAATTCGATGAGTGTAAAAGCATTTTGTCGAGTCATTATGTATTCTTCCTTCGAACAACGAGATAGTTTTATGGAGGTTACACACAATTTATTAGAGAATCATTCGGTTCCCATTTAAAATGATGCATAACTCAGCCAAGACTCTAAATTTTACACGATAAATTATCAAAATTCAAACCAAAAAACACACTTTTATATACTTTTCATATAATTTATTGAATTTTTTAGAGATAAGTGATAAAAAAGTTGGAAAAAAGTTGGAAAAAAGTTGTTCGGATAACGAAAAGATTAGAGATTTATAAAAAAGTATAAATCTCTAATTACGGATACTTGGTCTGATGAGTGATGAAGGATCGAGCGACGCTACCGTCCTGCCTTGAATAATTCCATGAATTGAAGGAGATCGTTGCGGTCGTTCAGGCCGGTGTGGTTGAAATCCACTTGCGGATCATTGGTTCGATAATTCGCCGCGAAACGATAGAGATCGGCAGCGTCGAGGATGTTGTCGTGATTGAGATCGGGGGTGACTGGAAACGGAGTCGGGGTGGGAAGAATCCCGCGGCCGATGCTGAAGGAAAAGCGTTCTCCGGCGGTTCCGATCTCTCCATGAGCGTCGACGGATCGAACGCACCATTGATAGATTTTAAATAGTTGCGAGTCGAAGGTCAGAACGGCGGAACTGTCGCTGGTGAACCGGTGGATGGGGTTGTTGTCCAGGTAATAGGTGAATTGATAGCGCGCCGCCCCGGTCACGTCCGCCCAGTCGAAAACGATCCCCTGGAGATTCTCCAATAAGCTGATGTCGATCCCGTCTTCGGGAAGCAGCAGCGTGGGGGGAGAAATGGGAGCCGGGGTAGGAAGGGGCGTGGGAGTGGAGAACGGGGTTCCAACGACGTTGAGGGTGAACAACCCTTTCGCGGGATTGGGTGAGATCACATTTTCTGAGACGGCCTGCACGCTCCAGTGAACCGTCACGATCGTATTCGACTGCTCGATATTCAAGGCCAATTCGATGGAGGTCTCTTCCGTGCGA
>CAZSIZ010000466.1:0-4130 GCA_964606645.1 uncultured bacterium
CAAAGAAATGTTGATGCGTTTATGGGTTCTGGTTTGAGTTTTACTCATCATAATTATATCATACACAACATTGTTGTGTATGTCAAATATCGAAATTTTCGGGCAAATGAGCCGCTACTCGAACATGTCTTCAGCAAGGTAGGGTAGGTTGCGCTTTATCGACCCACCATCGTTAAGCAGGATGAACTATCTGAATAAATTTGTGACCGTTTTGCAATCGATTTGACTGATAAAACCCTAAACCCTGAATTTACAATAAATAAGAAACCGCAGTCCCAATTTGCCCCACCACCATCATCAGATACATATGTTTCCAGGAAACGTGGTTGGCTTCGGTGGCTAAGTCCGACGGTTTACGCAGGATCAGCCACGCGACGTATCCCCCCCAAACCGCCAGCCCCAGCGAAAGCGCTTCAAGCATAATCCGGTTTCCGGAAAAGAAGCCGCCTAATGTCCCCGCAAACATCAAGAGAAACGGCAGCACGAAAAACGGGGCGATCATCCACGCACTGCGTTCAATGCCGAACTGGATCGGAAGCGTGATGCAGCCCCCTTCGCGGTCGCCTTTGATATCGGCATAATCCTTCGTCGTCGCCGCACCGAGGATGTACAGCCCGAAAACGCCGCCCAGCAGCCAAATCTCCAGTTCCCACATATCCCGCACCGCCGTCCAGCCCGCCACGACCAGCAGGCAGCCGCGTGGAATCGCAATCGTGATGTTTGCCGGAAGCCAGTGTCTTTTCGTGCGGAAAGGGGGACCTGAATAGGCGTAAGTGACGAGCGCGGTGAACAGAACGATGATAAAAAATTGCCAATTGACCAGATAGGACGCCCCGAATGAAAGCACGTACAATACGCCGCAGAAACCGAGCGCCGCCGGGATCGATATCCGTCCGGACGGCAGCGGACGCGCCGGTTTATTGATTCGGTCGATCTCCAGATCGAAATATTGGTTGATGATATTCGACGCGCCGTTCAGCAGTGTCGCCGACAGCGCCCCGAACAGGATCGCCGGGACCACATCGAGCAGTGTTTGATCCGCCTGCCCGCTCCAACCGACCAACGCGAACGAAACGAATCCGATGAAGGGAGCCAACAGCGTAAACGGGCGGCACAACGCCCAATAATCACGGACAGAAATACCCGTCTGGGATTGCATAGATTCAGTCAAGCGTCCGCTCATAGGATCAATACCTCTAATAACTCTTTTAGCCAGACGAGTAGACCCTAAACCCTAATCCCTAGACCCTAGCTTTTTAAGCAACCACGCCATATTCTGTCCAAGCGTCTTCATGGTTCGGCCCCCTTCTTCATCCTTTTCCACATCCCCTTTATCCATACCGAAACTCATGTTCCAATAGATGGAGCCGGGAACGATCATCTGGCTGATCAGGAAGAAGTGATTCATCGTATCGAAGGCGTGAATCTCCCCGCCACGGCGCACCGCGACCACGGCCGCCCCCACTTTACGTGTAAATAGATCATTGTTCGCCTTCGACACCAGCCCGGCCCGGTCGATCAGCGCTTTCAGTTCCGCGCTCACGTCGGAGAAATACGTCGGTGTGGCTAGAATAATCCCGTCGGCTTCCATCATCTTATCGATGCACTCGTTGATGATGTCTTTGGTATTGGAACATTGCTTATTCTTCTTATCGAAACATTGGTAGCAAGCCAGGCATCCCCGGATTTCCTGTCCGGAGAACTGCACCATCTCCGTTTCGATCCCTTCCTTCTCCAACTCGGCGAAAACCTGCCTGACCATGATGGCTGTGTTGCCATCCTTGCGGGCGCTCCCGTTAAAGGCGACGACTTTCATTTCATTTTCCTCCTATCCGAAATCGATCGAACGCATTCCTATTCGATGAGATAGAATACAATAGTTCGACTCGAATCGATAGCCGAAGTCAAAGAATGATAGTTTAAAATGAGTAGTGGAATCGCCTTGGTCAGGCACAAGACCTGCCCCTACACATTCCTGTCACCCTTCAAAACAAGCACGCCGGATTAATGATCGTGTTTCTTGATTTCTGCTTCCGACAGGGGAGGCATCTTCTTCAGGAATTCAACGATTTCCAATACTCGTTCATTCGGTTTGAACGGTTCGATCATTTCATCGGTAATATCCACTAGTTCCGCGTTGGGTGCTTGGTAGTCGATCAGGCATTGGCTGACGATGATATCCACCCCGCAGGATTTCGCGATTTTCGGTAATGAATCCTTGACCGGTTCGAGCAGATCGCGGACCGGGACCGAGCCGAAAGATGAGGATATTTTTTGAAGTTTGTTATACAGATTTGGTTCGAGCCGAATGCGATCTGGAATCGAGTCTGAATCCTGTAAGGGCTTTTTGTGTTTGCTTTCTGCCAACGCTTTGCCTTTCCCCGTATAACCGTGAGTGACTTCGATCAACACGCTGCTTTCGCGCCCCCACGCTTCCAACGCATTGACTTTTTCCGTATCATCGGCGGATATCGCTTTCTCCAATTCCTGATACTTATCGTGAAGGGTCTTCCGAAAATAGTCTGAATGGGCATACGCAACCGCCACTGCCCTGGAATCGTAAATCCCCACTCGAATCCGGGCGTTTTTCTTCTCCGCGCTTCGACTCTCCTCTACGATGCCGATCATTCCAACCAGCAGAACTATCACCGATACCGATACGATAATCGCGTTTTTCTTCATGATCGTTCTCCTCTTCCGATAGGTTGTGGTTAAATTTCCAGTTTTCGACTTTTTGCTGTTTCGTTATTAATGGTCGTGTTTCGTGATTTCTGCTTCCGGCACGGGAGGCTGCTTCTTCAGGGATTCAACGATTTTCCATACGCGTTCATTCGGTTTGAACGGTTCGATCATCTCATCGGTGATATCCACCAATTCCGCGTTGGGCGCTTGGTAGTCGATCAGCCATCGGCTGACAATGATATCCACCCCGCAGGATTTCGCGATTTTCGGTAATGAATCCTTGACCGGTTCGAGCAGATCGCGAACCGGGGCCGAGCCGAAACCCTGCAAGTGCATCTTATGCTGCATTTCAGGCCCCAACGCCTCCAATTCCTTGACTTTATCCGTATCCCCTGCGGATTTCGCTTTCTCCAATTCCTGTTTTTTCTCGTCAAGTAAATTCCGAAAATAGTCCGAATGGGCATACGCCACCGCAACCGCCCTGGAATCGTAAATCCCCACTCGAATCAGGGCGTTTTTCTTCTCCGCGATTCGACTCTCCTCCCCGATACCGATCATTCCAACCAGCAGAACCATGACCGATACCGATACGATAATCGTGTTATTTCTCTTCATGATCGTTCTCCTCTTCAGGCAGGTTGTATCCAGTGGATCATTTGGATACTTGCACATAGTTTAACAGTATATATATAAACTGTCAATAGGTAAATGCAGGATTTTCGCATTATTTTTCTTTGATAATCAAGTTGGAGAATTGAAGGAATCGAAGAAAAAACGAATCGAGTGGGATATCACTTTCCAAAAACCGGCGTAAACAGATCGCCGGAGCTGACCGTCCCGTTGCTGGAATCGTAAAGTTCGTTGGACTGCCACTGTCGATCCGGCCCGAACGACAGCACGGTGTACTGGCATTGCTGAATGTCCTGGTAGAACTGCTTGTAGCGATCGCGGTTGGGTTGGAACCAGCTGACAGGCAGAGCCGCCGGTTCCATGTGATACTGCCACTGGGTGTTCACGACGACGGGCACTTGCTGCAGGGTGATCCCGGCTTGGAACGGATCGTAGATCGAGGTGCTCACGTAGGCGATGGGTGTCGTCACGAAGCGGTGCTGGGCGGGATCGCGGTCGATGTGCGGCGGCCATTCCTGGTTGTCCATCTTGTACATAACGTAAGCCTGGCCGAGGCTTCGGCTGTTGGATTGGGCCGCCGCCAGTTTCGCTCGCACCTGCGCGTTCAGGAAATTGGGAACGGCGATCGCGGCCAAAATCCCGATGATGGCGACGACGATCAGCAGTTCGATCAACGTAAATCCTTTTTTTCCAAGCATCACATAGACTCCCCGTTACAGATCGTATGAATCAATTAATACCACAAAGAAGCGGATAATTCAATAACAAATAGATAGGGGTTTTTGTGTCGCTTGCCGACATGAAAACCCTATTGGATG
>CAZSIZ010000467.1:0-4057 GCA_964606645.1 uncultured bacterium
TTAGTTTGTCACATACAAAATGCTTTCTCGGCCCGGAGCTCACGCTCCGGGCCATTGTTTTTTTACCCGACAAAGCGGACAATTCGACTTTTTACTCGATACTTCATGGAACCTTCACACGGCTATCAGTCCACTGACATCGGCTATTCGCCTGTGAATTCAATCACGTGTCGATGGATCAATTTTCACCTTCAAATCGATCAGAATTTCGAATCATAATATTCTCTTCACCATGAAGAGTCGTTCATGTCTCCCTTTAATGTACGCTTCAAAGATGTAACCATAGGATCGATTAAAAAATTATTGCGAAAAACCACTGAGTGATTTCCGATTGCTATCATTCTAAAAGGAATAACGTATGTCTGGCCTCCGAAGAATTCATGAGGAATCCATTGAGAGAAAACAAATCGCTTTATCATCAATCGTCAATCATCAACCGGCGATCATACTTCGCTTTATTGTCGCTTTCGCATTACTCAACGCTGCTTTGAGCCTGGGGCCATGGAACGTGCATTCGGCGGAATGGAATAAATGGACTCCATCGATTACAATGGTTCCTCCCTCTCCGGTCACCGATCGAATCCGTGTCGATTTACGCAGCGCGATTTTCAATCCCAAAGACGTCACCCAAACCTTCCAATGGGCATTTTCGGCTGCCTCCAAGGATCGATCGTACTCCATTCAAGAAGGGGACGTTTCGATTTCTCCGCAATCGCTGCACGGCGTGAAGGTTCAATGCTTCACGAAAGAACTTCGCGGCGTGAATGAGATTGTTTTTTCGGTTACTGGTGAGATTGAAACCCTCACCACTTCGAGTCTGATCGAAATCATTCCGTCCACCATTCGTTCAACGCAGCGGATCGAAGGCGCATGGATGGGACTCTATCATTGGAGCGAGAAAGAAGGAAAACTTTGGAACCGTGATATCCGAACGCTCACCGACGATCAATGGAAAGAGTTGGTGCGGGGAATGCACGAGATCGGGATGAATATCATCGTGATTCAGGAATTATTCCGCAACCAGGTATATTACAATGAACACGATATCCCTCAAAACGGCTATCACGGAAAAGCCTTCTATCCTTCCCGCCTGTATCCGGCAAGAATGGATATTGCCGCCCGCGATCCGGTCGAGGCGATTCTGTCTCAGGCAGACGCGTTGAATATGTCGGTGTTCATGGGGGTGGGTTTATACGCCTGGTTTGATTTTTCGGCGGATTCCCTGCGATGGCATCAAGAAATCGCATCGGAATTATGGCAGATGTACGGCCATCATCCATCGTTTTATGGGTGGTACATCTCGGAAGAGACTCACGGGTATATCCATCCATCCTCCAATGATTCACCGGAGACGATCGTTCGATATCGGAAAGAGATCGTTGAATTCTTCGAAGGATTTCGCGAACACGTCCATCGTTTCGCCCCGCAAAAGCCGATCATGCTGGCTCCGAATTGTCATCACTTGGCACAGGCGGAATCGACTTGGCGGCAGGTGATGCGTTATTGCGATATCGTCTGTCCCTTTGGCTTCCACCGCATGCCCGATGGGGATGTATCCGGCGAGGAGGCAGCGAAATGGTTTCAACGATTGTGCGATGAGGAAGGCGGGCATTTGTGGATGGATATGGAGGTTTTTCTATTCGGTTCCGAAGGTGAGCTTTACCCTCGCCCGATCGATGGACTGGTCGACGATTTGCTGCGCTTTCCCATTTTTGAAAAAATCTTGTGTTATCAATTTCCCGGCCTGTTAAACGCTCCCTGGTCGAGTGCGAAACCGGGAGGAGAAGCCACCGTCAAATTGTATAACGAGTATCGGCAATTCTATCGGACGAAACGAATGCCCTCGGAATTGAAACAGGAATGAGCGTAATGAATTTTAATGCGGACAGCCGGATTTCGATTTATTGTGCGTAGCCTAGCGATTCCATTGCTTCGCGCTGGGCGGGAGAGATTTCGATATATTCATAATCGCCGGGTTCGCTGTCGATCCATTTTTGAAGCAGTACACGACAGTTTTGGGCCGTTTCGCTGGATTGGGGAAGCAGATTACGATTTTCACCGGGATCCTGACTCAGGTCGTAGAGTTCGTCCAATGTGTCTGAATCCGTTTTACTGGAGAACGTAATCGTTACTTGCTGTTGTCTGATACCGCCGAAAATCGTTTCCTTTGTCCAATGAGTTTGAATGCGGTGCGGGGGACCGACTTTCGCGTCGATCAATCCCGGTGAAGAATTTTCGAAATTCTCCAACACCCAAAACGGCTTCCGGAACTTGGGTGAATTCGGGAATCTTAGTTTCGGTGCGTAGAGTTCGATTTGATCGATCGTGAATGTGGCGGTTTGCTGGGTGTGAGGGATGGAGGCATCGACTCCGACGCCTTCAAGAACCATCCACTGGGTTGGCCAACCTCGCGCCAAACCGTAGTTGTGGGCCATCGGATAGAGATTCGGTGTGGCTTGCAGCCGCCATCCTTCGGGCGTGGGTAGAAACGAATTCTGCTTCTCGGCTTCGGAATGAAGCGAATCGGTTCCCCAGGATTCGGCATGAATTACTGTGGTGTTGAGTTTCGCCAGGGCTTGGAAGTCGCGGCTTGTGTAGAGTTCCTTCGTTCGGTAGCGGATGTGGGCCATCAAACGGATCGAGGGATCGCCTTTGACACGCAGCATCACGATGGACGGTCCTGTCAGTGGGATTTCCGCCATGACTCCAAGCGGGGTTTCCGTTCGGCGGTGGGCCGAGTGATAGATGAATTTATAGTTTCCCGCTCGGATACCATAAAGTTTATTGGAATCGGAGAGGACTTCCGCTTCGGTTTCCAGATAGCCCGGCTGTTTTTGATACGGGTCTCCGTCGTCGGTTTTATTCGAGATCGATGAAAGAAGCGAGTGGCCTTCAATTCCGGATATTTCGGGAACGCCCGTCAATTGCAGCAGGGTCGGAAAAAGATCGATCGACTGGACGAATTCCTGGATACGTATCCCCGGTTTAATCGTCTTTGGATAGCGCACAATCAAGGGAATTTGCATCGAGTGTCGGTAAAGATCGTCGCCATGAAAGAAAAGGCCTTTTTCACCTAACGCTTCGCCGTGATCGGCGACGACGGCGATCACAGTATTGTCGAGTAATCGATTCGTCTCGAGCCATTCGATCAACCGTCCGATATGATGGTCCATGAACGCGACTTCGCCGTCGTAAAGCGCCCGCAGATGTTCGAGGTCGCGTTTTGAAGCGGTTTTCCCTTTCGTTGCGTTCAGGCGTGTGATTTCGGCGACGGTCCCATGGAGTGAACCAGTATAATCGGGATCGTAAAACGTATTATACGGTTCCGGCGCATCGTAGGGGGAATGAGGATCGTAAAGATGCACCCATAAGAAGAACGGTTTTTTACTGGGGCGTTCGAGATAACGAATCGCATCCGTAATGGTTTCGTCCGCCCGACGTTCGGGATGGTTCTTTGCGTTGTCTCTAACCATCGATCCCAATTCGTAGCGGTCGAATCCCTGATTCAGGCCGTAATGCGGGGCCAATACGACACTGCTGATATAAGCGGCCGTTTCGTAACCGTGCATGGAAAATCGTTCCGCGAGGGTCTCTTCGCGTTCGGGAACACGAGCCGTTCGGAATCGGACGCCGGTCGTTTTTGGAGAACGGCCTGTCATGATTGCCGTGTGGGAAGTGAGGGTGGCGGGAATTTGGCAGACTGCGTCTTCAAACAACGCGCCTTCACGAGCAAGCCGATCGAGTGTGGGTGTCTTCACGTTCGAGTTGTTATAACAACTCAGCGCGTCCGAACGCAGCGTATCCAGGGTCAGCAGGAGCACATTCGGTTTTTGGGCTTGTTTCGAACATGCGGGAACGAAAAGCAATAAAAATAAACTAAAGAATATCGGAAAAGTAGATGTTTTCATGAATTTGGATGTAGTGCGATCGATTGGTTTGATGGTATCACGAATCAGGTATTGTTTTCCAGTGGTTTTATTCATAGAAACGTGAATCATCCGTTATTACAGACCTCGCAAATCCACTCCTAAATCGACCCATTTTTTTGGACATCTTG
>CAZSIZ010000468.1:0-4044 GCA_964606645.1 uncultured bacterium
ATTATGTATTGATAATGTTGATATTTTTACATAATTTCATGCGATTGCCCTGGTAGAGTGGGTTAAAAGTGCAACGTTGCCCACCATCTATTTTACTCTTATCAACCAATTTCTTGAAGGTTCACCATTTCCAATTTTTTGTGGAACTGTCCTAACCATGCTTGACCGGATTGTAATGTATATAATCATTAACGGTTAAAGAAATTTTTCTGATCCCGAATACGATATTCCAATAACCGGCGTTGCCAATAGATAGGTTACGCTTCGATTTTATCCCACACTACAAAACTATGCTTCCTTCGCGTCGATATAAATCCAACCGCCATTTTCACTCATAGTTTTTGCGAAAATTCGTGAACTTTCCGATAACAATACTCCTTAATCACATATCCTTTTAAATCGGCAGTTTCTCATATCGATCGAATAGCCCTACTATTTAACGCTCTGAAGATACTCCGCGATCGGTTTCCCCCCTATATACAATTCTTCCAGCACGGCGTATCCCGATTTGACACGGACAGCCACATAAGCCTCTTGAGGCCCTTTCCGATCGTGTTTTTGATAAGATTCCGTAACGGCTGGCAGGGGTTTCTCTTCCAGATAATAGCGATTGAATGGAAGGTCCAAATGCACTTGATTGCCTTTGAGATAATCCACCTTAGCTTTGAGATAAGCGTCTCCATTCGGGCGATCGAGACTGAGACCGTCGATAAGGGCAAAACCTTGATCGTCCTCTTCCAGAAGAACATACACCTTTTGATGTCGGAACAACTGCATTCCCGGTGGGCAATCAGACACTGAGTTCGGAATATACAAGCGAACCGAGCGTCTGTCAAAGGTGTCGCGGGGACTGATAGGGTCCGTGCGAAAACGAAACTGGTGTCCGTGGCGAAGCGTCCATTCGCGCTGGGCGATCATCCACGCGGGCACAAAGAGTTGAACGAGAACAAGACAGAGAAAGCATCCCAACAACCACCGCTTTTTATTCATGTCGATTCTCCTTGCCGACCTTTATCCCGGCTGGCCAGCACCAGGTTTGTGGTTAGAAATCCAATACCGATCCCGATGAAGATAAGCCCCCGCGCCACAAAGCCGAATGAACTGTCGAAGAACCGGGCGACGATCAGCGCCGACAACACGAACAGCCCCGCGTTAACCGTGCCCAGCCGATTGTCTCGAATGCCCATAACGATCGTGCCGACCGCCAATACAAAAAGATAGACATTAAACAAGACCATCGGGAATACCGTAGTATCTTCAAATCCGGCAACCATGAATCCAATAACCGCCAAGACCGGAGCCAAGCCGATGTACGTGCCGGCAACTCGCTTTTGCCGCACGAAGTCAGCCAGGAAGCAGACTGCAAGACTGAGCAGCGCGACGGTAAGAATATAGTCGGCGATGGCGGGAATCCCGTGGTACCATCCCTCCGACCGATAATTGTGCCAACCGATTTTTTCCCAAGGCCACTCATAACTCAACAGGAGGGAAAGTACGCTAATGCCGACAACTCCTACATTTTGAAAGGGGCGGGATCGAAGAAACATGACATTGCCGAACCGGAAACATCCGACATAATACATGATTGCAAAGAGACTGGCGTACACAATGATCCAAAGACCCGGAAGCGCTTTCTCTAAAACGATCCCGGTGGACACACAGAGACAAAGGCATATCCCCCAGGAAAGATGAACTGAACGAAACGAGTATGGGTTCCGGTTGAGCGCTTGCCAGTAATGGGGAATGATGAACGCGAATAGGGGCCAGAACAACATCGCTTGGCCTCCTACCGACTGTACTTCGCCGGACCAGATGGTAATGCCTGCCAAATAGAAAATAACGGGAAGGCTGGCTCTCACCAGGTAAATCACTGGAATACCAAGTACCATCCAAGTTAAGATAAAATCACTCTCTTCACCGGAAATATGGTAAGTTTGACTGATCAGTGAAATAGATATACCGATGCTCAACATCAGAAAAGCGGACACGCCTTCCCGCCAAGCGATCGACTCATTCCGGAACAGAAGCATCCAGCCGGTCAAGCATTGGGCAGCCAGCAAGGGAATCAAAGAAAGAACGGTCCTTACGGGGCGGGATAATTCGTCCCAGTTGTGGGCCACCAAGAGGATAACCCCCAAGCCGATAAAAACCGTTCCAAAACAACTAAACACGATTAAGGCGATTTTGCGTTTGCTGATCTCCACCACGGGACCATAGTATTGGCGAATTTTTTCCGCATTCTCCCGGGGCAAAATTTCCTTCCGGACCAATTCTGGCAGTTCATCGTAGAGCCACTTAACGGATCTCTTATTCACTTTGTCTCTCCCCAGCGTTCATCTCGAGAATCATTTTACTCTTGATTTGGCCCAATCTGGAAAGGTTAGGTACAATCCTGAAAACCTTTTTGAAGGTGCAGCCATGTGTAGCTGTTATGCTTGAATCAAACCACTGTTACCTGGTTGACGATATTGACATTGTATCATTATTCTACCTTCCCTATCAACAATCATTTGTGGAGCCATCATTAAGACGTGTTTCAGAACCTTGTTCCTATGACTTTGAAGGCTTACTGATTGTTCCTGGGGATTTGTAGGGGCTAATCAACTCCAGAGATTGTGAAAGATCGCTGGAGGAAACTATGACTCCGATTATGATCCTGCAAAGAATGGAATCATACCTGAAAACCTTTTGGAGGTACATCTGTTTTACATCCGTGTTCCACGACTAATAACTTCTTGAGAAATATGAAGATAAAAATGCCTATAATCCAAATTCCGAAAAAAACTCACCATTTCATTGAATTGGCTGAATCTCTAAACTCCCGACATTCGTTTCGAGAAACGCCTTCAGTTCCCGAAAAGCGTTATCACTCAATTCCTTCCATTTCCGTATGTTTTTATCGTATGGATGCCACAGGAAAGCCGTGCCTATAGGGTATTGCAGAAGTTTGTCTTTTAACGCGTTTAAGGATAATCCGTAGTATCGCTGAACGCTAAAAGTTGTTTTCCCAGTGTGCGGGTGTATGTGTATCTCCGGTTTTCTCGAGATCTCTTGTAAAATCCATTCATTACTCCTGCGGGTATTTTCTTGAACGCAAAGTTGTTGGAGCCTTTTCATTTTACCGGTTCCTATAATCCAGGCTCTCCCATTCGTTAACGTTTCGTAAAGCGTATGTTCGTATGAGATCATTGCATCGTTAGATCTGCCCACAGCGCGAAAGGATAATTCCTCAGGACGGTCTTTCCATTCCTCATGAAAAATCTCATAACATTTCCATAACGGTTCCTCGACAGCAACCGAACCGTGCGTTTTCAACATACGGAAGATGTCTTCAGCAAGTTGCGTATCGGATCCGTTGATACGTTCGAGGGCCAGTGCTTCCAGTTCGGGACAATAGTGAAAGTTCGCCATTCCACTGAAAATCGAAGTGTAATCGAATGTATTTTCTTTTTCACGTTTGTCTAATTCACGCTTCATTAGATCGACGCCATACCCCGGTTCGCATCGCATCAGATAGGCGATAACCGCTTGCCGGGCGGGATACTCAAAACGATCCTCGTTGTTCTCATAGACCGCTTTGATCTTTGAAAAAACAGAAGGAGAAGCGTATCGTTCGATGAGAAGACAAATCGTTTTCAATTCCGCAGAGAGCATACTCCGATCCAGCCATGACTCCAGATTCGCAACAAAGGTGTTGTCGTATTGGGATAGTGTATCATCGGGGAGAATACCAAGCGTTTCGATCAGAACGGTTGGATTACGATTTTGTATCTGATCCAGAATGAGTTGACGGCCTTCCTTCGGATCGAGTTCGTACAAACGGCGAAGCGCGAAGTCCTGAAGATCGGCGTATTGCAACGTGGTTTCGGCTGGATGACGGTACAAGCGCCGAAGCACGGGTAACATCCCGGGACCGGCCAGAACCGGCCATTGAAGATCCAATAGATTGAGTTGCTGGTGGGGTGTGAATTTCTGGAAATTCATGACGGTCATTGGACGAAGCGGCTACGCCGCAGGAATCGTGAAGCCGAGGTGATCGAAACG
>CAZSIZ010000469.1:0-4041 GCA_964606645.1 uncultured bacterium
TGGGTGACCTTCCCGAACCCAAACTCGTGCACAGATTCTTGTGAGGAGCCTAATTTTTTTTGGTCATTCTTAAGAACCATAAACCATTCCAATAGAGATTTCAAATGACTTTTATAATTTGAATTAAGGATTTCCCTCTCCGGCATGACGGCGTTCTTCTGCTTGAGGCTCATGTCACGAGTGATCCCAAATTCGGGCAGGATTGATTTATTCAGGCAGCGTCGTTGATTGGGATATTGGATCGAATCTCATTGCCGGTTCGAGCGACCAGTTGCAGACGCCAAAGACGGATCGATGGGGATTTGAAGTTCATTGTTTAGGCTAAATCAGTACCCTCCCTCCCGCCTGAGCATACATTCACATATATACAGTTGTCAAGTAATATTTCTGCATGTAAATAATATGTTGAGAGGATAGAATCGTGGACGGCTCTTTCCAGCCAGTATGGAATCCCTAATTCCTACTGAAATACTCGTCTACAAAAGACTATATTTTCTTGCGATCGAGTGAAATCTGTGTTATATCCACTCAAGAGGACAGACCGTATTTGTCGGTTGCATTCCCTTCCTTAAAGATACCGGAGAATTCAGATAGGGCTAGAATCCTTGTAGGGATATGCATCCAAATTAACTTAAGCGAATGGGACGATTGTCCAATTCACGGGGAACCAAGACAGACAGCATAAAAGGGTTAATCCGAGCTAATCATCCTGTGAATCCTGTCATAATGTCTCCATTTCTTTTTCTCCAAACCAAGCGACGATCCATCCGGCAGGGGCAGATCGACTAACATCAAGTCCCATATTGCGGGAATCGGGCCTGATAGGTCAGAGATGCCTTCGACGTTTGGCCAGACCATGTAGTGGACTTTATCGGTCCATTCCTTGCGATCGTTGAGGTGGATGTTCTTAGGACGGATGAGTTCTTCGTGGTCGAAGACTTCGGCATCGGGAACCTGGTTCAATTCTTTAAGAAATGACATGCCGGCCCATTCGCGCTCGAAGACGTTGAGCATGACTTCCATTGGGGAACGGCCGTTGAGCGGTGCGTAGGTTAGATCGAGCAGGTAGTCGACCAAGTGAATCGTCGATTGAAGGTTTTTGCCGTGGAGGATGATGTGCCCCGCGCCTTTGGTGCCTGACTCGGTTGCGATCACGTTGCCAGCCAGAGGCAAGCCCACGGCCTTCTGGTTTTCGGAGGCCTTTTCCATCCAGGTGATGATCAGACGTTGTGATCCTTCGCTCTTTGGCATCTGTATTGTCTTGAACAACGCACCGGATTCATCGGTGAGATTGACCGCGAAGGCCTGGTTGTATTTTCCTTCGTAACGGTATTTCGCGCGGACGAGTTCCATCGCCAGCAGGTAGGCGGCGCGCTTGAGCGGCCAGGGAGCGTCCTTGCCTATGAGGATTGTTGGTTTGCGCTGAACCATAAGCCGCAGCGGGTCTTTGGACGGAAAGATGTCTATCATGTCGCCTCGCAATTCAGTGTCAGCGGCAACGGTGAGGTAGCGATAATAGGCGATCTTCGCCGAGATCATGTTGCGCATCTCTTCGTCCTGAGCGGCCTTAAACTGTTCTTCAGGCGCAAATCTTAACGGCTTCAAATCGTCCAACACGGTCTCGCGATCGAGAATGTCCAGTGCGATGCATTCTGCACGCCAGCGGGCGTAAAACTCGCGATCGTAGCACGACCAGTTCTCCGCATGATCGATGCCCGTTGTAGGAAAGCCACCTCTATTCCACGGCACGCACGACATCCGGTCGAAAAATCCGTGCATGCTGCCGAGCAGATTTTGCCTGGCAAGTTTATCCCAGGTTTCTTTGTGGACCGCTGGCGGCCCGCCGGTGACTTGAAGCGGATAGAAGTGCGAGTTGTAAACGAAATCGCCGAAGGGGACGTAGTAATTCTGATAACGGTCCGGCAGATACTCGAAGGCATTCTCAGATGCGTGCCCCACATGAACAACGTCATCAACGCTACGCGGATACCACATCTTGGCATGAGGAATACACGCCGCGTCGCTAATGTAATGCGTCCGCGCCGAAGAAGTCATCATCGCCTTGGTGATCTGTCCCTCACGCAGATAGCGTATGGCTTCGAGCGTGTAGAGCAATCCTGACACGCGGGAGTTCTCATGCCCCAACGGCTGATCGCTCATGTAGTCGGCATGGACAGCGCCACGGCATTTCTGCCAGTTGCTCTTGAATGGCTCCGGTGCAAGTTGTGCTGCAGTCTTGGCCGCCATGTTGTGCGTCGGCGAACTTGAGGGGTACGCCGGAGCGCATAGCGTAAGAATAAGAATTGCACAGATTGATTTTGTCAAGTTCGATTTCATTCGTTGCTGCCTTATGCTCCGTTTTCTTGAAGAATACACCACCTTTTTCAGACATTCAACAACACGACTTTCAACAATACCTTTATCCTCAATCATGCTCTTCCCTGTGAGAGGTGTCTTCCTCATCGATCCAATTTTCTTCGGTATATGACATGCCATTTCGCCCCGGTACTTTGCGGTTGGCCCCGGCACGATATAAGGGACAATTTTTGGGACCGTAGCAGAAGGTCTCGAAGCGGTATCGTTTTTTAGACGGGTTCCAGTGATCAATGATCATCTCTACTGGCATCCGGCAACCCCATATACAGGTCAGGCATTTCGACTCGTAAGTTCTGGAATTCAGGCGACGATGACCACGGCTACGGTAGGTTTCCAGGTCAGGCGGAACTCCCTGAAACGGCGGTGTCGTAGATGCTGCTGCCTCAGGCTCTTTGTTGACTTGGATACCACTTGTCTTGTAGAAACCGGCCGTCTCGAGCCTCGGATCAGGAACAGGAATCGATAATCCGCTTATTTCCATGTCTGCCCGAAACTGATGTTTATCGTGAGCTGCTTTACCGACTGCGATCAGAAATTGGCGACTTTCATCCTCGCATGTTCCGTCAATGCTAATCACGTATCCCTGATAACTGTGATGCCGTTCATCGAAAGACCTGATAAGGCGGATGCGGGGTTGAACAACCACGATGCGTCCCGTCCATGCTGTTTTCTCTGTTGTTGCCTTCCTGACCATTATTCGTCTTTTCCTGTCTATTTCAGGTTGTCCCCACTGACTTTATATCATATCCAATTGCCCCAATCAACAGTTCTTTGTAAAGCCTTTCTTGATGAGAGTTTCATCGGATAAAGGCCCTAATATTGGCCAGAAATCCCAGCCCTACACCCAACCATTACTGGCGGGATAAAGTCCGCTCAGCGCGGTCATGAGGCCCCTACGGTGGTCTTCTCGTAACAGAAACGGGCTATCTCTATTCCCCGAAAAATTTCAGGTGAGCCGGAACATTGAACGTGTTGGACCGGCATGTTTTTCGGCCCAACCACCCTTGAGAAGGTTGACGCTAAATCCGTCACTTGAAGTTTGGTCAAATCTGTGTTATATCCGCTCAAGAGGGTAGCGTATATTTGGCATAAACCGTCATAAACGCCGGGTGAGAATATCATGGGTAGAAGAAAGAGAACGCTGTTTATCGTAGCTGCATTGATTATGACGGTGGGTTTTCTATTGGGAGATTCCGTTCCAGTCTCAGCCCAGGTGTCATCTGACGAGCTGCCTGCGGGGTATACGTGGCATTACTATCCAGGAACGGGCCATTATTATTCATTTAATCAGATTAATTACGAAAATAATCGTGTGTTTTATCGAATGACTTGGGGAGAAACGCAGGATGAGGCCACTAGTATGGGGGGGTATTTAGTCACTATCCTTGATGAAGGCGAAAATGAATGGTTGAAAAGCATTATTGATTTTCATTCTACAAGTTTCTGGATTGGATATAAGGCAGGAACAGGCTGGATAACAGGTGAGCAATCATCTTACGTCAACTGGAGACAAAACTATGATGATGTCATCAAATATCCTGAAAGCAATACTTATTATGCTTTGTTTTACCCCATTCCCGATTCTGAAGGTGGTACATGGCATGTTGCTTCATCTATAATGTACCCCAAAATTCGGACAGTGATTTAAGGTGGGAAACCTCGAAG
>CAZSIZ010000470.1:0-4010 GCA_964606645.1 uncultured bacterium
TTCACCTGGGGACGATAGGCAGGCAATCCTCGCGTGTGACCCGATAGTTCGGATTGGTGCTGAAAGATTGGCGAAGCGATTCGTGGGCTGGCGGCTTCGGTGAGAATGCCGACGATGTTGTGCCGGTAAGGCGTCGTGCGATTGCCTCCATGCCACCAATTGTCGTAAATAGCGTTTGAGATCACGCCCTGCTTTCCCTGAGCGGCCAGATCGGTGGCGATATGTCCGCCGATCGTCTTGAGGGACTCATGGATAAGCGGATCGATGTTTGGACTGATGGGATCGTAAAACGGGGGCACGAAAAACCGGCATCCCTTGTTTCCCATCTGATGGATATCGTAAACGATGGCGGGATACCAAACCCGATAGAGAATCCGGGTTAGAATCTGGGTCTCCTTTTGGGTCAGCATGAACCAATCGCGGTTGTCGTCGTGACCACAGTATTTCTGATAGAGCCACGGCATGCCCTGACCTTCCCAGGGGGTTCCCAACGACCGTTCGTACCAGTCGATCACTTTATTGATCCCATCCGGATTGGCGGAAGGGACGATCAGCAGAATCGTGTTGTCGAGAATTTCCCTGGTCTTGGGATCGTTTCGAGTGGCGAGTTCGTAGACCAGTTCCATCGCCATCTGCGAAGAGGCGATTTCGGTCGAGTGAAGCGCGCACGAAACCAGGATCACGGTTTTCGCTTCCTCAAGGAGTTTTGCCCTTTCACCGTCCTTCATTTCTCCGGGGTGTGAGAGTTTGCGTTGAATTCCTTGATATTTCTCGAGTTGCCCAATCGTTTCGGAAGAGGATACGGTCACGAGAATGTAGGGATTATCCTCCGTCGTCCGGCCTATTTCCTCTACAAAGACACGCGGCGATTTCTCACCGGCTACCGTCATATAATTGACGATCTGCTCCCAACGGGCCAGTTTGTAATCGGCTCCCACCCGATGGTCGAGAATCTCTTCAGGGGCCGGTGGAACCTGCGCAAAAGAGAGAGACAGGCTCAAACAGACACAACAGACGAATCCAAACAACCGTACAATCATTATTGTCCTCCCCGTTAAATCCTTTCTGGCAATCTGATCTTCCCGGCAGCGTTATCTTCACTGGGATCATTCGTTATTATCGATAGACAGGAAATATCATAAATCCTTTTCCGAAGCAGAGATAGCGAAGTCAACCGTATAATTTCCCCGCGTTCGGAGCGCCACTTAGACACCGTCCTGAAAAAAAAGACAATTATTATCTTATCTGTTATTGCCAACGGGCTGGATATGTGATAAATAGTATTAGTAGATACAGTCCCAATTATTGGGGGAGTCGAAACTATGCGTATGGAGAAAACGATCCAAGGGGATGTCGCTTTACTGAAAGTGACCGGTTCGATCTCGTTTTCGGACATCTCCACCTTGAAGTCCGCGCTGAACCGGCTCGTGCGGGAAGGCCGAAAAAAAATCGTCGTGGACTGCACCGATATGGACAGTCTGAACAGCCGGGCGCTGGCGACGTTTCTGTCCGCTTACAAACTGCTGGAAGACGGAACCATCGCATTCGCCCACTTGAACGAACACGTCACCCGGATTTTCCACACCACGAATTTGGACAATATGTTTCCGCTTTACGACACCGTAGACGACGCAATTGCGGCCATCAACCTGAACTGAGCGGCGAACTGAAGGCTACCCATCCTGCAGCCGCTGCCGAAACAAAACGGAAAGCAGCCATCCACACCCGCACCCGGCGATAAAACAGACCGCCACGATCACGATCAGCGGAATCGAAGGATTCCAGCCGAATATCCATACGGTCGTCGGCGTGAAATTTTTTCCTAAAAATATCCCGAATAACAATAAAAACACACACAATAAGACGACTTTGGTTCGATTGGCGCGTTCTTCGTTGCCGAACATAATCTCCCCTTTCACAAACCTTCCTTCACCATCCCGGCTTGCCGCGAATCGACCGGCCATCGCTTTCCCGTTCCTATTTCTTTACGATAGTCTATCCACGGATATTTCATAAGTTCTCCATCCGCCCCGATCGAACCATCCAAGTCGTATTGACTTTTCTTCGGTTTACCCAAAAAATAGGCTTTCAGTTTATACCGATGACAGGAGTTATTCGACGCGATGAACGCTCCCAACCGCCGCCGGTTTCTTCAAACGTTAGGCTCGACCGCCCCTCTGCTGCTTCTTCCCCAGGGCTGCGGTAAAAAGGGCGCGATCGATATTCCGCTTCGAATCCTGATCGTGATCGATACATTAAGAACCGATCATCTTTCGTTATACGGCTACGAACGAGACACCACCCCCTTTCTTAGCGAGTTTGCAAAGGAAACCACCGTTTACGACTGGTGTCTCTCTCCTGCCTCGTGGACGGTTCCAACCATGCTTTCGCTTTTCACCGGCGATTCTCCGCGCGCTGTCCTTGGAGAAATCAACCAGGCCGAGAAAGATGGAGCGGATCGGCCCGTGCGTCCAACGCTCGCGGAATCGCTCAAGGACCAGGGCTTGACTTGCGCGGGATTCGTCTCGAACGAATGGGTGATCTCCCATCAATTTCTCCCAATTGGTTTCGACCTTTTCGAAACGAAATACCGGACCGACGGAGATAGTGCCAGAATTCCTAACAAAGATGCGAAGATCGTTCTTTCCGATGCGCTCACCTACTTGCGTACTGCCAAACGGCCTCTGTTTTTATACATCCATCTGATGGACACCCACCAGCCGTGGAGTTTCGATTATCATTGGGACAAAAACTATCGTGCCCTGAATAAATACGATTGGAACAAGAACCGTTACGACGGCTGCATCCGCCACGTGGACGAGCAGATTCGGATTTTTGTCGATACACTCAAAAAAGAGAATCTCTGGGATTCCTCACTCACCGTCGTCACCGCCGATCACGGCGAGCATCTCGGCAAACGCCACGGTCTGAATGACCACGGCAACTCCGTCTTCGAGGAATTGATCCGCGTCCCCCTGCTCGTCAAATATCCCGGCAAACATTCCGGTAAAAATTCCGGTAAAAATTCCGGAAAGCATTCCGGTAAACGAATCCAGGAGATGATCGACCTGCGCGATGTCTACCATCTTTTGAAAAACCCGGAACAAGCGCCCCGTCTTTTCCAAACGCCGCCGGTTCTCATCTCGGAAACACTCTCAAATTTTAAGCGCCGCGGCGCATTCGAAAGTCTTTCGGCTTCGCAGAAGGATGGGATTAAACTCATCACCTATCTTGAAAAAAGCCCGCACTATCGAAAATGGGAGATGTACCAATCCCCGCTTCCCGGCCAGGAAGCGGAAGATCTGCTTGGACACTGGCACCTCGTCTCTTATCGGAAAGCGGCGGACGAAAACAAAAAACCGGTTTTCCGGTGCAAGGTCATCGAGAAATCGAACGATCTGTCAGGAGATAAATCGAAACCGCTCCCGGACATCACGATTTCCGCTGCCCCCCCCGACGACCCGAAATGGAACGAGTCCATTGATTCATGCATCCATCACGAAGCGGATGACCGGTCCCTGCCGATCCAGTTCGGCGACCTGGCAGATCGGTTCTATAAAAACATACAGCCCTTATTGCCCGGCAAAGACACCAAGATCGACAAAATCGATGTGATTGACATTCAATCAACGATCGAAAACGGCCATCCGAATATTCGTTACACGCTCGAAATTCATGTCATAACAACCGACGGTTCCCTGCCAACCACAATCGATGAATTGGAGGCCGCCGTCAAACAAAAACAACAAATGCTCACGCATTCCTACCGTTTCAATATCAATTCGACCGGCCAGATATTCACGCCATTCTTTATCACCGATCCAGCCATCCATTACGCATCGGTGCTCTGTAATTTAGCTGGTGATCGAGACATGCACTACGCTTTGCAGTATTACAATACGCTTGAAATGAAGGCGATTTTAAGTGAGGGAAATTCCACCGATTACACGGTCGACCGCAGGGCAATCGCATGAAATTATGTAAAAATATCAACATTATCAATACATAAT
>CAZSIZ010000471.1:0-3968 GCA_964606645.1 uncultured bacterium
CCTTGGCCGGATCGAAACCCGTGTCGGAAAAGGAATCGCCGTCCACGGCGGCTAGCGGCGGGAAGCCTTCCGGCACACCCTGAACGTCCGCTTCGGCGCGCGCCGCCAGATTTTCCCCGTAAACCGCGTGAAGAAACTGGCTTTTGGCGAAATCGTAATCCTTCAGTTGATAGAACGCGATGAATCCCGCATCGAAGCGTAATCGCCACGCTTTGGGATTAAGGTCGGCTCCCTTCAAAAGGAAATCGACCGCCAGTTGGGAATCCTTGATGGCTTCGTTGATGACGAATCCGCCGAACTTGAAGGCGGCGATGAAGTGGGGATCGAGTCCCATCAGGTTGTCGAACAAGTTGAGCATCCCGCTTCGTTTTTCCTCGCGGTTCAAGGTGCTGAAGTTCCCGCCGAAATACTGGATCGCGCGAACCCACATCAGGTCGGCGACAGCCGAGTCGAAGCCCAGGGATGCGATTTTGGTTATTTCCGGCCGTTCGGAAAGCATCAGGATTTTCTCTTCGATTCGGCGGCCCTGCCGAGCTTCGATAACCCAGTCCTGGGCGGTTTGAAAGAGAAAACCGAGAATGACGAGAAGCGCAATGGATATGAGTGTGCCCTTTCTCATTTGAAATCCCGCCTTGTAAATGAAAGGATAGTAATAACGAGCAAAATCGCCGTATAGAGAACGCCGCACCAGGGGTAGAGAAGCACCGTATTATAAATATGTCCGGTATCTTCCGAGTGTACGACGTAGCTCTTCAGGTTGTACAGGTCCAAATTAGGAAGCACGTAGTACAGAAATGTCAGCAGTTTCGCCGCCCCGGTAGCCCCGTTTTCCGCCAGACGAGTACTCCATTCCAGCAGGTCTTCCGACATGTGGCCGATCACCCAGCACATAAACGTCAGCACGGCGGAAAGCACCGGCGTCGAGAAGGACGAAAACAGCACCGCCACCGCGCAGATCACCATCATCTCGAACAAAAACATAATAATCGCGAGAATCAGCGTCGCGTTGATATGGGCGTTGGGCCAGATCAGGATCAGAAGACAGAGTAAAAATCCCATCACGAGCACGTTGACCGCCACCGTAATGAACAGCCCCAGAAATTTGCCCAGGATGAACTGAGTCCGGGTCACTCCGGAGGCGATGATGGTATAGATCGTGCGTTTGTCCAGTTCTTCGAAAACCAGGTTGACCCCGACGAACGTGGCCATCAGCAGACCGAAGATATTAATAGCGGAGAGGCCGATATGTTTGATGATTCGGTCGTCTTCACCCAGCGCCAGCGAAGCGAGCACGAGCGAAAACGCCAGCAGCACCAGCGCGAACACGGCGATGATGTAGAACACTTTGTTCCGAACGGCTTCTTTGTAGGTGTTGAAAGCGATGGTCAGGATTTTATTCATGGGTCCCCACCTCCCGAACGAAGTAATCTTCAAGCGTGCCCCGGTCGGGGCGAAATTCAATGATCCGGGCGTTCTCCTTGAGGGCCGTTTCGAGCATGTTTTGTGCGTCTCTTCGGGTGGAGACCGTCAGATGCAGTGCCCCGCTGGCGGTTTTCGAATGGGTGGCCATCTCTTTAAGTTTCGTTTCGGTTTCCGGTTTCAGGTTATCCAGCGACAGGGTGTAATTGACCTCTCCGGAATCGAGAATATCGCGCACGGTTCCCAATTTGATCAATTTCCCTTTATTCAGAATGGCGATCCGGTCGCAGAGCATTTCGATGTCGGCCAGAATGTGCGAGCAGAAGAAGATCGTCTTTTTCTGCTCCTTCAGGCTGAGGATCAGATCGCGGATTTCGTGCCGCCCGATCGGATCGAGTCCGGACATCGGTTCATCCAGCAGCAGCAGTTGGGGATCGGTGATGAGTGCCTGCGCGATCCCCACGCGGGTGACCATTCCTTTGGAGTAGTCACCCAGCCGCACCTTTTTGGCGTAGGTCAGCCCGACGATTTCCAAAAGCCGTTCCGCTTTCTTTTGGGCGTCTTCGTAGGGAAGCCCCTCCAGTTTCGCGTAGAACATCAGAAATTCGAGGCCGGAGAGAAACCGGTAAAAATAGGGATTTTCCGGCATGTATCCGATGTTCTGATGCTCGGTGGCTTCACCCAGCTTCTGGTCCATGATCCAGGCGGTCCCGGCCGTGGGAAAGATGATCTGGAGCAGGATTTTGATCGTTGTCGTTTTCCCCGCCCCGTTCGGTCCCAGAAATCCGAAGATTTCGCCTTCATCGACTTCCAGGTCCAAATCGGTCAAAGCGGGAAAACGCTTTCCCCAGAACCCGGTGATGTACTCTTTGCTTAAACTCTCTATCCGAAGGATCGGCATTGTCGAGTTCCCTCGTGCTTTCAAGAATGATCGTACGCATGCAAAATAGCCGCGTCCATTACGATTTTATGAATGTGGGGATAACTGTCAAGGTTCTATCTTGAATGCTGACAACTTATTACAGTTTTTTTATCCCTGTTTCGGGCGAATCGGTCTCCTCTTGATTGAAATCTATAATCGTTCCCGTTATCATTAGATAGATATAGATTGATACAATTGAACGAGTTGGAAGCGACTTGTTCATTTATTTCTCATTTTGGATCGACCTAATGAAACCTGCTCGTCTCCGATCATATCTCATTCTTCTTGGACTTTTCGTGTTAAGCGCGTCGAGTGTCTGGGGGCATCCCCTGGGCAACTTTTCGCTCAATCATTACACGGTGATTGAATTCTATTCCGGCGAAATCGTCTCCCGCCACGTGCTCGATTTCGCTGAAATCCCATCGTTCAGCGAACTGGCCAATCTCGATACGGATGATGATAACCGCGTTTCGCTGGAAGAAATGGAAGCATACAAAAAGACGTTTCCCAACCGCTACGTCTCCAATCTCCAATTTGCGCTGACGGGAGAAAACGGTGAGACACAGCCCCTTCAGCCAGAAATCACGGACAATAAAGTGATTCTCTCCAAAGGCCAGGGCGCTTTGACCTGCCTACAGATTCAGTTGACGTTTTCGTTCAAAAACGATTCGCTTCGACAGAACGGGCGCTTGGATTTTCAAGACCGCGTTTTGACGCACGTTCGCGGTATCCGGCAGATTCGTGTCCGCACTCATCCCGGAATCCGTGTCACGCCGGATGATTTCCAAACCGGGGCAGACGTTGTGCTTGATCCCTCGAACGATCGCATGTTTCTCTTCAGTGGCTTGGAGACGGCGTTCGGTTTCACGGTCACGGAAGCGAATCCTAGCGCAACCCAGCGTCAAGCCGTCGATATCATGATGATGATCGATCCCCGTTCCATCCCTCAGTTTCCCATCGTTTTGGATGAAGACGGATTCTATCCCATCATCAAATCCCCGATTCAGCCCAACCAGGAAGTGCAGGCTAAAATCTCGATTCTCAAACCCCGTAACATCGTGAGCGCGTCGGGAATCATGGCAGTACAAAACCAGCAGCCCACCCCCACTCCGAATGTGGCTTTGAGTCCCCCTGTCGGAGAGGACCCGGCCTATTCAAAAAACAAATCCGATTCCGCTTGGTCGGATATGATTGGCGCGGAAGAACTCAGTCCAACTTTCGTGATCGTCGCGTTGCTCTTGTCGATCGTATTCGGCGCGTCGCACGCCCTTTCGCCAGGTCATGGAAAGACGGTAGTGGCGGCCTATCTGGTGGGATCGCGGGGAACCGTGCTGCACGCGGTATTCCTGGGCCTGATCGTCACTCTGACACACGTCTCCAGCGTGCTGCTTTTGGGGCTGGTCACGTTATTTTTCTCCCAATACATCGTCCCCGATAAACTCTATCCCATGATCGAAGCGGTGTCGGGATGCCTGATTATCGGCATCGGCGCATCGATATTATTGAAACTATACGCCGCCTTACAGCGTATCCGCCTGGCCCAAAGCATGGGACTCGATACCCACTCCCACCCTCACCACTATCTTAGCCACGATCACGATCATGACCACAACCACAACCACGACCA
>CAZSIZ010000472.1:0-3955 GCA_964606645.1 uncultured bacterium
ATTCTGTAATCCGTATTGTGACACAGCCTGTGCGCTTTGAGCCCACCCTACTTTGATCTACAAATATAGGAGATGAATCATGAATGGAAAGTATCTGAAAGTTGCTGCTGTACTCTCGATTGTGATCTCGATCGTTGCGGTTTCGTGGATCGTCAATGCCGCCGATTCAGGGAAAACTACTTCCATCAAAACCGGGATCGTGCGTTGGGATGACGCCAGAGCGAACCAGGCGGATTGGGGGGAGATGCGGTTCTACTTCCTAGGGGAGACGTTTGGAACGACGAACGCGTTGACTGCTTTTGCGGTGATTAAGCCGGGCGAATCGGTGCATCCCGCGCACCGTCACGCCGAGGAGGAGTATCTCGTCGTCACGGAAGGGTCCGGGACGTGGCATCTGGCCGGGAAGGAGATTGCGGCGAAGAAAGGCGACGTGCTCTACGTCGAGCCGTGGGTGATGCACGGGCTGGTCAATACGGGTGACAAGCCGCTGACCTTCTTCGTCGTGCGCTGGGCCAGCAAGGGGGTTACGCCTGTTCCCGAACCGGCGGGGGATCACGGGCGGTAACGACTTTCATTCGATTTA
This sequence comes from uncultured bacterium, assembly GCA_964606645.1. GTDB lineage: Bacteria > Hinthialibacterota > Hinthialibacteria > Hinthialibacterales > Hinthialibacteraceae > CAZSIZ01. Next base: position 584 of record CAZSIZ010000472.1, read on the forward strand.
AACAGTATTAATTGTTACAAACGAGATAATCGAACGTACTATGCGAAATGAGAATCGATTCGAGGTTTATTCGAACGATTACGGATAAGAAAGGGTTTGTGAGTCAAATGAAAAATTTCTTGAAATCATGGATTGTTATTACGGTTTTATTGGTGGCCTCTATTAGTATTGCGGAGGACTGGAATCAGTTTCGCGGGCCGTTGCGGGATGGCAAATCGGCGGAAACGGGGCTGCTCGATCAGTGGCCGGAAGAAGGGCCGCCGATGCAATGGTCGTATCAGGGGCTGGGACGCGGGTTTGCGTCCCTGGCCGTTGTGGACGGGATGATCTATACGACGGGGATGATCGATAAGATCGGCTATCTCTTTGCAATTCGGGATAACGGTGAGTTTCAATGGAAACAAGCTTACGGGCCGGAATGGACGGGGTCTTATCCCGGCACGCGGACCACGCCGACGATCGACGGGGATCGGGTTTATATTATGAGCGGGCAGGGACGCATCGCTTGTTTGAATAAAGACAACGGCGATCCGATCTGGCATGTCGATACACTAAAGAAGTTCAAGGGCGAGAATATTACCTGGGGCATTGCTGAGTCGGTGCTGATCGATGGTGACAAGGTCTTCTGCACGCCTGGCGGTCGAGATGCGACGATTGTTGCCTTGAATAAACTCACTGGCGAAACGATATGGACCACCAAAGGATTGAGTAATCTCTCTGCCTACTGCTCCCCTATTCTCGTTCAATCGGGCAGCAAACGTTTGCTGTTCACGATGGTGAAAGAAAAGTTCGTCTGTGTGGATTCGGCCAACGGGAAAGTGCTCTGGACGATTCCGCACGTGACCCGCAATCACATTGCCGCCATTTCTCCTGTACGGTGTCCTGGAGATCGAATCTATTTTACCAGTCATGGAACCGGCGGAACCATGATTCAGTATTCAGAGAATGGAAGCAAGTTTACCGAACGTTGGACCAGTAAGGCGCTGCCCTGTCTGCATGGCGGTGTCGTATTTCACGATGCCGACGATTCCGGACCGCGTCTTTTCGGCTCCGATGAAAAAGACAAATGGGTTTCTCAGGATATTCAAACCGGCGAGGTAATTTTCCAGGAGAGAATTCTAAACGGCAAAGGCTCCATTACTTATGCCGACGAAATGCTCTACTGTTATAGCGAAAAAGGCACGCTCGGTTTGGTCAAACCAACGAAAGAAGGCCTGGAACTGGTCAGTTCTTTCAAGATACCCTTGGGAACACACGAACACTGGGCTTATCCGGTCATCAGCAACGGTCGGCTTTACATCCGGCACGGTGATACGCTGATGGCGTTTGATGTCAAGATGAAATGAATTGGCTGATGGGCAACGGATTGATTTATCCTGGAAGCGGCTGTTGGGCGTTGATGAGCAGCCGGTTAGGGTGAGCTGCGCGAATCATTGTAACGCGGACTAAACGATTTTAGCTCACTCAATATAACGATCCCGTCATTTTATTTTCGTGGCTTTTTGATCTCCATCTTGATGAAGAACAAGATGAGTCACCTCACCCCGATCGTTTTTATGAAATGATATTTGAGCATCCACGATTTTTAAGAAAAATTTAGTCTTCGATTCAGGAAAAGCGCGATGTTTTCCTTGTCCCTTCGCTTGAACGTATAAACAATCGTTTTCTTTCGTGATTGTTAGTATGTAATCGGGAGAAAATTCATATTGGCCGATGTAGGCATCCAAAACGGATGGGTCGATGGAAATTTCCGTACGTTCTTTTGGGATATTGATATCTTTCATTTCCAATCCAGCAAGCACCCTCAACACATTGAAACCAACGTTATCCAGTTGCATAACACCGTAATTGATCAATGCGACAGTTCCCATTTTTTTTTCTTGATTGAAACCCAGGAATCCGTGGTATCCACCTGTTTGTCCGTTGTGAAAAATAATAGGAATCTTTCCGTCGCCGATGGTTGGCACGTGCCAGCCAAGGCGCATATTTTCAGCCACAATTTTCTCTTTTGGAAGATGGGCTTGATGAGAGAACTTCATGGCTGGTGTTAGACTGGTCTCTATAATCTCCATATTAGCGGAGAGAAATTTCATCATGTCGTCGATCGTCGATCGTATCGCACCTGCTCCCGCGTAAGCATCGGGAGCGTCCCAGTTTTTTGAAGGCGTATCATCATATTTATACCCTTGCGCTAGCCGCGAACGCAAATCCGCATTGAAGGTTATAACCGTATCCTTCATCCCGAGTGGTTTACAAAGTCGCAGTGATAACAGCGTTTCGTAATCCGACTTGTCTATTCTTCCTAAAATGTATCCTAGTAATCCAGCACCGATATTTGAATAGACCGATTTTGTTCCCGGTTCAAATTCATATTCAACCTGATTGAGAAATTCGTATAACTGCTCGACGGTATAATCGGCATAAGGATTTTCGGGATCACTCGGTTTCATATTACTGGTAATTCTTGGCAAGCCTGATGTATGCCGCGCCAAATCGTGCAGGGTGATATCCCGTGCTTTCCATGCAGGCATCGTCACAGAATCGGGGAGGTGTTTTTTGATTGGATCGTCCAGTTTGAGTTCACCTTTGAGCACCATATCGGAAAGCAGAATCGCGGTGAATACTTTTGTAATCGAACCAATCTCGAAGACCGTATCGCCATCCGGTTTTTTCGGACTTTCAAGGGATAGTTGACCATAACTGAAAATATGCTGGTTGCCGTTTTCGACGATCCCGATCACCAACGCACATTTTGGCTTCCATTCAAGAAGCGGACGAACGACCTCGTCAATCTGAGTTTTCAGGGTATCGGAATAAGCAGAAACACTCAACAAACAAAGAATTAGAATCGAGCAAAGATACCTTACCATTATTATTATCCTTTCTATTAAGGAATTCGACTTGCGTCCAATTATCGACGGTCACGGGTTAGTATATCTACGTTAAAAGCCGATCTTTTTTTAAAAAATACTATACGGAATTACCTTCGTCTAACCGGATGGGTATTTTTGAAAGCGGTCTGTGGCTAATGATAGCACTCCAGTAAACAGTCCGATTTTCGATTTTCATGTTTCCCGTTTTTCCCTGCTTCAAGTTGATTTCAGGATCGCAGGCGCGAATCCTGTTAAAAGTTTAAACGGGGACTATAATTTATTGTTTGGTTGTCGGCGCGAAGCGATGCTACCGCGACGCGATGTTCTCTCCCAAAGGGAGAGGGGATTTTTCAAGTAATTTTAACGGAGTTTTCTTGCGATGGTTACGGGCAGTTCGTTTAAGGGGAAAGTGGTGTTAGTCGGGGGAGGGCCGGGGGAACCGAAATTGATCACCGTGCGGGGCCGGGATGTGCTGCAGCGCGCGGATACGATCGTCTTC
>CAZSIZ010000473.1:0-3898 GCA_964606645.1 uncultured bacterium
ATTATGTATTGATAATGTTGATATTTTTACATAATTTCATGCGATTGCCCTGACTTATCCCCAGACCAAGATTTCCCTTCGAGCAGCCAATCCAAGCTAAATCGTGCCAGTGTGATTTTATCGTAGAGTTTCTTTTCGCCGCTTTCAAAGAGAAGATAAATATTGCCGTCCTTGTCTGCAGCGAGTGAGGAGTAGGCACTGATTCCTTCATATACAAGGCGCTTGGTTGTCCAATTCTCAGCACCATCGAAACTCGCCCAAACCGTCATTCGGACTCGTCCACTGTATGGAGATGTGGCACCAGGATTATCTGGAGTGCTGAAAATAAGAATGTCCTTTCCTGCGGTTGCCTCGAGAGGTAAACGAACGAGACCCGCATTACAGCCATAACTGGGATTGCGGCCGTATTTAAAATAGTGCGGGCCGCCAACCTCAAATAAATCGTCACACACTTCCCAGTCAACCCAACGGTGACCTCCATCATAACTCCAGGCGATTCGTCGCCGATGATCGATGGACATATGACTGCGGGAATTGTAGTATATTCGGCTGTCAGAAAGTTCCGCCAATGTTCCTTCTCCAGTGCCACTCTGAACGGATTCACCGACCTGCCAAGTTTTGCCACTGTCATCACTATAGATAGACGTGTTGTAGTTGTACTGCCAGTATTCCTGAGCATTGCTCCCCAAAGGCGGTTGGATACGAGCAGGCATCACAAGTCTGCCTTTGTGTTTACCATGGTTCAGCGAAATACCCGATTCCGAGCACACCACATCGGCTTGAACACCCCCAGGTATTCCATGACCCATTGCGTTCGGTTTAATGTCAATCTCTTCTTTTACCCAAGTCTTTCCCGAATCCTTACTGCGCAATAGGTATGAATTGGGCGGACAGACGATCAGGACCTCTCCAGTACTTTCATCGACAATGACATTACCCCGGCCATCAGGATTTACTGTCTTCTGCTCGGACCAACTCTTTCCATGATTTTCGCTGCGGCGCAACAGGCGGCAGCCTTCGGCAAAGGCAAGAACGGTACCATCTTGCGTTACCACGAGTTTGGGAATACGTACATTTTCAAACAAGTCCTTCATATACAATTTACTGGATTCACCTGATGCTTCAATCGATGCTGATTCTATAGTCCATAATCCCCCTGGTGATAGTATAAACGCTATTATCATTCCACTTGTTACGAATACGGTAATCCTTGTTTTCAATCTATTCATAGTAATTATATTCCTCTCTTTGATTGTGCTGTTATTTTACTGTTCATCCCACGCAGCAGTCAGCCTGCTGTGGTTATAGCGCCGAAACCATTCGTCCATGTCGGCAATCATATAATCCTTCACATCATAGGAGAATCGAATCCGCCAAGCACTTGATGATATTAACTGTATATCATTCATTCCCAATCATTCAATGTGAAAGCGTTTGACCAGATCGTAGACCGTTTCTTTATTTCGTTGTGATGTGGCGGGTTCATTGAAAAATAGGATCCCTGCGATGTGATCGCCTGGATAGTCATGCACCCAATCAAGGGTTTCCGTGATAATTTCTGGATTTTTGATCCACAAATTGTAGTTTTTGGGCCTCCGGTCACGTGTGCAGAAGTGAAGCACGCATGGATTGGGCGCGAGATAATCCAGTTTTTGATATGTCTGTTTTTTTGATTCCTGAAACTGGATGGTATGCGGCTGAAGGAAATCGACTCCGTAGCCGCGAAGCGATGCTGGATCGTGACCCCATCCTTTCGCGCACTGCGTGTGGAGATAAACGGAGATTGTCGGTCGAATCTTCTTGATGTGATCGATGTACTTTTGAATCAAGGAACCGATGTGCCGCTTTTTCCATTCCTCCAGCGTGGTGTCATCCGTCTCGAAAATCGAATGGCCCGTCTCGCGTTGAAACGCTTCCTGTGTATTCACGCAATAGCAATAATCGGTGCTGGCATAGCTGATGCGTTCGAAAGAAAAACTGGTGACATTGGGGTGATCGTGATACATCAATAGGTCTTCGACTTCATCCAGTCCCGCCTGCCAGGCGCCTTTGGAGTCGGGACAGTGAAGGCAAGGATGAGGATCGCCCTTCCGCGGTTGCTGTGTCAGAGCCGAGGGATACCCCGCCTTGATCTTTTCGGTCGTCCAGATTCCCCAGTTCATCATCAGCTGAATCTCGATATTACGGGCGGCGGCTTCTTCGATAATTTGAGACACAAACTCGGTCGACTCACTGCCGTTGGTCGAATGAGGATCCCAATTGGGACGGAGTTTAGGATTTTGAACCGGCCAGCAGTAGCCGTCATGACGAGGATCGTAGTACCCGTAGCTGATCATCATCAGGCTGAGCATATTCATGCCGTTCTTTTCCATCTCATCCAGTAGATGGATCAGATAATCACGGTCGAGTCCCGAAGGATCGGGAACCTGATAGGTAAGCCCAACCTGCCATCCGAGGTATTTCAGTTTTCGCTTTTTAGTTCTTGCAGCCCCTTCATTGAAAGACTCACTCGTAGGAACTCCACCGACTGCTTCTGGAACAGTCCCAAACCCCGACCTCGTCATCGTGATACCGTTCTCTTCGGCTGCTGCTCTATAGAAATCCAAATGTATTGGCTCGTCCTGAGTCCACGCAAATGAAGCAAAAACGATGAGGATCGAAAAAGATGAGATCATTCTGAGAAATCGTTCCATGAATACACTTCCCCTTATCAATGATACAGTTGCCATGATTCGATGTTGACGGATGGTGGAAAGATTCCGTAGTAGCGTTCCTTGGAAATCGAGTCCATTTCGATGCGTCGCAGAGGTTGAAGGTTTCTGTTCAGGGTATAAACCTCGATCGTACTGGGAAAATCTTCAGTAATGACAGCCAGACCAAAGGTTTCGTCTATCGGTTCATCGAACAATACCCAAAATTGTTCATTCCAATTGTGATGTTCCGCAGCGTAGACCAGGTTCCAATAATCCGATTGGATTCCAATCCCTTCCTCGATATTGAAGTTTGCATGAACCAGGTTGGATGGTCCCGTACCGGCGAAAGGCAGCTGCAAGCGCTGATAGAGTTGAATGGACTGATTGCTTTCGAGTTTTAGATCAAAGAGGTACAGCGGAAGGCTTTCGTATCCAAGAGATGCGAATTTTAGAAATATAATGCGAACGCCAACCTGCATTTTACCAATCATGAAAAGACTTTTCGATAAGTAAGGTTCGTCAAAAATCAGTAATTCTGTATCCAGCCTGCCGTCTGTGACGCTAGTTCGGCAATCTTCGATGGAAATTGTTATTTTCTTTCCGTCCACATCAAAATCCTGCTCGAATTTAAAATGAACACTCTCTCTATCACCACTCGTTTCGATAGAGACATCGACGTGGCCTCTCCCCAGCGGTTCAGCAGTTTTGCGTTCAGGGCCAAACTCGAATTTTTGGATTATATCGAAAGGATAGTGGCCTTGCTTGATCGGTATAGTGAAATCCCCCTCGGCAAAATGGATTGTCGATAACAATTCATACTCATCGATCAACGAACGGCCTTCTTGAAACACACCGGCAACTTTAGTTTCGGGTGGAATCCGAATCGTGAACGAGTCTTGGTTCGGTGGATTCAAAACCGTAGCAATCAGCGAAGGACGAACTTGTTTGAGTATTAAGTCGCCATCTTGAAATTTAAACTCAATGTCAAAAATAATCCGGTCACGTTTTGCTTCGTTCAATCCAAGCGGTATATGAGCATCGATGTCATGTAATACAGTTCCGAGGCGTTCCAGCTGTTCGTTTGAGAGCACCCATTGACCGGCGGGAAGTAGCGACGAACCCCGTGAGCGGCTTACGCTGCTTACCTGGCCGTTCTCGATAAAAATAAGGTCTTTTTCGGTTACGATACCTGTGTCGGGCTGGAC
>CAZSIZ010000474.1:0-3896 GCA_964606645.1 uncultured bacterium
TAACCTACCTTAAAATAGGTGAAAATTTGTCTTGACAATGGGGTACACTTCAAAGACGTGATTAACGTCAAGCATGATTATGTGAGTTTCGAAAGGTCTATTGTGTTTTATAACCCACCGAATCAACCAAGGATCGGCGCATTGATCTCCCCCAAGATGGGGAAGAATTTAAGAGGGGGTTGAAACGATCACCAAGAAAGTAGGCGAGAACACCTCAAATCTCCCTATCGTTCCAATGACATCCTACTTCAAACCTATTGTTAAGTTTCTGCCAATGAGGGCGTTAGGGATATATTAAAATCTTCTTATCTATACTTAGCGCTTTTCATCACTCTTAGGTTCAACTTCCAAGTGCAACACGGGTGATAAAAAAATGGTGAGCGGGTATGCACTACTTGTTGAGTAAAACAAAATCTCATCACTGACAAGGAATTGCCAATGGGAGTTAAGTATACCCAGCTCACTGAAGAAGAGCGTAACCAAATTTATGCGTTGAGAAAAGGGGAGAAAACGCAACGCGAAATTGCGAAGATCATGAAGCGTTCACCCGCCACCATCTCACGGGAATTAAAGCGCAATACCGGTCAACGTGGATACCGCCCCAAACAAGCACAACGCATCGATGACAAACGTCGTAGAAAGCCGAGAGCGCAGAAAATGACTTGATTTCCGATCAGGAAGCCCTCACCACAAAATTACTGATAACTGACAAAAAGAATCCGGCCGGTTGACTGTCAGCACCGGCCGGATTTTTTTGATAATTTGTGTTTTGCTGTGGGTAAGAGTTTATTCAGAGGCAGCGGTTTCCTGAGTTTCGGCTTGAACCTCGGCGGCTTGTGCCTCGGTGGCCTGTGCTTGAACCGCATTGGCTTCGGCGGTCTTCACGACCTTGGCCTTTTTGGATCTTCCCTTTTTCTTATTGAGCGCCTCACTTGCGACGTCCTTTTTCTGTCTTGTTTTGATTCGGGTTGCTTTCCCGACACGGTCGCGAAGGTAATACAATTTCGCCCGGCGGACATGACCTCGGCGGACGACTTTAATCGATTCGACGCGCGGGGAATGAATGGGGAAATTACGCTCGACACCTATTCCATACGAGATTTTCCGCACGGTGAAGGTTTCGCCAAGCCCTCTTTTTGAACGGGAAATGACCACGCCTTCAAAGGCCTGAATACGCTCTTTATCCCCCTCGATCACGCGGGTTCGGACACGGACGGTGTCTCCCGATTGGAAAACGGGGGTCTCTTTCCGATGTTGATCTTTCTCAAATTGTGTTAAAGCCGGATGTTCCATAATCGTTCTCTCCTTCGACAACGCGCCTTGAAGCGCACAGAAATAATAGTTTAGCCTCGTTTTCTATTTCCGCAAAGCCTGTCGAGCATAATCGCCGCCGCGCTTCGAACCGAAAGGTGATTGTAATCCCCCGCACCGTCGATCGGCTCCAACACCAGATCGCAGCGACGGACGAATTCGTGGATCAATCCCCACCCCGATCCCAGAAGCAGCAAGTAAGGTTTATCGTCTCGCTCAAGACGCCCGGCCAAGTCCTCATAGCCGATATTCGTAAAATTCCGCCTGGCCGACGTCGCGACCAGCACCGGTTTGACGGAATGCGTTTCGCGAATCTCCTCGACGCAATCTTCCAGATGCTCCTTCACCCGTACGATGGCCAGTGCATCCGTTCGCGTCCGGTTGTAATTGGCCCCGTAATCGCTCTGCCAGAAATCGGAAATTCGCTTCGCCAGGTATTGCATCGTCGGCAGCGGATGAATCACGTAATACGATTGGACTCCGAACGTCAGGCACGAGCGGGAAATATCGTGCAAATCGATCGGCGTCAGGGACGTTGTGATGACCTCTCTATTTTTCTTATAGACGGGGTAGTGCAGCAGCGCGACATAAAGCGGGGCGCTCATAAGTTCTCCTCGTCTCGATTTTCCTGATAACGCCGCAAGAGGTCCGGGCGGCGTTGCGCCGTGCGTTCGAGCGCCTGGTTCAGCCGCCATTTCTCGATTTCCGCATGATGGCCGCTCAGCAGCACATCGGGCACGTCCATGCCCTGGAACTCGCGCGGCCGGGTGTAGCGGGGCGCGTCGAGCAGACCGCTGGTAAACGAATCACCCAGCACCGAGTCGATCGAACCGACAACGCCGGGAATCAACCGCACGACCGAATCCACGATCGCCATAGCGGGAATTTCACCCCCCGTCAGGACGTAATCGCCGACGGATATCTCGTCCGGCTTCAATCGGTCGATGACGCGCTCGTCTACGCCTTTATAATGCCCGCAAACGATCAGCAGATGATCCTTGGCTGAAAGTTCTTCCGCGATGGACTGGTTGAAAACGCGGCCTTGCGGGGTCGTCAGGATACAATGCGTCTCGGTTTCCACCTGCTGCCGAAGGTCTTCCACCGCTTCGATCAGCGGGGGGGCCATCATGACCATTCCGTCGCCCCCACCGTACTGTTCGTCGTCGGTTTTGTGGTGGCGGTCGTGGGTCCAATCGCGCAGGTTATGCACGCGGATGTCTGCATGATCCGCTTCGCGCGCCCGTTTGATGATGCTTTCATCGAACGGGCCGGAGAACATCTCGACCAATGTCGTCAGTATATCGATCCGCATGGTTCCTGCCAAAATAATCGTTTCGTTTTACGCGTCCGCCGGTTCCAGAAATTCCTCCGGGGGATCGACGACGACGATGCTTTCCTCCCGCCGGATTTCTTTAACGATCTCGCGGTTGGCCGGGATCAGCAATTCCCGCCCGCTCTCGTTACGAACGGTCAGGACATCGCACTCGCCGGTTTCGATGATCTCCTCGATCCGGCCCAGGTCGTCTCCACCCACGGTGACGGCGCGCGAAAAGAGAAAATCCGATTCGTAATACGCGTCGTCTTCCAGACCGGGAAGTTCGCTTTCCTCAACCCAGAGTGAAATCCCGCTCAGTTCTTTGGCATGCTCGAAACTGTCAACGGACTTAAACTTGATAATGGGTGATTTCTCCGAACCACGAACGGATTCGATCTCCAGTTCCCGGTCCGGCGATTCCATCTTCACCCGCCCGTACGTTTCCAAAGAACGGGCGTCGATGCCGAACGGGAGAAATTTCACTTCCCCCTTCAGGGCGTGCGGTTTCACAATCCGGCCCAGATAGATGCGGTCTTCGTGAATGATGGGTTTTCGCCGTCTCAGTGCCATAGAACAGGATTTAGGGTTTAGCAAAAGTAGGGTGGGTCACGCTTTTCGACCCACCATTCCTCACGTATCGATAATAAAAATCCCACTTTAGTTCCGGCTATACCGGGTTAGGGATTGTTTATCGAAAAATGGATAAGCGTTCCCGCGATCCAAAAGCAAAGGCTTCTCTCTGTGGATCGGTTCGGAACGCTGATTCAATCTTCGGAGATTTCCACCAGTGTACGCTTCTCTTCCATCAACCCTTTGGCCGAGACCAGCGATCGGATCGCGCGGGCTGTTTTTCCGTTCCGGCCGATGATTCGCCCCATGTCGTCCGGATTGACCTTGAGGGTGAACTCAATGGTTCCGTCGTCCAGGACTTTATCCGTGACGTTGACTTCGTCCGGGTGATCGACCAACGATTTGGTTAAATAGATCAAAAGATCTTTCACGATGTCAGTATCCTTCTTGTCCTCCACCGATTGGGAGGAAAATGAAAATTAAACAGTTAACGATCGCTCCGTTTGAACGGAAGGTTTAATCTTCGGTTTCCGGTTCAGGAGTCGTCGGTGCTTCGGCTGTTTCCGGTTTGGCAACAGGCTCCGGTGCTTCCGAAACAGCTTCTGACGTTTCCGAGGCCGATTCCGGGGTTTCCGAAACAGGTTCCGTTTCTTCGCTTTCCGGGGCGTTCTTGTAATCGCCGCTTCGGAACTTGGCCAGG
>CAZSIZ010000475.1:0-3875 GCA_964606645.1 uncultured bacterium
GGCTTCGAGGTTTCCCACCTTAAATCACTGTCCGAATTTTGGGGTACATTATACGCATTCTGGATAAACAGGCAGGAGTAAATGGTGAGGATGTATTCACTGTTCTGTTCCCTAACGAGTATTGAAAGGAGGTGCACCATGATTGTAAGAGGCATTGTCGATGTTGATGAGTTGAAGCGAATACGTTCAATCCTCGCGGAGTACGCCCTTATCGAAGGTCGGCCTGGACAGTTCTGTGTTTGGATGGAGAAAACCGATGGTACAGAAGCTATCTGGGTTGAAATCGATGTCCATGAGAATTTGGTCCAGTACTTAACCCGTAGCGGCTTTTTTAATACGGACAAAGAGCCGCCAGTCTATTAAGTGTATACAACACAAACAAGATATAACCTATCCTATCCTTAGGATAAAAAATCGTGGTAATTTCTCAGTCTAAATGGGAAATCCCGGATTGAAAGAAATGTTTTTGCATCTAGGAGATATAATGTTAGAGATTAGGCAAAAAATCAAATTGAAAGGTCGAAGCAATGAAAAATCAAACCGTAATCGTACTCGCCGTTCTTTGCTTGGTATTCACGCCGATCCTTCACGCCACCGAGTGGAACGTCAATCCCACAGCTCCGATTTCTGTGGTCGGTTCGATCTACTCCGAGATCGGAGCACCTCAAGTGGAATCACTGAACGGCTGGGGGAATTACCTGTATCTTTCCGTCCGACATAACAACGGCGATCAGAAACTGGAAGTTTGGAACGTGCAAGATCCCAACAATCCGGTTCAAACTCAAACCATCGATTACGGAAACCTTTTTATAACCCCCTCTGCCCATTGGAAATTCCCCACGGTGAATGTCTTCGATAACACCATCGTCGTTCGATCCAATTTCATGGATTACGTATACGCCCACGATCCGTCGGGTGAACTGCAATTACTCGCCACTCACGACTTTTCGTCATCCGTCGGAGAAATAATTGGCGAGGCATCAATGGAAATGAGTTCGGCGGGCAGTTACGCGTCTTTCTTCGGACGCTTATTCGAGCCTTACGACGCGCTGCCCGAAGAAGAGTTCGGGCATGTGATTCTCAATTTCACGAATCCACTACGCCCTTTTTATTCCACCAGCGTACATCCATTGAATGAAGTCCAATTAACCGCCGCTTTCGCTGGTCATTTGAATGCGGTTATTCAGAACGTCCCCGGACATCTTAAAATCAACGACGATCACACGCTTCTTTTTTCGGGCCGGAAAATCCAGTCCCAAACCTATCTCGACGTAGTCTGGGTACCCCATTTCGAGCAGATTTTCAATCCCGGAATCCTCTTGAAAACGGTTGAGGAACAAATCGATTTTATCGTCAAACAGCCTGCGGCGGCCAATCGTTTCGCCCAAGCCATCGATCTCTATTACAACGCCCTGGAAATCGCGCCGGAGTATACGATCGCCGACGCAATCGAAGCAGGCAGCCAGGACGCCGAATCGCTCATGCAACTTCTCGATCAATACGGGATTGCCGCCAGCGATTCAGTCTGTCTGGCCATTAATAAAGTCGTCGCCTATCACATCTCTTCGGAACTGGATGACGAGATATCGAAGATTCTTTTCATTCCCATTCTCAATCAGTGGACCGACGATCTGCTCAATATTCCGATCCTGTCATCCGAAGGAATGCACGAAGCCATTTCCTTGATTCTCAATGAGGGGATATCCCAGGAAACCGTCGCCCGCTTCCTGCTCGACCGGTATATCACCCCCCTGCTCGAAGATCACAACGCGGATTGGCTGACATGGAATCTTCAGCAATTGGTGGACGAAGTATCCGAGTCCGAAGCCGGGCAAGCGGTCAGTGCGCTCATCGGCACCGCACACGATACGATCTATTCGGGTGATTTGCTGGGGAAAATCCTGGATTTGGTCCCCAATGACGAGCAGTTTGAACTGTTCACTGAATTTCCGAAAGATTGTAGACAGTTACTCGAATATTCGTTTTTTGAAAACGGGGCGAAACTGAACCGGGAAGGTCTCGCTTTTATGGAACTCCTGAAGTTCTATCAATATTATTCGGGGAACGACGATTATTTGAATTACGACGCTCAATTCTCCGAAGCGATCGTCAGCCTTCAAGGCGATCTGGCGGGATCGGTGGCGGAAACCATCGAACCGTTTCTCAGCGCCCAGACCTACATTGGCGATTTTCAGCAACGGGTCGAAACGTTCGTCAAAGAGTTTTCCAGCAAGACGTTCATCTCTCAAGCCATATCCGAAGCGATTTGCGGTCGGCTGGAACTCCAAGGCATCGACACCAGCCTGACGGTTCGCGAAGTGCTTACCGACAATGGGTTGTTCTTGAGTCTCGAGGATGTGACCGCCGGGGCGCCATTCCAGATATCGGATGTGCAGGATTTGATCGACGTCCTAGAGATCCAGTACAACGAAGCACAGACGTCGGTCCAAACCTTATGGAACGAAGGTCAAAATTATTTCGATCATTATATCGAGGCGGGACGGCGTATTCTTCTTGAAACCGTCAAGGAAGCCTGGGGAGAAATCGATCCCGATCATACACTGCTGACCGTGATTCAGGAATATTTGGGTAATCACATCGACTCGAAGTGGACTTTCGGCGATTCGATGGACGGGCTTCTGGAAGAATACGTCTATAGTGCGATCGAGGAATATCCCGGTTTTCTCGATTATCTCGAACTGGTCAAACGGGCGGAAGACGGTGATATCATCGCGCGCTGGCAGCTGACATTGAAAATTGCCAAGGAAGTCGCGGCACTCGTCGAATCCACTCAGTCGCTTTCCATGACTTGCGAAACACTTGAAACCACCTTGGAAGAGACATTCAAGGAAGCGATGGCCAATGGATTTCGGGCACTGTTATACGAATACGCTTCAACCATGATGAGTGAGATGTTCGGTAGTCATGCGGCATGGGTTTCCCGGACCGAAGCGTTGAATTTCCATTTTGATGTTCGTGAACTGACCTCGATCGATCCAGTTCGTTCGGTTCCCTTCACGTGGGAAAGTTCGATAGGATTCGTCGCGCGAGAATCTTGGGATTTTATCAATCCCCGCGATGTTTCACTGGTTCTGTTCGATCCCGGAAATCCTGAAAAAACGATCCAAGAAATCGTATTCGATGACGAATGGGGTGGTATCGATTACGTTCATTCCGACGGTGGAATCGTCATGATCGGCGGAACGCAATACGACGGAATCTGGCCCACGCCGACGGCGTTCTTCTTCGCGCTGGGGGATGAAGAGATTTCATTGTTCACGGTTCGCGACGCGTTTCTCGCCGGGTCAGTAGGAATCAAAATAGTCAACCACGGTGAAAACCTTGTCCTGCACGGACCGGGCGGGGTATATCTGCTGCCCAATCCACACTTGCTGGTTCAGCCCGAAGGAACGCCGGATACGCGCATCTCCTCTTGGAGCATTTATTGATTACAGACTTTGCATGGCTGCCCTCACCCTAACCCTTTACAGTCATCGTGTCCGCTTGCAGCGCGACGCGATGTAACCCAGAGGGAGAGGGGATTATTGACTCTTAATATTTGCAATCATTCGGTGACGTAAGGCAGGCGGTCAAACGTTTTTCCATTACCATGAACACGAGGGTCTCCGGTCTTCTTCAAAGTCTCCATCAATCGTTTGGATAAGGTGGAACTAGTGTCTCCATAAACCGGATCGTCGGCAACATTTCGCGTGTAATCCGGGTCTTTACGGAAATAAGGGTAAAAATTAGAGAAGATACACTGAGCAGATTCTGGGAAGAGAATACTCGAACTTGGTGACGTACTAAAAAGGTATTACTGTTTGGACGAAGCGGCTACGCCGCAGGAATCGTGAAGCCGAGGTGATCGAAACGAG
>CAZSIZ010000476.1:0-3863 GCA_964606645.1 uncultured bacterium
AACCGAATTGCGTTTTGAGCGGTTCGGAAATCTGACCGAGCGGAAGCGTGAATGCCACCTCTTCAAAAGGTTTGATCATCCGGCCACGCCCGAAATACCCCAGATCGCCACCCTTCGGACCACTGGGTCCTTGCGAATGGGTCTTAGCCGCTTCCTCGAACGTGATGGTTCCATCCATGATCTGCTGGCGGATTTCAGACAGTCTCGCCGGAATCGCTTTTTCGTCTTCTGGAGAAAGTCCCGGAGTGACTTTAAGAAGGACATGGCTGGCTTTGGCTTCTTCGCCGTGCTCGTACCGGCGTTGATTCTCGTCGTAATACGCTTGGATCGATGCCTCGGAGACGATTTGCTCCGCCACCAATGCTTCAAGCGGCTGAGCGATATAACGCACCCTCATCTTTTCGGGATGCATGTATTGATCGCCGTTCTCTTCAAAATGTTTTTGAATTTCCGCTTCGGTAGCGGTGGCACTGTCGACGAATTTCTTGGCTTCGTAAAGAACGTGCTGAACCATGACTCGGTCGGGAATCAGATAATCCTTGTTCTTCCGTTCATTGAAAAACCGCTCCAGTTGTGTTTCGGGAAAGGTCGCCCCGGTAACGGCCGGGGCGGGGATGAATTTCGCCCAGGCGATCCGGCGTTGTTCGGGAATGCGGTAACTCTCTTTGTTCTCTTCGAAGAACGCATTCAGGCCTTCTTCATCGGGAGTCACGTCTTTAACGTAGCTGGAAGGTTCGAACGCGAGATATTCGAGATTGACGGTTTTTGTGCTGAGAGCCTCTTCGCGTTTTATTTCACTCGCGGCGGGGTAGACGCTGGTTCTAAGCAAAGAAAACATTTTCGTCTGCGTCAGACTTTCCCGTTGCTGTTCCTCGTAAGCGATCGGATGAATTCCGGCATTGAACATGATCGTGTCGAACCGGGCTTTTGAAAATTGTCCGGACTCATCCTGGAAATACTCGCTGGCCTTGATGGAAGTCAGCACTTCCGAGTTGGTGGTTTGGATTCCAAACGTATCCGCTTTGTGCCTGTAAAGTGTCGCGACGATCACGGAATCGAGCGCTTGGGCGGCCAACTCGTCATAAGTCGCTTCTCTTCCGTATTGCCGATACTGATTCCGCAGGCTATCGATCCTCGAAGACCAATCCCGCTCGGTCACCTCTTCGCCGTTTACTTTGACCACCCAGCGATAGACCGCCGGTTTGGCGCATTCACCATACCCATAAAGAAAAATGAAAGAGGGGATGATCAGCCAGAGCGTGTAAGTCATGACGTCTTTTTTGTGTTTATTAAACCATTCAAACATGTAAGTACAGCCTCCTCAAGTTTCGCACAATTTCGTATATATTTTAATTATTTATATTTCAATTTCGTTCCGGCGCGTTTTCAACCGATGAAGGAATTCGGCGGATACGGTAAGCCGTGTCCTTCAAAAACGACGGTAATTCAATCGTAAGTCCCGTTTCGCTCGCTCGCACGTTCGGCCGTTTCGTGATTTTTCCCGTGTAAGGATCGAACCGTTCGACGGAAAATTCACCCTCACGAAGGGATGGAAGCGTCATCGCCGCCGGTTGGGTCGAGCCGTACTCTCCGTAGCGGGATACGGTCGCAAACTGATGAGGCCGATCGTGAACCCAGATCAGCACCCGGTCCCGGCTGCCTCGGGCGTAAGCCACCGGGCGTTGAGCGAAATCCTCCACCCAGTAATGATTCACCCGGAACCAGTCGCGGCCTCTGTTTCGGATCGAAATCCGATGCGCTCCTGCAGGAACGGAAACAGTAAACGTCCCTTCGTCACCTATTGTAGAGTCATTTTGCGTTGAAGCGAATACCCGCTCGACAACCGTCTCACCATCCAGTTTCACGGTGCAGACGGAACCGTTGGCCGCCACCTCCTCGATACGGAAACCGAAAACCGTCTCCCGCGCGGTTTCGATTGTGAAATCGGGATTGGGAGCCAACTTGATATGCGCCCGTCCGTGGACGTAACTCGTGCATTCGTCCAATCCCTCGACGGTTCCGTCGGACCGGATCGAAAATTCCTTCCGGTCCGTCTCTCCCCAGCCGATTTTCGGAGCGAAAGTGAATTCGCATTGATTGCCGGGCACATCGGTTACGCGCGCTTCGAGTGGAAGCAGATTTTCAGAAGCCCAATCGATCCCCTCGACATAATCGGCCAGGGCGCGAAAGTGATAGTAGAGATTGTAAGGCCGAACCCAGTTGTCCCACCACCAGGTCATCGCCGTCCCGCAATCCGCCGAATGAACCGACGCCCACAACTGGTTGTGGAGAATAACGCCTTCCCTGTCGTCCTTGTTCGGACCGCGCCAATTGTAGGAAAGTTCGCCAAAGAGATGAGGTCGGTTTGGATAGCGTCCCAGATTCTTCGCCGAGGTCGTCATAATCCGGTCGATAATATTGGGCACGTAAGCGTGCGATTGATAGTAATCGTTCGATTCGATGGAGAAAATTTGCCCGGTGCTGCCGGCCACGCTGGTGGTTTTAAGGTGATCGTAGGGATCGATCGTGTCCAGAAAGGCGGCCATGCGTTCGTGCCAGGCTTTCACCGTGGGGAAATCATAATGGGCGGTCAGATCGACCTCGTTCCAGAATTCCCAGGCCAGCAGGTGGGTGCTGTATCCCCAGCGGCCCGCCAGGTAGCGCAATCGGTCGCGGTAGACGCGCTGGGCTTCTTCATCGGTGAAAAATTTTTCCGGCGATTCGAGAAAACCGCCGTTCGCCGTGTTGTATGGATTATCCTTCCAGACCGAATTGTGTTCGAGAGAGTATTGACCGTGATGGTTGATAACCCACTGGATGTAGATGCCCCGCTTTTCCGCTTCCTGGAAAATGCCGTCGATGACGCGGGCGTTGACGAGTTCAAAACGTTGGCGGCCGTGGTATCGGATTCCCACAGGCATCCAAACGAGCTCGGTCATGCCCCAGGGACACATCCAAATCCTGATCCAATTGATCCCCGAATCCCGGCATTCGTTCAAATAGCCGATCCAGGTATCCAGGTTGGCGGTCCCCCCCCACTGCACCCAGCCCATGTTCTCCCCCAGGGGGAAATAGGACTCGCCGTTCTCGAAACTGAAATACCGGGGAGATCGTTCGTCGATCCGCACGAATCCCCGCGCCTCATTGGGAATGGCACGAAAGGTTCCTGACTGAACGTCTTTGGTTTCCGATTGAATTTTAACTTGAATGCGGTAGGTATACGTTCCCGGTTTGGAAGGAGTAAACCGCATCTTCCATCCTTCGCTGCCGTCGTAGAAACAGGGGATGAAAAACCGCTTACCGTTTTCGTCTTCGATCAATCCGTCGGCCTGGATATCGGACGAGTCGTAGGGATTCAATCGCTGAAACTCGATATCAAACCGAGTTTCAAACAGGCCGTAAACCGGGATGTCTGGTTTCTGAACGGTTTCTACGGCAAAAGAAAGCCCCGCAACCCACACGGTTAGAATAAAAAACAAACCGATGGTTCCAAATCGCATAAAAAGAAATCTCCAAACCTGACTCGTCATGGCGCACCACGATTATCGGTCGAGCCTCTTGCAAAAATCCCCTCTCACTCTGGGAGAGGGTTAGGGTGAGGGAAAAGACTTAAAATATTGAATTTTGCTATAAACTCGGCAGTAATACAAAAAAAATAGTATACCATCGACAGAGGATTACGGCTAGGAGAAGCAAATCACGCTCGATCGTCAATCGATAACTCTAACCCGGTAGAGTTCAGAACCAAAATACGACAAAAATGATGGATCGAAAATTGTAACCCATCCAACAAAAAGACTTTTCTTTCTTATTCAGACCTCGCAAATCCACTCCTAAATCGACCCATTTTTTTGGACATCTTG
>CAZSIZ010000477.1:0-3858 GCA_964606645.1 uncultured bacterium
TCTCAAAGTTTTATCTGGATAACTCTTCTACAATTTCATGCGATTGCCCTGGGCTCTTACTGAAGAAGAGAAACTATATTATTGTTCATGCATTACTTTAAACAAATATCGCTACAACTATGGTAGACAAGCAAACAGAACCCTTCGCAATTTATTAATCCCAGCCTACCATGAAATACCTCCTTGGGTTAAACAATCTAATATTAAACGCTTTGATCATACAGCAGATCCTTTTAATAAAAAGCCAACTCCTATTCTTGACATACCAAAGTGGAAGTGGTTCCAACTACAGAATTTGTTCGATATAAAAAAGGGAAAACGCCTAACAAAAGCCAATATGACCAAAGGTGAAATCCCTTTCATTGGATCAATTGATTCAAATAATGGATACCGCGAATATATAGGCAAAAACCCAATTCATTCAGGGAACACAATCACTGTTAATTACAATGGTTCTGTAGCCGAAGCTTTCTATCAACCCAAACCTTTTTGGGCATCAGATGATGTTAATGTGCTATATCCAAAATTTGAAATGAACCAATATATCGCTCTATTTTTTGTAACATTGATTAAAACAGAAAAATATCGCTTCAATTATGGAAGGAAATGGCACGTTAAAAGAATGAAATTATCAAAAATTAAAATACCAGCAACCAATTCAGGTGAGCCAGACTACAATATGATGGAAAATTTCATTAAAACTCTCCCCTACAGTAAGAAAATTTAAAAGTGTCTTGCAATGGTATCGACAATGAGTTATAATTATAATTGTAACAGCCCCGGGGAGAGTATCCCCGGCCCGACGCTTCTCTTCGGAGGAGCGTTTCTTTTTTTGTGGCGGATTATGGTTTATGACGGATTACGTTTGGGCGTTCTTTCGTAACTCGTTAACGAAATTGTGGGCGGCTCGGATGGGGGCGGGCTGGCGGTATTTGGGGCAGAGGGAGAGGATTAACTTCGTTGCGTGGTGGAAATCGATTCGGTGGCCGGGGCTGATGAATAAGGGTTTGACTCCGGTTCGTGTTCGGACGACCTCGCCGATTTTTTCTTTGTCGAGTGTTAAATCGCTGATGCTTCCTTTTAGGCGATCCGGTTCATCGTAGTTGCCTATCAGGCGACTTTTGGCACAACCGACAGTAATCAATCCCGTTAGCACCCCGATGTGACTGGCTAAGCCTGCACGGCGTGGGTGTGCGATTCCTTGACCGTCGCAGATCAGCACGTCCGGACGAATGGACAAATCATTCAGGCAGCGTTCGATCAAAGGCCACTCGCGAAACGCCAGATAACCGGGGACGTAAGGCACGTCCAACGATCCCACGGCATGAGCGGATTCGAGAAGCTCGCATTCGGGATACGAGAGAACTACCACTGCCGCATAACCCGTTTTGGAGAAGCGTCCACACGAGATGTCCGCCCCGGCGACCGTTCGGATTCGATCCAGCGGCGGGAGCGTGTTCGTCAGATCGACGCGGCTCGCGATATCGGCCTGCTGGTTGCGAAGTTGGGAATAGTCGATTCGCACATCCATTCCTTCCATCGGCATTGTTCCCGATGCCGGGTCCATGTATCTTATTCGGGAAGCACTTATTTCGCCTACCCCACCCGTCGATAAAACGGAGTGGGGTTATTGTGTTTGATTA
This sequence comes from uncultured bacterium, assembly GCA_964606645.1. Taxonomy (GTDB): domain Bacteria; phylum Hinthialibacterota; class Hinthialibacteria; order Hinthialibacterales; family Hinthialibacteraceae; genus CAZSIZ01. The sequence continues at coordinate 1,644 of CAZSIZ010000477.1, forward strand.
ACTCTTTTGAATCACGGATGGGACGGATGTTTTTTGGGATTTCACGGATTTTTTAAAACAAAAAAGCAAGAAGAGGAAACCATAAGGGATATGTGTTAACGATGAAGAAGGGATGGTGAGGCTCGTTTTTACTGTGGTTATCCTGTGTTATCAGGGCAGACACGGGGGTCTGCCCCTACGAAAAATCGGTGACATAATCATTCATCCAACTTGACTTGGCTATGGTGGGTCGATAGGGCGCAACCCACCCTACAAATATAGTTGACACTTTTGGTGAGTTTTCCCTCACCTAACCTCTCCCAGAGGGAGAGGGATTAATACATGGGATTATGAGTGAGAAAATTGGTGATGAAATAAAGCGGTTGCGGGCGGTTGCGGCACAGGCCTTGGAAGCGTTCGTTTCGCGGGAGGGGTTTGCGGGGCTGCTCGAACGGGTTCATGCGCCTGGGATGGAGACCGTCTGCGGGCAGGCCGCCGGATCGTCTAAGGCACTGCTGGCTGTGGAGATGGCGCTTAAATATGGCAAGCCGGTTACGATTGTCGTTCCCGAACAGAGCAGCGCCTACCTGATGCTGGACGACGTAGCGTTCTTTCTGAGCGCGAAGAATCAATCGCTGCCGGTTCATGTTTTTCCTCATCTGGAAATCCTGCCCTACGAATCCCAGGTTCCAGAACTGACGATCCGTATGGAACGTTTGGCTCCCATTCAGTCCTTTTTGGAAATCCAAAACCGCAGCAGTGATTCGACTCATACGCCTTCCATTACGATTGCGCCCATTTCCGCTGCGCTGAAACGGCTGCCGCCTCTTTCCGTTTATGAGCAGCAGGCGCTGCGTCTTCGCAAGGGAGATGAAATCAACCGCGATACGCTCAGCGGGTGGCTGGTGGAGCAGGGGTATGAGTATCGCGATCTGGTGGCGCAGCGCGGGGATTTCTCCACACGCGGGGATATCGCCGATATCTATTCATTCTCGTATCCCGACCCCGTGCGCATCGAACTGTGGGGCGACGAGATCGATTCCATCCGGCTTTTTAACGTCTCGACGCAACGCTCGATCGCGGAGATCGTCGAAGCGGTTTTCTATCCCGGCAATGAAGACCCGCTCATCGAAAAGGCGCTGAAAGAGGGGACCGAACTGCTTCCGCTGCCCGCGCTGTTCGGAGAGGAGACGATCGTTCTGCTGAGCGATTGCGACGAGGTTGAAAAAGAGGGAGGGAAATTCTGCGATCTGATCCAGAAGCGTTATTGGGAAGTGAATCAGGCGGCGGCTAAGGAGGATCACGAACTCCATCTTTCCGAAGACGATTTTCATAAACACCAGCGCGTTCTGCTGGAGCCGCCGGAAAAACTCTATCTGGACTACGAACAGTGGACCGGGGCGATCTGCGAGGGGCGGGGGGCCGGGTTGACGGAATTCACGCTTGAACCCGATCCCCATCACATCAACCTGGGGTGTGCTACGCCGGAGATTCCCGGCGAAGACCGCAAAGAGCGCATTAAAAATTTGATCCATCTGCATACATCCGGACGGCGGATCATCGCCGTGTGCGACAACACCGGGCAGCAAAGTCGGTTGGACGAGATTCTCGAAGCACAGCGTAACGATCTGGGCCTGCCGCCCGACGCACCTTTACCCGAAACAGTGACCGGGGGGCTGCATCGCGGATTCGTTCTGCTCGATCTCAATATCCTATTCTGTACGGACCGGGAGATTTTCGGGCGGTACAAACGTTTTCGGACACCGATCCAGGAGGGGATCGCTCTGCCGATCCACGATTGGCTTGAGCTGAAACCGGGCGATTACATCGTGCATATCGACCATGGGATCGCGCGCTTCAAAGGGATGAAGCGCATGGAACACGACGGCGTCGCGAGCGAATATTTCGAGTTGGAATACGCGCAAAACGGTTCGCTGTTCGTGCCCATCGATCAGGTGGACCGGATCGGGCGTTACGTCGGGGGTGACGAGGCCGCCCCGACGCTCTCGAAACTCGGCACGAAGAATTGGGAACGCGCCAAAACCCGCGCCCGGCAGGCCATCGAAGACATGGCCGAAGAACTGCTCGATCTGTACGCCACACGCTCGATCCGCAAAGGGCACGCCTTCGCTAAAGACACGACCTGGCAGCACGAATTCGAAGCCTCGTTTCTATATGAAGAGACGGCGGATCAGTGGCGGGCGATCGAAGAAGTTAAACGGGATATGGAGATTTC
>CAZSIZ010000478.1:0-3849 GCA_964606645.1 uncultured bacterium
TACAAGGCGACGATCGATTGGCGTTGAAAAAAACCCGCTTGCCTTTCTCGTCGATATCGACGCCGACCTGCCAAAGGCTGGGATTGACTTCCCATTCCCCTTTGGTCAGCGCTTTTACTTTCTTTCCGTCTTTCGAGTAACGGTACAGATGCCGAAAGCCGGTGCGTTCCGAAAGCCAGAGGAAATCATTGTTTTCGAGAAAGTACGGTCCGCCGTTCGCGTTTACCCATTTCTCGTCGTTCTCTTCGAGCACGATATGGCTGGTCCCGGTCACGGGATCGGCATAAAGCAGACGCAGTTGTGTCTGCGGGCGGTTCAGCGTTTGGATCGCCAGTTGCTCACCGTCGGGATGCCACTCCACCCGCGCGATGTATTCGTAAGGCTCACCGAGATCGATCCATTGCGTCTCCCTGGTGGAGAGCGGCACGACTCCGACACGCACGTCTGGATTCTTCGTGCCTGCTTTCGGGTAGTACATACGGCGTGTTTTGGGAACGGGCGTCGAGAAGTCCGTCACTGGATAGATCGACACGCCGGTCTCGTCGAATTGCAGGTACGCGAGCGCGTCACTGTCGGGCGACCAGTAAAACGCGCGATAGGTCCGGCGGAAATGCAGTTCTTCCCAGTACACCCAGGTCATGATCCCATTGAGCGTCGAATCGCTTCCGTCGTGGGTCAGGCGGATTTCCTTGCCCTGTTCGGTGTCGAAGACGTAGATGTCGTGTTTCCGGGTATAGGCGGCGAAGCGATCATTCGGTGAATAGGTGATGTCGTTTTTTTCTCCGGACGGCAGGTCGTGTTTTTTCTTCTCTTCTTCGACCAGGCAGTTCGGTTCCAATCCCCAGATATATTTCTTTCCGTCGACGTGCAGCCGCACTTTATTCTCTTCCTTCAGCCAGGCGTAGCGGTCGATTTTGGCAAAATTAGTCGCACCGTCCGGAATAGGGCATGGGCTGGAGGTGTGAACGAGAGGCACACCCTCCGGTTTCGAGGCCAGTTCGATCAGCGCACCATGTAGCGCGAGCGGAGTAATCAGAAACGAGGTCGCGTCTTTAACCGGATCGTAAAAGACCATATTAGGCGCTTCGGTCGCATAAGAAACAAGATACGCCAGTGTATGATCCTCTGGAGACCATTGCAGAGAACGCGGCAAACTGGGATTGACGGGTTTCACGCCCAGATCGTCTTTTTTATAAATATACTCAAGGGTAATATCCCTGGCTTCTTCAGCCTCATCCTGTGCCCAGGCGGGAGTGCCGACGGCCACGGCGATCACCAACAAACCAATTACGATTTTCCAAGTGCTTTTCACGTTTTTATCCTCCTGATGAGATCAATAGGATTAATGTACAACGTAATCGGTTTATTGAAAACGGTTGATGTCGGGTGTATGACACAAAGTTTTTTTTGTCTGAAACACTGGGATTCCCATCCCGGTCCATCGGGATGGTCAGGATCAAAGGATGAATGGGATAAAAGTTACTTTTAAACATCCTGGATATCCTTTTATCCGGGTTATCCTGATTCTGACATTTTTTTCGTCTTCCATGCGGAGGTTAGAGGGAATGGTGGGCTATGGTGGGTCGATAAAGCGCGACCTACCCTACCTTGCTGGAAACACGGGTAATTTCAATGTTTGGAAAGTCGTTTCAATTGCAGTTCGATGGCCGACAAACGCCCTTGGATTTCGATGATGGCGATTGTTTTGACACGCATAATTGAGAGTATCGTTAAGACCACACCGATAAGAATCATGTACGGTTCGATTAAACCGATGAAATAGATACTATCCCAATATCGAATCCGGTCTGAGATATCCGGTTTTGTCATGACATCGCCAACTTGATACATGTAACAGAGATGAACGATCGCAACCACGATCCACCAGAGGATAGTTATCCATTTCAAAAAGAAACTTCGCCAATTTTCCATGACGATCATTTTGTTGATTTTCTTCTGTTGTTCAGATTGCGCATCGTTTTGAATCCCGTTTTGTTTCAAGAGTCCTTCACTCATCGATTGTTCCTGGTTCATGGTGTGCTGCCTCCATTTCGTATTTTAACGCCCGTTTGGCGTAGTATATCCGGGAGCGGACCGTTCCGAGGCCGATCCCGATGACCTCGGCAATTTCCTGGTAGGGCATATCTTCCAGGAAACGTAAGACAAGCACCTCCTTGTGGGGAGGTTTCAATCGATTCAGAGCCGCGTGGACCTGCGCGGCGTCAGCGGGAGAGATCCCTTCTTCTTCCGGCATCGGTTCGGGAATGGATTCCTCTTCCTCCAACGCCACATAACGTCTGTCATCCCGTATGGCCCGCATGGCCTTGCTGTGGGCGATGCGGTACAACCAGACTCGAAACGCTTCGCAGTGCCGAAGGGTTGGAAGCTGCTGGAACGCGGCCAGCCAGACGGACTGGATCACGTCTTCCGCGCGTTCCTCATCCTCCAGAAAACGCCGCACGTAATAGGTAAGCCGCCGGTGGTAACGCTCGGCCAACGTCTGAAAAGCGTCGTTATCACCAAGTTGCGCCCGGATAACGAGCATCTGTTCGTGTAACTTTTCCTGGGATTCCACGCTCGGCTCCTGATTATACGTTCCACACGATCCCAAAAAGTTCAAATATTTTTAGTTTTTCCCCTCACCCTAACCCGGCATAGCCGGAACCAAACAGGATTGTCTGTTGTTTTGTGGTGCGGGCTTCCAGCCTGCAATATTTCTTAAAGAAGCAGGCTGGAAGCCTGCACCACAATGTCATGGAATCCTTCGTAACCTGCGTCGATCCTGCTACGATCCCTCATTCAAGACACCATCATCCTGGAGGAACCATTGTACCCCGTTCCCGGCCATTTGGCTTATTGTCTGCTTGGTAAACGCTATTTCAATGTGGATTGGATTCCCGTGATTGCCGGGGGGATGCTCCCGGATATCATCGATAAGCCCCTGAACGATGTTTTCCATCTGACGCCTTACGGACGCTACGCCATGCACAGCCTGTTCGGTTTTGCAGTCGTTACGTTGGCGGCGTACCTCGTATTCAACCGCCGCGTGGCGTATTCCTACGCCGTTGGACACCTCTCCCATCTGATCGCCGACGCCGATTTCAATCCCTGGTTCTGGCCGTTCGTACGATACGATTTTGGAGATGGGATCGACGTGCTCGACATCATACGAAAACCGGCCACGATCTTTTTCCCATCCTGGATTCTGATGGAAACAACGATCTTGGGATTAGCCGCGTTTCTCTTCACCCGGTACACAGAGAAGCGCTCCGTCCAATCAGCCGTGTGGGTAGCCATCGCCGCCATTTCGATTTACCGCATGACCCGCACCCGAAGCGAGATGTTGGCTGGGAGTGAATGATGGAGAGGGGCGGGGGAATTCTATTCCGGTTTCCGACAGACGAAGTGGATGCGTTCGCACTTTTCCATTGGCGGTTTAAGCGTCAAATCGTTGAACATCCCCAAAACGTCGTAGCCGGTCTCTTTGAGTAAATCGGTGAGAAACTTCAATCCGTAGACTTTCTGGGTGTGATTCTCGAGGGATTTAACGAAGCGCCCCTGGGTCTTTTTGAAAACCGTTACTTTGGATGTGCAGATTTTGTTAACGAGATCGTAATCGTTTTCCCAGATATATGAATACTCATCGAAATTTTCAGCGAATGTATACCCGCAGAAATTATGAAGCAGGTTGTATTCGGTCGTCACGTCGAAAATGAATGCGCCGCCCGGCCGGATGCAATCGTAGACCCCTTCGAAACACCGTTCGACCTCCTCCTCGTCAAGCAGGTAGTTGAAGCTGTCGTAGAGACACGTCACCAGATCGAAATCGTTGTCGAGTTTGAGCGAAGC
>CAZSIZ010000479.1:0-3834 GCA_964606645.1 uncultured bacterium
AAATACCGCACTTTTCGACCGCCACAAGCTCATTTTTCGACCGCCGTCACCACCGGGTCGTGTGTGCCTGCGGGCTTTCCTTCGCCCGCCGACGATTACGTCGAGAAGAGCCTCGATCTCAACGAACACCTGATCGCCCACCCCGCCGCCACCTTTTTCGTGCGCGTGTCGGGCGATTCCATGACCGGCGCGGGGATCCATCACGGCGACCTTCTCATCGTGGATCGTTCCCTGGACGCCGCTGCGGGAAACGTTGTCGTTGCCGTTCTCAACGGCGAGATGCTGGTCAAACGCCTGCGCCGCGTCAAGGATCGATTCGTGCTGATGCCGGAGAACGAGGATTTCCCCTTTGTGGAGATCAAACGCGGCTGCGATTTTCCCGTCTGGGGGGTGGTCACGTATGTCATCCACCCGCTGTAATCCCGTCGCTGTCAGACGCACCAAAGCGCTTCTGCAAGTGCCCCGCGCCGATCCCGCTCGAACGCGGGTGAAACCGGCGATCGCTCTGGTGGATTGCAACAACTTTTACGCCTCGTGCGAGCGGGTCTTCCAGCCCCAGTTGGAAAACAAACCGCTGATCGTGCTTTCCAACAACGACGGTTGTGTAATAGCCCGCTCGAACGAGGCCAAAGCCCTGGGGTTGAAATTGGGCGATCCCTTTTTCAAGGTGCGTCCATTCTTGCTCAAGGCGAGTGTTCACTACCGTTCGTCCAATTACGCCCTCTACGCCGATCTGTCGCAGAGGGTGATGGCCACGCTGGCGAACTTCACGCCGGAAATGGAAATCTATTCCATCGACGAAGCCTTCCTTAACCTGACGGGCATCGTTCGGGGCCGGCAGGAAGAGGCGCAGACGGAAACGCAGTGCCTTTGCCGCTACGCCCGGAACATTCAGCGCTCGGTGAAGCAGTGGACCGGGATCCCCGTTTCCGTCGGGATTGCGGAGACCAAAACGCTGGCCAAACTTGCCAACCGGGTGGCCAAGAAATCGAAGACGCTCCAAGGACTTTTGGATCTACGGGAATCGCCGGAACGGGACGAAATCCTGGCGGCGGTTAACGTGGGAGACGTCTGGGGAATCGGCCCCCGCTACGCGTACCGCCTGAAGCAGCGCGGGATCGAAAGCGCGTTGCAACTGCGTGAAGCGGACGAACGCTGGATTCAAAAAGAGATGAGGATGGGGGTCGTGGGGGTGCGCCTGGTTTTGGAACTGCGGGGGATTCCCTGTCTGCCGCTGGAACTCTGCCCGGCCCCGAAAAAAGGGATCACCTGTTCGCGTTCGTTCGGAAAGCCGGTGGAGACGCTGGTCGATCTCAAGGAATCGGTGGCGGCCTACGTCAGCCGGGCCGCCGAGAGACTTCGCGGGGAAAATTCCTTGGCGAAGGTGATGAGTGTTTACCTGATGACCAATCCCTTCAAAAACGAACCCCAGTACTACAACTCCTTCACCGTCGATTTTCCCGGCCCCACCGCCAGTACGCCGGAAATGATCCGCCGTGCGTTGGAGGGGGTGGAAACCATTTACCGGGCGGGATACCGCTACAAAAAATCCGGGGTGATCCTGGAAGGACTGATTTCCAGAAACGCCATGCAGCTCAACTTTTTCGAGGGAGAAAACCTGGAACGCGATTTGAAACTGATGCGCGTCGTGGACCGGATCAACGCGCGGATGGGTTCGGACACGGTGCGTTACGCAGCGCTGGGCGACCGCCAGCATTGGCAGATGCGCCGAAACTACCGCTCCCCCGCCTACACCACGTCCTGGAAGGATTTACCCCAAGTCCAAAGCAATGGGATCGAATACGAATCCAGAGATTTTGTATGACACCTGTAGGGGCAGGCCCCTGTGCTTGCCCACGTTCAATCCGTTCCCTGCCGATCGGTATATGATGACGTCCGTGCTAATTCAATGCTTCCCGTGCGAACAGGGTGAATTCAGCCCGCGTCAGGCATTCCTTGATGGATTCGATTCCAACCATTTCCGCCGCTTTGGCGTTTCGGAGATGTTGGGCAAACGACTCTAGCAATTCGCTGTCAAGTAGTTCTTGGTTTGATAAAGAATCCCATATAGGTTTCAGATGGGAAGCGACTTGAGCGTACGCATCCGCCGCCTTTAACAGCGATGGATCTTCATTGGCGATGGCTTTAAGATAATCACGCGCATAGCATCGGGCCGAATACCAATTCCCCGTATAATAAGCCGCGAATTTCGGAATCTCCGGACTGATCCTACGGCCTTTCCCGGCTCGAAGGAGCATCGCCCAATTCTCGAATGATGTGGCCCACGTATCGAATGCTGGTAGACCATCCTGAGTATCGGGCCGGTCCAGCCATTCTTTCTGTTCTGAATGTGCTACGGCCGCTTGCAGAGAGTTGACGATAATCTCTTCCCGGCTTCGCTGGTTGGGTTCTCCGGGGATCGTTACCGATAGAATATCGATTCCATTTCTTCCCAATTTCGCGAAAGGCAAGCTCGACCGCTTTCCTTCGTTCGTGAATATCAGATATGATTTCTTTTCGTTGTCATAACCAATGATAAGCCCCCACTCGACATTGGCGGCATCCCAAGTAATCGCGGGAACCCCTCTCTCGATCGCTTCGATGATTTCGGAGTGTGCTCTGTCCTGTCTTTCCTTTTCTTTCCCTTTTTCCTCCCACATTCGTTCAACATAAATCGGTTGATATCCCGCCTGTGCGACCGATTCGGGCAGAATCTTCGAAAATTGGAACTGACTCATGGCGCTTGGACAAAAATCGCTACAGACGAAGATTCGAAAAGCAAAACCGCTCGTTCCCATCATCCACGCGGGGTCGAGATCGCCATCGATGTAATTGACCGCAGTCGCCAGACTCCCCATATACGAATGGGATATCCCCGGTTCGCCTCTCTCTTTCGCCTTTGAATCGACATACCAGGTAATTCCGTTCAACGTTCGAGCCGATAGCGATTCCATGGTTTTATTCTCCGATATGTGGTTTGGTTTTGTATAGGATTTCAACAGACTGGTTCCGGTGACAGGAGGTTCCTTCGAATCGGGTGAAGTGTATTGAAAGGATTCTTTCACAAGCCCGTTTGCTTTGGGGTGATACCAGGCAATGAAAGTGAACGGAGGGGGTTGTTCGCCTTCATTCGGGTCCTGGGGAATGAGTTCGATCCTGACTTTCCTGCAATGCTTGAATTCTCCTGCTGGCACAGTGATGGTTTCATTCCCCATCCTTTTTGCTCTCATTTGGCATGGGAATGAATTATCTTTGTTGAAACCAACCGGATGAACTGTTTTTTCTTCACCCGGTTTCAGGTTCATCCAATCCATGGGCATGGGAGGATTGAAATTCATGTATCCCGGTCCAGATTCGATCCGATGAATAAACCGGTTTGAACCCACGTGTGTTTGGATGGGATTCAAATCGTCGTCTCCCCATCGCTCCGAGAATACCCAGCGTTTTTTCCCTTTTTCGGTATGGCTCGATAATACCTGACGAATACGGTCTCCCTGGATAGGCTTACCGACCTCTCCCATAGACCGTCCTCCCTCATGGTGATACACCCATTTTTCTCCAACACGAAAAGGGGATATCAAATCCGAGTCGGAAGCGCGAACGGCCTGAAAACCAGCCAATCCGATCAAAGCAAGTCCGCCGATCGAGGTGAGTAAGATGATGCGAAAACGAGAGACCTGTATCAGATTGATTGGACGGTTCAGCGCTTCTAAACGCCGGCGGATTTCTGGAAGCCGCGCCATCCCCAGACCGGCATACGCCGGAGGATTGGTTAAAAGATTTGTATCCGTTCACAACTTACATTCAATTGAATCCAACCCCAGAAGCACTCGC
>CAZSIZ010000480.1:0-3830 GCA_964606645.1 uncultured bacterium
GAAACTTAGGGATTTTTGATGGATGATTGGTTTCAATTAGTGAGGTCTGTAATAACAAGTGAAAACCGATCGATTCATCAACTCAAGCGGATCGATCAGTAGTTGGCCTGGATCATGTTGAAATAACGGGAAAATCCTGGAAGGATAATCGAGAAGACAATGAAGGCCGCCACGATCAGGTAGACGAGCACCGGAAGGATACGGGCCAGGATAGTAAGGATATCTTCCGCTTTCCGCGACTCGTACTCGGCGCAACGGTGCAGCGATTCGTCGAACTTCCCGGATTGCTCGCCCACCTCCAGAACGCCCAGCCCGATCGGGTCGAACATCCGGCTCGCCGACAGGGCGTCAGTGATGGGATTCCCGTCCTGAATCGTTGGAACGAAGTGAAGGATTCGCCGCGAAACCGGCTCGTTTCCACACGCTTCGGCGGCGATCGAGACGGCTTCCGGCGTGGGTACACCCGCCGTGTATAGACACTCCAGCGTATGAAGAAAACGAGCGCGCGCGATCTGTCTGACCGCCCGGCCAATAACGGGAATTCTCAGAACGATCGCATGAATCGCGTAACGGAACCAGGGAACGCCCGTCAATATACGCCAGACGATGAAAATCAGATACAAGATAACCGCCATGCTGACCGCATTGATCCCAATCTGCCGCACGGCGTCTTCGAGTCCGCCGATAAACGTCGCCGTGAAGAGCGGCAGAAAGACGAACGCGACGAACAACAGAACGGCGGGATACGCCATTTGTGCGAATATTCGATTGATCGTGTTGCTCATCCAGAACAGAAATCCGCTGAGGCGGTTCAGCGTACCGGGTACGGCCCCGGCGTATTCGGCGGCCTGAATCATCCGAATTTCCATCGCCGGAAACAGATCGGGATGCCGTTCCATCGCGGACGAGATCGTCCCGCCGACTTCGATATGATCCGCCATATCCGGCAGGGCGTTTTTCAGCCGCCTGGGCAGCGGTTGATTGGAGAGCAGGCTCAGTCCGCGCAGCGGTGTCATCCCCGCGTCGAGCATCTGCGCCATCTGCGTGTAAAAAAACGAACGCTTCCGGCGGGATAGCCCCCCGAACGGCAAAATGCTTGATAAGAAACTGGTTTGAGCGGTTTCCATCGATTCCATGCCTTTTTGTATTTTACTGCCTGTGCGCGCTCCACTCGATAGACTGTTTCAGCAATTTCCGAAAGATATCGTGCCCCCACGATCCCATATCGTGTCCGTAGATAATCGTCATAGCCCGTTCGCGGTCTCGATCCCTGGCGATCCAGACAAGCGGTTCAGTGACTTGTTTCCCCTTCTTGTCGTGTGTCCCTTCGATCAGGATTTTCGACGACGGGAGTAGTTTCAAGGTATGGTAGAACTCGTCGTCGAATTCGAACCGCTTGGGCAGCCCCCGTACGACGGGATGATCCGGCGCAATGACCGTGCTTTTCATGGTTTGATATCGGTCGTGCGACGACGTCTCCCACACCCACACGCCGCCGGTCAGATCGATCCATTCCTTCCAATCGGAAAACGACGCGACGGCGCAGTGGAGAAACACGATCCCGCCCCCGTTTTTCAGAAAACGCGGCAGGCTTTTCTTGAGCGTATCCGGCGTTTTCCCCAGATCATCCGAGGGGTGATTGCGGCAGCAGTGCATCACCAGCACGTCGAAATTCTTCAGAAAGTCGTAATTCAACAGCTCGATCGTTTCCGTGTAATTGGGAATCATCCCATTCTTTTTCAGAAACGGCATCGTGGCATCCACATCCTGCTTGAACTGATGCGCGTTGCCCCCGCCGAAGATCAACACGTTCAACGGCTCCGTCTCACTGGCGTAAGCGGTGACAGAAAGACAAACGACACTCAACAATAAAATGTAACGGGTTCGACGCACGATCCACCTCCTAAGTGTTTTTCGGTTCATACTGAAATTGATTCTAAAGATGCAAAAAGAAGATATATTCAACGCTCCAAAACATTCAAATCGAATCGCGATCGAAAGAAGAGAGCGTGTTCGCAATCTCATTATAACAGAGATTTAGGATTCAAGGCTATAAGGATGCGAGAATTTATTGCCTGAAAGGAGCGTTCGGATTTACGATTAAGCGGGCACGTATGAGGTCTTGTGGTTCGATGTGTGGTTCATTCATAGGCCTCGTATTTCAAAGTGGGGCATCAAGATTACAATACATTCGAGCCGGGTTTACAAATGGCGTACATCAATCTTCGATGTCTGGCCGAACAGTATTCTTGGTTTGGAATCGCGATGACGGTTGTTTCTATCGTCTATCTTTTTGTGATGGATTTCTTTCGGGATAGTCGCTTCAAACAGGTCAAATACGTTCTTATTCCGACTTTTGCCGCATGTCTTGGATTATTTGCACTCATGTCTTTTCAGGCGGTATTCTTTGAACGAAATTTCTCAATTATGTGGCCGATGTTTTTTCTATGCTGCACAACGAGTTGGTGGTATGCCGCCGGTATTTTCTCGGAAAGGAGAGGGTATGCGAATCCGAAACGTTTCCAAACCATTTTATTGTTGATTGTAACGGTTATTTGTCTGGTCAAAGCGCTTTGGCTGGATGTCCTTATCGGTCCCGAACGTGATTGGTGGCGGTATCACTTTTAATGAATGGATTTACTTCAAACGGCTGTTCTGATACGATAGGACTAATCCATTTCTTCCGTGAGAAACATCTCTTCAAAGAGATTCATCTCAATCGTTCTTACGTTCATCGTCCGTTCATTGTCTCCATTGTCTGTGATAGCACAACATCAGGAGTACTGCGTTGGCCAGAATGATGGCTCCCGTGGCCTGGTGGGCTGTTGTAATGGCCACTTCGATTTCTGACGGTGTTGAATGAGCTGCTTTGGTTATGCCGGTTGCCACCAAAGCACTGATTCCGAGGAATAACTGAATTGAAATCAATGCCAGTAAACTGAATCCCAGATGCTTCAGATGCGTATAGGCTCCATACAATCCCAACGTTCGGGAGCCGCATGTGACGGCCACTGCGATGACCACGATTGCCAATGTCAGGTGTAGATGAAGGCCTATGAATATGTGTCTTAAAACCGCTCCAATCAGTAGTTGAGCGATGACCAGGATTACCAGGAATTTTCCCAAAGTGTGGTCCGTATCGATGGTCGGACTTTGTGGGAAAAGGGAACTGTTTTTCCACGGAGTTGAGGTGAATAAAGCCAGTGCGACCAGAATGCTGAAGAATACCTGGCCAAAAACACCGTGGACGATCGCAAGGATGATGCTGGGGGCTGTTTCTTCGATGGATGTACTAAAAGTGAAATAACCTGTGACCCGTAATCCTCCCAGGATTCCTTGGATAATTACCAGAATGACACACGTTACACCTAATTGACGAATCCACTTGCGGGATTCGGTCAAAAAAAGATGGATGGCCAGTACCACCGTTGTAAGACCCACCAACGATCCAAACAAGCGGTGAGCGTGTTCGAAATAGATGCCGCCTGTCATCCTTGATAAGGGATAGAGGAACATGTTGTACCCGAAGGAGTTGGGCCAGTCTACCACGGCCAGACCCGCTTCATAACCGGTTACCATTCCACCGATGACCAGCAATTGAAAGGTTGCTGCAACCGCTATCCATGCGAGAGCGTTTGTCCAGTTTGTACGTGTGGAACGCTGCCATTTCGTAGCCGAAGAGAGGATGGAGCCTATCCCGCCCAAGATAGCACTTGTGGCGAATGATCCGGGAATCCACCATAAAGCAGAGGGCACGACCTGGTTGGTGGAGGATGTATTGGATATCAACCCCCCTAAAACAAGTAGATTAAGGAATGCCGTTAAAAGCC
>CAZSIZ010000481.1:0-3812 GCA_964606645.1 uncultured bacterium
TCATTCGATGAAACCTATCTGGATTACATCAAGCAGTTCAATCCCGGCGCGTGTGGTTTCCTGGCGTTGGCGGCGGATGCGGACCGGTGGGGCGAGTTCGATTCCCGGTTTGCGTGCGATGTCTGTTTCGTTGGGGGGGTCATCGATCAATCCGAACGCCGCAGCCAACTCCCGCCGGACATGCAGGAGTACGTCGGCCGTCTGGCCGGTCTTAAACTCGAACGTCGGTTGCGTACGTTCTACCAACTCGCCCAGGATGAACCCATCGCCCCGGGAAAGTGTATCACCATCACCCCCCAGGTCGCCCATTACCTCTATTGGGAAGCAAACAACCGCTACCGGCTGAATGTCATGAACGCGTTGAGTGATTTCGATCTGCGTATCTACGGCAGCGATGATTGGGAAATCCTGCTAAAGGGAACACCGTTGGAGGACCGTTTTTTCGGACCGGCCGATCCGGTGAAAGAACTTCCGGATATTTTCGCTTCGGCGAAAGTCAACCTGAATGTCCACAGCGTCCAATGCCTGGGCAGCCTCAATCAGCGCGATTTCAACGCCCCGCTGGCGGGTGGATTTCTGCTCTCCGACTGGGTTCCTGCGGCGGGCAAATATTTCATTCCCGGTGACGAGGCGGTCTATTGGAGCGATACGAACGATTTAAGAAACAAAATCGCCTATTACCTCCAACACGAAAACGAACGCCAGGCGATCGTTGAGCGCGGACGCCAGCGAGTCTTAAAAGATCACACCTACGAACGCCGAATCGCCACGACGCTCAACCTTCTCGATCGATTCAATCCCAAGCCGTAACGGATTTCATTCAACGAAAGCTGTATGTACCGCCATCGTCCGGCATCTCATGTGTTTCTGTATCCGTGCGCTCGATCATTTCAGCCTGCCGATAATCTCTTGGACCTTGGCTTCATAGATCGTCTGCCACTCAGGGGCCAGGAGGCACTCAGTGACCTCGTAACCGCCCTTGGGGTACTCGGAGGTGGGTGGACCGTAGTGGATGTATCCGTTTGAAAATGCCGCCATGTAAGTGTGTTCGTACGGCGAGGCGTTTTTAACATTAAGGCCGATCTCGACAAGGACTTCTGCCGGGGACGTAATCAACACGAAATCGCCTATCTTGATGCCCTGTATTTCGGTGGTGATGGTCGGCTTGCCTGCGGCCGTGTTGATAGCCTTGTGCCGTTCCAACGTTGCGATCTTGTCCTGGATACGCGCCAGTTTTTCCATGGCGTGGATGTTGTTCAGATATTTCTTTATGTGACTCCGGTTCTGCGTATCGATTCCACCCAGTTCGCTGGTTCCCAGCATCTCCGCCTGCAAATACCGATAGGAGTAGTACGACGGGTATTCCGGATCGAGGGAGTAGCGAATGTACAAGGGCAGAAAGGTTTTCAAATTCAAACTCGTGCCCCGCAGCGACTTGAGCAGTGCCGATTGCTTTGCCTCCAACTCGGCGATGCGTTCGTCAAAATCGGCCTTTCGCGGAAGGTCCAGCGTTTCGGAAATGATGCTCAGCTTCGCGTCTTTGGTCTCAATACTCCGCACCGCTTTCAACGTACTCAGACCTAGCATCCTGCCCAATGGACCGGAGTCACGGGGGCGGTTCACGTCTTTATAGAGGATCGAGGTTATGTCCCCGCCCGCACCCTGGAGGAACAGTGCCATGCTGCCGTCCCCCAGATTCTCTTCGATGACCTTCGAGGCGAAGCCGGGGAAATCGGCCGTGACACCGCCCTGCGGTACGGTAATGTAGGGGTGGCAGGCGAAATTGTAAACCACCGCCAGCGGTCGGCCGTCCACCCGGTCGATGCGCAGTACACCGATTTCCGGATCCATGGGTCCGACGCTTTCGACCTCCTCATCAGGCGGACAGGGATTACTGTGGCGGACGGTCCAGGCGAGGCCGTTTTTCAGCTGGAGCGTCCGGTTCATCGATATCCGGTCTTCATGGCCCGCGCTCGCGCCCACCTTGACCGGCGTTATGTTTTCCATGGCACGGCGGACCGCATCAAACGTTCGCTCCACCTGTTTGGTGTCGCTGCAAATAAAATCGATGGGTGGGTGATTGTGCGAAGCGTTGACCAGCACATTACGGCCTGGGATCCCCAACTCGGTCTCAACACGGCCGCGAAGCGTCGGAAGGAAATCGTCCCCAACCTCACCGATCCCGCCAATCGCCGTAACGTCCATGGCTACAATGGCCAGCTTCGTCACACCATCGTCCATGACAAGCGCTTTTGCATAGACCGGATCGTTGATCCGCACCCCTTCCGCATCTGTCGAGATGTCGCTTTTGGCGACCCCCGCACGTAACGAACCGGTAGAACGCTCATCCGCGCTGACGGAACCTACCATCCACAACAGATAACTCGTGACGATCAAATAATTACGAATATTCATGATAAAGACTTTCTGTTTGGTTCCGGCAGCACCGAATTAAACAACGACAAATGTCACTTCGGAGATCGTGTCTCCCAGACTGGATCGAATGGGCTGCAGAGCCGCTTGGAGTGTGTCTGGCTCCAAGGATTGGGAACAGGGGATTCGAATCGAGTGTCTGAAGGGAAACGAAAGAAGGGTTTGAAGAATGCCGGTTTCGATTTGTTCGAGCCGCCAATCCAATCCCAGCGAACGTTCGTATTTGGCTTGGATCGGCTCCAGGACACCGGTCATCGCAGACTGCTGAGCCGGTTCGATGCAGATCGAAGGCGCGATGTCCAAGTCGATCGCATAATCGAAGGTCTGTTCCAGCGCGTATTGCGCATCCGGCTGCGAACCGGTGCTGGGCTGGATTAGATGGAACACGGCCCGGTCGATTTCCGCATAAGAGGCTAAATCGATCCACCCGTCGATCGCGGAGATTTCCTCTCCAAGTGAGTCGCCGGTACGACGGAGATCGAATGGAATGAATAGGGAATGAATACGGCAATGGTGTTCGGCGGTTTGGCTGAGTAATTCGTCCATCTGCTCGACTGAGGGATGGTCATCCAGGTTTCCCCGGCATCCGCCGCGTTGAGCGGTCAGTTCGATCGGCAGGCCGGACGTATCCGTACCGGGTATAGACTGAAACCCAACCATAGTACCCAACCAGGAAGCGAAATCGTTTTCCGAAACGGCTGGATTGGATAAGATCGGCAATACCTGCGGCATTCGTGAAACCTCTTATAAGAAAGTGTAGGTCTGTACGAAATGGGATGGGCCGCCGTTTGTGATTCGGCGTCCTATTTTTGGATTTGCTTACTTTTTTGTCGAAGAAATTCGAGCGCGTCCGCCGCAGGATCCTTGGCGATCAACTGGACGAAATCCATGGAATCTTTGTAAAAGAAGACATCGCTGATTTTGGCCGTATAGAGGATAAAACGGAAATCATTCGGAACGCTGACGAGAATGACCTTGCCCTCCGTGTTACGGCATATTTGTCCCAAACGCAGCAAAGGAACGATGATCGAGCACGGAATTGTATCGAGGCTGCGGAAATTAACGATGACGTTCACAAAACCTTTGCGAAGAATCGAGCCAGTCGTCGAATCGAATTTCGCTATATCATCTTTCGTGAAATTCCCAACCAGAGTGAGAATATAGTAATCGTGTTCCTTGCTTTCCTGAATATCGAACATAATGAGTTCTCCGTATGAATTATTTGTAATTGGTCAGCCGTCTGAAGTGAATAATCCCTTCCCCAAGCCTGGGGGAGGTTAGGAGGGGGTTGGTTCTTCGATTCGTAGCCCCCCCCAAACACCCCCCCAACAAGGGGGGGGGGGGTGAAGGGGGGCCGGGTTAAAATATTTAAAAGAATT
>CAZSIZ010000482.1:0-3796 GCA_964606645.1 uncultured bacterium
TCCAACTGAGTGTATCTTATCAATGATATTCTAATAGATTATATTAGATGGAGTATCATATTTGATGTGTGGCCGTTATCTTTCGATGAGCGGCCGGACTGATTGAGATCACATGGGTCTTCATTTATATCCTCTTACGATTCGCAGTGTGCGTCCATCGATCCATTGCTTTCTGTCGAGACCGACGACGGAATTTCGCAGCTTGCCGACCGTTATTTACTTCCACGGATTGAATGGAACCCGGAACCAAATCTTTCAGGACCGTTATCTGGAATTTGCCGAGGCGATTCAGGAACTGAATTGCAACCTGCTGGCGGTGGAACTGCGCTGTCACGGCGACCGGCGGGAGAATAAGGAGTTGCCTGCCATTCAGAACATGATGAAAGTCGTCACCAATAAAGAATTGAATCCCTTTCATGGGGCGCTGGAGGATATTGAAAAGACGATCGATTTCGTGGTGGAAAAACAGATTGCGCGTCCGGGAGAGATTGCCGTAGCCGGACTGGCGTGGGGGGGCATGCACGTATTCTACGCTCTGCGAAAAGACCGGCGAATCCGTTGCGGGATCGCCCTGCTTCCCGTATGCGATATTACGAGCATGATCGAGTTCCGTGGCCTGAAAGGGAATCCCTTGATTCAGCAATTCGAGCCGATGAACTTCGCCGAAAACCTCGCCCCCCGCCCCCTGCTGATCATCACGGGAGAAAAAGATACCCGCACGCATCCGAAATACGCCAACGAACTTTTCTTGAAATTACGCGAGGAATACCGCGAAGCCGAAGCCGAAGAGAATTTAGCCTACTCGATGCTTATCGGTGTGGGGCACGCGTATGACTCGAGGATGACGGATTATACTATCTATTGGTTGAAGAATCATCTTCTGGTTGAAAGTATTGCCCCCTCATTCTAGTACTCTCCCACACATGTTTATATTGGTAATAGGAACCTGTAGGGGCAGGCAGGTCCACGTGCCTGCCCACATCCAACCCACCTGTGATAGTAGCACACAGGGAGACGCAGTGACAAATAAAAGCATTTATCGAGTAGCTCTTGACGAGCGGGATCGGGTAATGATAAACGTAAAACAATCAGATCGTGATTGAAATCGCGAAATGAAATTCGTCTCCAGAGGAACCGATCCATGAAACAAAATTTATTATTATGCGTACTGCTTATTCTGTTCGCGTTCAGCCTGTCCGTTTCAACATTCGCTCAAGGTCTCCCGACACGGGATCCAGGAGAATTGGATTTCTGCCCCGAACGCCTGGAGCGTATTAACGCCAAGATGCAGGACTATGTGGACCGGGGAAAATTCGCGGGATTCATTACCGCCGTGGCCCGGAAGGGAGTCGTGGTTCATTACGAAAAATTCGGTGTCAAGAGCGTCGAGACCAAAAAGCCGATGGAATTCGACACCATTTTCCGAATTTACTCGATGTCGAAACCTATCACCAGCGTAGCCGTCATGATGCTGTATGAAGAAGGTCATTTTCAACTGGACGATCCGGTGTCCAAATTTATTCCCGAAATGAAAGATCTGAAAGTCTATCAATCCGGCTCAAAAGAAGATTACACCGTTGAAGACTTAAAAAGCCCGATCACGATCCGTCATCTGCTCACCCACACCTCCGGCTTGGCCTATGGATTTGGAGACAACGTCGTCGATGAAATCTATAAAGCCAACTATGATGGATTGTTTCCCTGGGATGGCACGCTCAAGGATATGATGAATGCGCTGTGCAAGATTCCTTTGCTCCATCAACCGGGAGCACATTTTGAATACAGCATGTCGACCGATGTACTCGGTTATCTGGTCGAAGTGATTTCCGGTCAGCTGTTCGATGCGTTTCTGAAAGAACGAATTTTCGATCCGCTCGATATGAAAGACACTGCGTTTTTTATTCCCAAAGAAAAAGTCAGCCGGTTCTCCGCGCTGCATCGTCTCGATAAACAAGGGAAACTGGAAGCTCAAGAAGAGGAGTGGGGCGAAAAATATTTGAATCAGGACATTCAGTTCTATTCTGGAGGCGGTGGACTCGTTTCGACGGCTTCCGATTACATGCGATTCGGTCAAATGCTGCTCAATAAGGGCCAACTGGATGGAAAGCGTATTCTGGGCCGCCGGACCGTCAAACTGATGACCTCCAATCATCTCAGGGATAAACAACGGGAAGACCGGGGCGGAGACGGTTTCGGACTGGGTTTCAGTGTCAAGATGGACATTCCCCACAAGCGGTCGATGGCAACGGTCGGGCAATACGGTTGGAGCGGGGCTGCCAGCACCGATTTCTGGGTTAGCCCCCAAGAGGAAATGATTGGGCTGTTACTGGTTCAGTATATGCCTTTTAACAGTACCATTCATCATGAGTATCGAACGCTCGTTTACCAAGCGTTAGTGGATTAATATCGAACACAGGAAAACAGGGAGGACGTCATGTCGATTCAACCAGTCGAAGCTGTTGTTTTAGGCGCGGGAATGCGGGGGTATTGCACGTTCGGCGGCTATTCCAAGATGTTCCCGCACCAATTGAAGATCGTCGCCGTCGCGGAACCCGATCAGGATCGTCGGGAACGCTTTGCACGTGATTACAACATCCCCAAAGAGAGTGTGTTTTCCAACTGGAAAGACCTTCTCGACCGGCCGCAGATGGCCCCGGTGCTGATCAACGCCACGATGGACCGCAGCCACTTCGAGTCCGCCATGCTCGCGCTCGACAAGGGCTATCACATCCTCCAGGAAAAACCGATGGCGACCGATGCGGTGTCGTGCGTACGTCTGGCGCGAAAAGTGAAGGAGACGGGGAAGATTCTTCAACTCTGCCACTCACTGCGTTACAACCCGTTCTTTACGGCGCTGAAGAAAATCATCGATGGGGAAGAGGTGGGTGATCTGGTCACCTTCGAGCACAACGAGCACATCGCCTTCTGGCATTACGCGCACAGTTTCGTTCGCGGCAACTGGAGCCGCGAGGCGCAGAGTTCGCCCGGCCTGCTCTCGAAATCCTGTCACGATGTGGATGTTCTCTGCTGGCTGACGGGACGGCTGCCTGTCAAAGTCTCTTCGTTCGGTTCGCTGACTCATTTCCGCGCGGACCGGGTGGATGCCTCGATCCCGAAGCGCTGCACGGACGGCTGCCCCATCGAGCCGAAATGTCCCTTCTCGGCAATCGAAATGTACTTAAGCGATAACACCGAATGGCCCGTCAGCGTGATCTCCACCGATCTATCGCATGAAGGCCGTCTGAAGGCGTTGCGTGAAGGGCCGTACGGGCGCTGCGTCTATCATTGCGATAACGACGTCGTCGACCATCAGGTGTCGCTGTACGAGTTCAAAGATGGTATGACGATCGGCTTCCAGATGCACGGACACTCGCATAACAACATCCGCACCATGCGCCTTTCCGCCACCGAGGCCACCATTCGCGGCTACCTGGAGAAGCGCGAACTCGAAGTGAACTACTACCATTCCGGGCGAAGCGAAACGATCTCCACCGGCGGCCCCGACGATCATCATGGCGGCGGAGACACGCTGATGATCCACGACTTCATCGATCTGGTTCGCAACGACCGCCCCGACCAGGTCGTCGCGTCCGCCCAGGAATCCTGCGACAGCCATCTGCTCGTCTTCGCGACCGAGGCCGCGCGCAAGGAAAACCGCGTCGTGGATGTGGCCGAATACCGCAAACAGATCGAAAGCGAGTCGTAATTCTGAACCATACCGAATCATGATTATTTAACCTAAGTCTTTATGAACTTGACGAGGAAGATATCAAATTTATTACGTTGCGAACCCGTA
>CAZSIZ010000483.1:0-3775 GCA_964606645.1 uncultured bacterium
TCATCCAATAGGGTTTTCATGTCGGCTCGCGACACAAAAACCCCTATCTATTTTGGTTGGATTTTCGTGCATACCTCCAGCGGCGGTCATGGGGTCAATTCGAGTGAAGCCACAGACAATCAACCGATGCTGATCGTAACGATCCCAGGTGCCGCTCCTCCCTCCGGCGTTCGTGATGTATCACCTCCCGCATACAATCCTGGCGATTCGGTCAATGTCTCCATCACCGTCACAGTGGAAGCCGGTGCGGTTGATGTGACCGTGAAGGAAACGATCCCCAGCGGGTGGACAGTAGCAAACATCAGCGACGGCGGAACCCTCGCCAGTGATGTCATTACATGGACTCTGGCGGGACTCAGCGGCTCGAAAACCGTGACTTACACCGCAACGGCTCCCGATACCATAATACCTTTCTCCACGTTTTCAGGCACGATCAACGACTTGGGATTGATGTTGGATGATACGACTGTCGGGGCGTACGTACCTTTCTATGAGACCGGAAACGTGCTCGCGGTCGGCGTTTGGAATACCGACAACGGCAGCAGCGACTTGGCAGTCACGGCGGACCTGTCCGACAGCAATGGCATGATTTACGTTCAGGACACCAGCGCGGAAGGCGGCTGGCCCAGTGGAACCAGTTTCCGATGGAAAACCGTATTATACGACGATGGATTCGGCGCCGAGGAACCGGGCTGGCAGCAGCGTGATTTTGCCGGCGATACCGAAGCCAATGACTGGTTCATCCAAACCGATTACGGATTCACGGTCGGTCATGGAGGCAACGATGGTGAAAACGGCGAGACGCTGCTCGAACCCTCCGAAGAGACGGTCTACACCCGTTCCGTCTTCGATGCAGCTAATTATGCATCGATCACCACATTGACACTGAAAATGATAGGTGACGATTCGGCAGTGGCTTGGCTGAATGGTGTCTATATCGGTGTCGCGGGTGGACAGCAAGGAGATAATGGAGAGACTCCAGAAGAATATACTTTCGACACAACCACGCAAGGCAGTGGAGGTATCTCCGCCAATCCAGCTACATACGAGGGAGGTGAAGCCCAAACCTTCGTGATCCCGGTGATCCTGGCTGATATCGAACCGGTATCCGTATCGGATTGGCAATTGTATTAACGCAAATTCCTCTCTTTCATGTTAATGCGGGGCAGATGAATTTTCATCTGCCCCTAATTTTTATTTGTGGTGCAGGCTTCCAGCCTGCAGGTTTCAAGCCTGTTCCATTAAACAACAATGCAGGCTGGAAGCCTGCACCACAAAACAATTTCCGGGCCGGGTTAGGTTAGGATCGCATCGACTTCATCAGCCAGTTCATGGCCCGACGACGATGAGGTCTCCAGCGCTGAGTAATCCGTTCGAGGATTCGTAGTGAGGGTGTCGGCCCGCTTGGGAGGGGTTGGAAGGCGTAAAGGTGGTATGGAATTGGTCGGGACCGTAGCTCCAAGCCAGCTGGGCGTTTTTTTCACCGATGCTCCTCGCTTTCTGAGCCAGGGCCGGCGTGTTGAACAAACGTCCATAGAGCGATCCTTGGTTTTTGTCCCCGAAAACTGCGTCTGCGTGATATTCACCGAAGGTATAGAGTTTCACCGGGCCTGATAGCGCGGCGGGACCGATAAACGTTTGAAACGGATCTTTGGGAGAGACGGTCATATAAGCGACCGGTGTGGTCAAGTATCGATTCTGCCAGGGGAAATGGCCGTTCAGATGGTTGGGATACCCGGCCCAATCGATACGATAGGTGGCAATGGCGGTCATATACGCTTTCAAACCGGCTTGAGCGTTGGCGACCTTGGCCCGGATCTGAGCGTTGAGAAAATTCGGAACAGCGATCGCCGCAAGAATTCCAATAATCGCAACAACGATCAACAATTCGATGAGCGTGAAACCTTTTTTTCCATTCACAATCGATCCTCACGGTCTGTTGCGATCGCTCACGTTCGAGCGAAGTCGCAATCACAATAACAAAACGATATTCCGGCGTGCAGGTATCTCAGCCCACACACCAGGATATCGTTTCTAAAGCCATAAGTCGTGTCTTAATACAACGCCCAGTTTCCAACGTCCAAAGGACCGGAGATGCGGATATTATCGATAATACATTTCGCATCCACCAAACTGCCGCTTATCCATATAGAGATCGAATTCAATCCTTCTCCAAACGTCTCTCGGCGAAAACCGAAATTCTCTGCCAGCATCACTTCGCTTTCACCTTCTTTTTGAGCGTAGCAATTTAACGACTGATCCGCGTCATCGACATCGATTTCAAATCGCATGGAGATCAGTGAACCATCCGCGTAAGGGAACGCTTGGCTGGCTTCATATCCACCACCACCAGCCCAATCCCCATTCCGGACATCGATATCCGCCGTATCTTGCTGCATACGGGTCATTGCACCCTGTTCGTTCCAGGTGGGATTCGGATTGTCATCCAAAAGGAAATTACTACGGGTGCTGATACACATACCGCAATCGATATTGCCGTCAGCCGGTCCCACGTATTGCCAATCCCAGGTAACGATCAGGTCCCCTTCGGTCTGTTGGGGAAATTCAAAAAGCAACCACTGTTCTGTACCCGGCTGTGTGATGACGAGGGCCTCATTTTGTACAGTAAAAACGCCTTCCGGAGTGTCTGGAGTTGAGTCTTCCCAGAGACGGTCCGCCCCATTCGGTTGACCGATGATTTCACCGTCGACGTACCCTTCCCCGGCGGAAAAATCGATTGAGTAATAAACTTGCGCGTTCCCAGTGACACATCCGAACGCAATAAAAGCACTGATCAAAACCCATTTTGTCCATACCATTCGCATTATCTTTTCTCCTTTTTTATGATGATTTACGCCTCTTTTAGAATCAATGGAAAAGCACAGAAGATAACTCTGTTATTTAATACGATGGTTTCCAGTCGCTGGCCATCAGGATATCGCCGACACTTTTGATGCCATTCGAGGGATCGTAACGCATATAGTGGAACGACGCGCTCGAATAACCGGCAACGGTGAAACGGCCGTCGGTGTCCCAGATCACATCCTGTACGCCGGGATACTCGAACACCGGATTGGAATCGTCGCTGAAACTGGGACCGGCACTGGCGACGAGCCATCGGGTGGCCGGTCCGTTCGGATTGCCGCCCCGGTCCCATTCAGGTCCCCAGTCCGGCTCGGTTCCGAAGGTGTAATGCTTCTGAGTGCTGCCCCATGCATCCGCCGAGGCGAATGGATTGTTGTAAAAGGGGTCTTCGGGCAGACTGCCGATATAGGCATTCGGTGAGGTCAGGCGGTACAAACCCGCGTGCAGGGGGACGTCGGAATCGTGATGGTTCTCGGTGTAGGTATTCCAATCGAGCCGGTACATCTCCTGAGCCATTCCCATGGCTCCCATATCCGATACCGTTCGGGCGACTTTGGCTCGAAGCTGGGCGTTCAGAAAATTCGGCACGGCGATCGCCGCCAGAATTCCGATGATCGCAACGACGATCAGCAGTTCGATAAGGGTGAAACCTTGCTTCACATTAAGACGATCTATAACCATGATTCAGCTCCATGTCGATTACGATGAATCACCATCAGGCCAGGGCGATCAATCGACTTAATTAAGTGGAACCAGTTTTACATAGCTAGAATTCGATTTCAAGCTATTTTTGGGATTTTTCATTAAAAAGATGGTTGGATGGGAAAATTTGGTGGAGATCAATCGTAAAACACTGGTTGGACGAAGCGGCTACGCCGCAGGAATCGTGAAGCCAAGGTGATCGAAACGA
>CAZSIZ010000484.1:0-3733 GCA_964606645.1 uncultured bacterium
GCGAAAAAAAATGGAATCCTGGCATCAACCATCAAGAAGAAATCGATTCCGATATACGGAATATGAGGCGTTTTTGATTGGAGCAAAATCGAAGAGGCAACCTACCTTAAAATTGGCAAAAATTTGTCTTGACAATGGGGTACACCTCAAGCATTCCGAATTTGGAAATACCCAAACCTACCTTTTTTGATGAGCGTACCGCTCCCTTGATCCCTCTCTTTCTCTCCTTTAGAAAAGTCGATGATCCATGCTCTAGTATCAAACGGGGTATCAAACTGCCGTTTGGGTATTAAATAGGGTATCGAAATAATGAGTTTTATTGATATCTAAAGATATAAAATAAGGTATAATGATGGTTGTCAAGAGCGCATTTTATGTTCTGTAAGTCCATGTTTGGCAGGTTGTTGTATTAAAAAACCCCTGATCGCTCAGGGGCTGTATTTTCATGAGTGAGCTGGGAGTCGAACCCAGGACCCTCTGCTTAAAAGGCAGATGCTCTAACCAACTGAGCTACTCACCCAAAGTGTTTTCGGATTAACATTATATCCCGCATTCATTGTCCGGCAAGGCTCTCTACTAAATTCCTTGGCGGAATTTTCAAAAATCCTGTAAACGGTAGAGATTGTCTTTTTTGAGCCATTCTCGAAAGTGGATTCAATCTGCCGATATGCGTTTGGCCGTCTCACGATCGATGAGTTACCGTCACATTCCAATCGAACATAAATATAGAGGAACGGACGCTCACCGGATTGCTGATGGGGCGATGGTACGTTTTTTGCAATATCATGTTTTGGACTCTTGGTTAATCACTATTCCATAGAAGCCAACATCTTGATTCGAAGCGAGGACGATACCCATGGGCGATCTGAGTAAGAATTTTTTCCGAAAAGAATTCGCGTGTCAATGCGGGTGCGGTTTCGATTCACCGGAACCGTTGCTTGTGGAGTCGTTGCAAACGATCCGGGATTATTTTGGGAAAGCAGTCAAAGTTCACAGCGCCTGCCGTTGCAAAGACCACAATAAGAACGTCAAAGGACGCCCGAACAGCCAGCATCTTGTCGGATGGGCGGCGGATATATCGATCGAAGGCGTCCCACTTAAAAAGATCGCGCGTTTCGCGGCGGAAAACGTCGAAGCCTTTGCGCATGGGGGTATTGGCCTTTACAAAAATTTCGTTCATTTGGACGTGCGGGAGAGTGGCCCTGCGCGCTGGGGATTGAAATGGAAGGAAAAATAGTCGTGCAAGTAATCGAATATACTGAGGAATTGTACGTTTATACTTGCGGATAATACGGTCTTACAAAAGTCGTAAAATCTTCTTGCGATTGGTAAATATTCTGCTTGACCGCTCTTGCCCTGTCTCTTCACGGCTATCGTGTCCGCTTAAAGAACATCGTGTCCGCCTGTCGGCGCGTCGCGATGTACCCAGAGGGAGAGGGAACTTAAGGATTTAAAACGTATACGCGATTTTTGTGAAGATGCTGTGGCCGGTCTCTTCATCTCGATCCCCCACGCTGTTGAACACCAGATACCAGTGAGCGTTTTTCACGAATTCCCACCCGTAGATGATGCTGATGTTATGGATGCTGTCGCTCCGGTGCTGCAGTGATGTTTTAATCCACATGTCGTCGGTGAAATAGAGATCGAAAATGATACGGTTCAGCCAGACGGTTTCGTCGTGTCCCAAAGGATCGTCTTCGAAGCGGATCGTGAAGACGTAGCGGATGGGCAATCGCTCGAAGGGCTTGTAGCGTCTGACCAATAACAATTCGTCGTAATCCGTTTCTTCGAACTGTCCCGTACTATAACCGAACTCCAAGTTCCGCCAGTAATCGGAACTGTTAAATGAAATCCCGGCTGAGGTGCGGTGGTTGTCGTAGGGGTAATGAAAATCCTCGTCGTGACCGGTCCAGATTCCGAAATCGTTTTGGAAAACGACGTTGGCATCGAACGAATAATCCCGCAGCATCGTCAAGCCGTCTTCATTCTCGTACAGTTGGGCATAAAAAGAAGCAAAAAGATTTTTATACCATCCCTCGTCGGATCGGCTATGGTATGACGAGCGGAAAGAGGGGCCGTAGATGTCGCGGCGAGGGATATAGCCGAGCGTGGGATTGAATTCTTCGGTGATGCCCACGTAACTCAGGCTGATGTCCCACGGATATTTTTCGTAGACGATGGAGGAATAACCCAGAAAATCGAAGCGGTCCTTCGAGAGCGTTCCGTCGCGGTCAAAGTTCCGGTCGTCCGAGGCGGTTGTTTGGAAGCGGAATTTCCAATCGTCGTTGAAAAAAAGATCGCCATCCATGCTGGCAACGCGCGAGTGCCCGTCATCGAACTCCGAACCGTTCAAATAGTAGCCAAGCGTCGAGCGTTCGCCGACGGGCTGCAGTACGCGGAAGACGGATGAGTTGCCGTATCGGGTTTCACCGTGATGGGTGTTTCCCTGAATGTTGATGAACGCAAATTTGTTGTTGTTCCAGTCGCCGCTGATCCGGCCCCCGACGTCGATATCGGTAAAACGCCGGCTGTAGTAGAGGCGGTGACGCATGTTGAGCAGTTCGTCGCCTTCGCGAAAGAAGAGGCGTTGTTCGGGTAGAAACCGTTCCGTGTCGCGCAGTTCGATCGTGTCGGCGTCCGCTTCCACTTGCCCGAAATCGGGATTGATCGTCCACGACGACGTGATCGATGGAGAGAGGCGAACGCCGGCGTCTACACCCGTTTGGTACAGGTTGTGAGTTTCGCCGTTGAAATCCAGACGGGAACTGACGTAAGGGGTGATTTCCAGATTGCGGTCGAATTCGCTGTCGGCCAGGTCGAGTCCGGACAGATGGCCGAAATATCGAGGTTTATAGTAGTTTGTAGGGTTGAAACTCCAAAAACTGGTGACGTCGGTTCGGGGGATATTCCGAGTGAAATTCACGCCCCAGGTTTGACCGTCTTTTTGATAGAAATTCATGATGCTGAAGGGAATCCGCATCTCGAAAACCCAACGGTCGTCTAAAATCTTGGCTTCCAGATCCCATTCCCCCGACCAGCCCCGGTTGAACACGCCGGACGGGCCTTCGGATGCGTCGGCGCGGGTTCCGAGGGGATTGGAGAAGAAGGCGTATTTGGCCCGGTGGCTGTGCATGGGATCGAAATGAACTTCGATCCAGTCGTCCCCGACGAAAAAACGATCTTCCCGCCGTTCGCTGGCGTGGATTTCTTCGATCTTATCGTCGAAGCATTCCACGGCGACGTACAGGTGGGTTTTCGTGTAGGCGATCCGGGCGGTGGTTTGATTCGCGGCCGGTTTCTGGCTGCGGATGTCGATAAAATCGGTCGTCACTTCGCAGTTCTGCCAGAACGGTTCGTCGAGTACGCCATCGACATCGAGGGGCGCATCGATTTTCAGGGCGCGAAACGAGGGAACACCGGCGTCGGGATCGTCGTGCGCGGATGAGGGGAAGGGGAACAGTAAAACCGAAAGACTGCAAATGACAATACAGAATAGGATGCCGTACAAGTATTGAGTTTTCATATCATCTCCGTCAATTGAATATTACATTTGTTGCATATTGAGATCAATCAGGAAAAGCGTAATATATAAGAAAAACATTGTACGCATTTTCAGTCGTTGAGGTTAGTCCCACTGTCCCATAGCGGGTGGAGAAATTCATCGATCTCCATTCGGGCAGGAATTTTATCCTAGAGGATACCATGATGAGAAAATCAATTGTTTTAATCGTTT
>CAZSIZ010000485.1:0-3706 GCA_964606645.1 uncultured bacterium
TCGTTTCGATCACCTTGGCTTCACGATTCCTGCGGCGTAGCCGCTTCGTCCAAACCAGAACCAACGGAACCACCTGAACCAACACCGGATCCAAAACCGGAACCAACGGAACCACCTGAACCTATAGCAATGACGTGCGTTGAAACCGGGGAATACTTTACCGAACCGGTGTCCGGTTTGCTCGAAGTGGTTCTCGGCGATGTGACGATCGTTTCCAGCGATTCTCTCTTAGATGTTGGGTCGTGTGCGGATGGGCGTCTCGGCGTCATTCTTCCTCTGCCCAGCAGCGACGAAATCCCGCTGACGGTGATTCAATTCAATCCGGCGCTGTGCAATGAAAGTGCGCCGCAAGTAGTCGAACTGGCCATGGCGAACATCGATGTCGAATCAGGTCCAGTGACCATTACGGCGCTGGACGGCGAAGGCGGACAAGTCGCCTCGGCGCAACTGGCAAGTGAAGCGGGAATACAGAATATCAAACTGTCCAGCGAGACCGGGATCGCTCTGATTCAGATCGAAGGAACCGGCGCGTGCATTCCAAAAGTCTGCTGGCTGTGCGAACAACCCGCTCCACCCGAACCAACTCCCGAACCAACTCCCGAACCGACGCCTGAACCGGGTCAAATTACCTGTGCAGAAGTCGCGTCTCACTTCACCGAACCAGCCTCCGGACTACCCGAAGTGCTTCTCGGCAATGTGACGATCGTTTCTTCACTCGATTTGAGTGTGGGATTGTGTGCTGAAGGTCAACTCGGCGTCATTCTGCCGCAGCCCAGCAGCGACGAAATCCCGCT
This sequence comes from uncultured bacterium, assembly GCA_964606645.1. Classification (GTDB taxonomy): domain Bacteria; phylum Hinthialibacterota; class Hinthialibacteria; order Hinthialibacterales; family Hinthialibacteraceae; genus CAZSIZ01. Next base: position 795 of record CAZSIZ010000485.1, read on the forward strand.
GACGGCAATCCAATTCAATCCGGTATTGTGCGATGGAAATGCGCCACAATTAGTCGAATTAGCGATGACAAACATCGCTGCCGAGTCAGGCCCCGTCATGATTACGGCGTTAAACGATGCGGGCGAGCAGGTCGCGTCGAAGAAACTACAAGATCAATCCGGTATCCAAACCATAAAACTGACAAGCGAGACCGGCATCCGTCTGATTGAGATCGATGGGACGGGCGCTTGCGTCTCGAAGGTGTGCTGGATGTGCGTCGATGATGAAGAAGAACCGGGTAGCGGCCCCATTCCCGGCGAAGTCATCGTAACCGATGACCTCAATACGCTCGACGATCTCAGCAATGATAAAGACGTCGATCCCGAAAGTGAAAAAGAATTGGTGATCCGTTGGAACTTCGACCACGAAGGCGTAAAGGATCACCACGTCTACGTACTCGTGGACGACGACCAGAAAGCGAAATACCTGGGACGAACGGGTGATCCCGCCGCCCAGCATCTTGTCTGGAAAGACGGAGCGCCGAAATTGGCTGGATCGTTCAAGAAAGGCCCGGAAACGGGACACTTCTACCGCTTCCTCGTCTTCGTTCTCAGGAAGGGCGCGCCGGTCGCCGGACCATTCTCGACCGCCGGTCCCGTTACCTACATTGTCGGCGAACCGGGGACAGAACCTGAAATCCCCGTCATTCCCGTCAACGAAGTGATCGTGACGGACCGCCTGGACACCTTCGAAGACCTGAGCAACGGCCAGGATGACGATCCGCCCAGCGCCAGAGAATTGGTCGTGCGCTGGAACCTCGACATACCGAATATCAATGACGTGCATGTCTACGTGCTGGTCGATAACGAAAAGAAAGCGAAATTCCTGGGTCGTTCAGGAAGCGGAGCAACGGAATCCTTACGATGGGCCGAAGGAACGAAATGGCTGGCGGGATCGTTTAAAAATGGACCACAGTTCGGCCATGCCTATCAGTTCTCGATCTTCGTAATTCGGAAGAACGGACCCGTGGTTGGACCAATCGCTTCTGCCGGACCGGTTGATTTCCTCGCTGGCGAGGAGCCGACTCCAACACCGCTTCCGCCCGAACCGACTCCAACGCCTGGACCACAGGATCCGACACCGGTTCCGATGACCTGTGAGGCCGTCGCCGATTATTACAGCGAACCGTTAGCCGATCTCTCCGTCGTGACGTTGAGCGCCGTTTCAATCGAAGGGCTGTCTTCAAGCCTCGATGTTGCAGAAACCTTCGCTGGACAGCTCGGTGTCGTTCTGCCACATCCAAGCAGCGACGATCCCGTACCGATCGAAGTGATCCAATTCGCCCCGGATACTTGCGGTGACCTCGGACCGAAAGTGGTTGAACTCTCTCTGACCTATCAGAACGCCGACTCGGTTGACGCAAGTGTGACCGCAAGTGACGGCGCGGGGACAGAAACCGCATCGGCATCAGATTCGAGCAGCCCCGATCTTCAAACCGTGACGCTGAAGAGCGAAACCGGCATCCAGTCGATCGAAATCGAAGGTGCGGGTATCGGCTTGCTTAAAGTGTGCTGGCTGTGCGAAGAACCTGCGGACGTGATATCCGACGCCACGGATGACGACACACCGGGAGAGACTCCTGATAGTTTAGTCATTGTGACAGACGACCTCGGTACATTCACCGATCTCAGCAACGGTGAGGATATCGATCCGGAAAATAACCGGATGCTGGTCGTTCGCTGGAAACTCGATCCAACCAACATCAACGACTATCACATCTACGTAACGGTCGACGGTGTTGGCAAAGATTATCTCGGACGGACCTGTGACGGCAATGCAGATTCCTTCGTTTGGACCGATAAGGCGAAATTCCTGGGGAAATCGTACAGGAATGGACCTCAAACCGGACATACCTATCAGTTCATCGTGTTCGCGCTTGAAAAGAAGGGTCCACCACACGGTCCATTCGAATCGGCTGGTCCCGTCGCCTTTACAGTCGGCCAAACAACCGAACCGGAACCGACTCCTCCCGATGTCGATGGGAATGGCGATCCACTGCTTCCAACCGCTACACCCACGATGACACCGAAACCGGGCAATAAACCGGAACCGGAACAAACCAGCGTTACCGTATCGGATCATATCAAATCATTCGACGACCTGAGCGCCGGTGAAGATTACGATTTCGATGACGACCGAGGGCTGGTCGTTCGCTGGACCATCGAAGGAGTGAAACAGATCACGGGATACAAAGTCTACGTCCAGACGGACGATGAGACGGAACCCGTCCTGCTGGCTCAAATCGATGATCCGAACGCCGATGCCTTTGAATGGAAACCAGGCACGTCGAACCTGTCCGATGGACCGCTATTCGATCACGCCTATCTCTTCTCGGTTTCGGCTTTGACAAAAACCGGCAAGGATAAGGAAACCGCTCCCTATTCATCCGCCGGTCCAGTCAAATTCATGGAACAAACCAGTGGTGAGGGAACGGGTGGAGAAGAAGGAACTCCAACACCGACACCCTTGCCTTTGGCGACTCCAACGCCGGATGATTCGAAACCGGGAAATAAACCGGAACCAGAACCGGAACAGGATACCCTCCAAGTCACTGTGACCGACGATCTTCAGTCAACCGACGATCTCAGTAACGCCGAGGATTCCGATACCGAAGCCGAACGCGCCCTGGTGGTTCGCTGGAGTCTGGCGGACACCAAGCAGGTGACGGGTTACAAAGTTTACGTCCAGACGGATGGGGCATCGGAACTGGTTCTCTTGGCTCAAATCGACGATTCGGCCGCGAATGCTTTCGAATGGAAACCCGGAACGTCGGGGACCGGTGGACCTCAGTTCGAGCATTCGTACCTGTTCTCGGTTTCCGTCTTGTCCAATTCCGGCAAGGATAAGGAATCCGCTCCCTATCCCTGCGCCG
>CAZSIZ010000486.1:0-3698 GCA_964606645.1 uncultured bacterium
TTCCAGTTAGCCATCCATTCGGTGATCCCCTTGATGACATACTGGCTGTCGGACACGATCTTAACGCTCACGGGCCGCTTCAAACTTTTCAGCCCTTCGATAACCGCTTGCATCTCCATACGGTTGTTGGTCGTCTCAGGATCGCCTCCGGATTTCTCCTTGGTCGTCCCCGTTTCGACATCGCGCAGAACAAACGCCCACCCCCCCGGCCCCGGATTCCCGCTGCACCCCCCATCGGTAAAAAGAATCACTTTGCGTTCAGGTTCGGTATTACCCATGTAATAACACTCCTGTCAAATATCAAACTGTTTTCTTATGCTACATAAAAAAGGAGAAAAACCGAATACCCTCCCGGAATAACAGCAATCATCCACCGGATAAGGTCTTTTTTTTATCCGTGAAATCAATATCAATCCGTCCATCCGTGATTCAGAAAAACAAAAGAAGGGGCAGCCCGAAAGCCGCCCCTATAAGTCGTCATTACGTAGTATTCAGCCGTGATTCCTACCAGAAATCAACGCGGGCGCTCACCTTCGCTTCCAACGAGCGTTGAATCTTCGCCAGCGACTCGGCCAGGTGATCGCGGGAGTAATCGTCGATATTCCCGTTGCTTTCCAGTTGGTCCATCACCTTGGACAGACGCTCTTCCAGCACGGTGAGCGTGCGCCAAGCCTGGGTGCGTCCGTCTTCCGGCATCATGGGAGACGATTCCAGCATGATCGAGATCATCCGCTTCAGGTGAATCCGCTGCAGCATCCGCCGGTAGGTGGAGATCAGCGGTTTCTTATTGCTGAAGTAATCATCATCCGAAGGTGGCGAGTCCAACTCGCTCCAGACACCGGCCGAGACGGTCTTGAACAATTCCGGAACGGTGAACCGCATCTCTTCGGGATGTTGAAGCCGGTCGAGTTCCATGATCCGGTTGATTTTAATGGGGCTGAACAGGGAATAGATACACATATCGTACAGATTGAGTGCGTAGTTGTTGAGTCGAAACTCGCTCGCACCGCCATACCGGGCACCCCAATGCAGCCACTTTTGCGAGGCGAGTTTCTTCAGCAATTCCGGATCGATATTGAAAATCTCATCGGAGAACAATGTTTCGATGTAGAAATTCAGGGCTTCTCTCTGTTTGGCGGCCGACACCGGTTCGAGCGGCTCGACGTTGCTGGACCCGCCTTTTTTAACACGGGTGACGTACTGTCCGCCGATGAAACCCCCGGCGAATACCGTCGAATCATAGTAATGATAGATCATGTTGATCAAGGCGCTGCGGACCAACCGGTAATCATCCCCCTCTTTCGCAAGATTCAGAAGCTTGGGAATCGTATCGAGCGAAATCTGTGTCATCTGCTTGGCGTAATTCAGCGGATCGCGGCCCAGATCGAAGGTGTTCACGAGTGGATCGATGGTCCCACGATCGCTGTCCGTACCGTAGGGATAATCACGGGTTTCGGCTTTCTCCGCGATCTCATTGAGCAGATCGGCTTCGGTCTGGCCTTTCTTCGGCTGGAATTCTTTATACGCATATTCGATGGCCAGGCAGTCGTAAGGGCCGATGGTCGGCGTAAAGTAGTAGCCCTGCTCGATGCCTTCGGGCGCGATGTTGAAAGGAGTGTATTCCATCACACTGGCGGTCAGCCCTTTCTCGGCGACCAACGCTTTATCGTGCAAGTCTTCGAGTTTGTGCAGGGTGCTGGCCTCAAAGTTGTGACGCAAGCTGAGCACGTGACCCATCTCGTGGCAGGCAATTTCCACCAGGTGCTGATAGACGATCTCATCAAGCATTTCTCCGGTCACGTTCTCGATTCCTTGACGCGCGGCCAAAACCGTCAGCCCGAACTGGGTTTGGTCTCTCAGAAAATTGCCGTAATCGCAAACCGGATACGATTTATTTCCTTCCGGTTTATCCTGAAGCCGTTGACGCAGCATTTCCAGACTCTCCCCTGGCTCGTAAATTCGCTGCATGTTATAGAGGCCCCGGATGTTTTCCGCTTCCATCAGGAAACTGCCGTTCAGGATTTCACCGGTTCGGGGATCGGCGACCCACTGCGCGATCGCGCCATAGGCCCGGCCGTGCGAGACGTTCCAATGGATCGTGTTGTAGCGAATATCGGATATGTCCCAATCCGCGTCGTCCGGCTGCTCTTTGACGACGATCGCATCCTCGATGCCGATGGCCCGAAACGCCTTGTTCCATAACAGCACCCCGTCGCGGATGCCTTTACGGTAGGGCTTCGGAACGGTGTTTTCGATCCAGAAGACCAAGGGTTTGACCGGAGGAGACATATCGAGTTCGGGGCTGGCTTTGCGAATGTCCCATCGCGTAATGTGACGGGTGACGGCCGAACGCCGCTTGTCCTTACCGAAATCGTAATGCGCCTCGATCCAATGCCCGACACGGTTGTCGGCAACACGTGATTTAAAATCGGGGTTGTCCCTCAACGGCATAATGTTGACGAGCAATTCAACGTTGACGCTGCGGCTGTCCGGCACGGCGATATTACCCGTGACTGTCCCCGAACGCAGCGCGTACGACATCCGCGTCAGCACGTTTTCCGGATTGACTTTGGATTCTTTCACATAACTGTTCTGCCCGTCCAATCCATACCCGCCACCCAGGGAACGGCTGACGTATCGTCCGACCTGGAAAAAATCGGTCATAAAGAATTTATTGGTGTCGATCAGAAAAGCCCCGGTTTTCGGATTCGTCGCGGCGATGGGGAACGAGGCGACGAGTGAGTCGCCGTAATTCTTCGCGATTCCTTTCGTTTCCGGTGAGTGATCCGAATCGATAAAACGAAGGTTGGGTTGATACAATTGGATTTTCTTGTCGATTTTCCGGAACTTGACGATGGTCGCACTGTTCAGCGACATGGGATCTTCCGTGCCATCCATGAGCGAACCCGGTTTGGCCATTCCCGAACCAACCCCCGTCGCCATGACGGCTTTGATCAGAAAATTCTTGTCCAATTGTTTAGGATCGACTTCCCATAGTATCTTTTTATCTTTCTTGGTGTGAACGATGAACAAGCCCACTTGTTTGGTGGCGTCTTTAATGGTCTCATCGAATTTGCTGGGTTTCTCTTTCTGAGGCGGTTTGGAGGGAGGCTGCCCCGGTTTGCCGGGCGGTGCCTGACCCGGTTTCGATGGCGCGGCGGCTCCCGGAGCGGTTTTCGTCAGTTCGTTAGTAATAGTTCCCCCGCTCACGGTGACGGATGAATTGATAAACGTCGCCTGAATGCCGTAGTTGTATATCTTGATATCGCCGGTTTCGTTATGTGTGGAATCGGCAGGCTTTTTAACGGGAGGAACGACTGTTTTGACTTCGATATTAACGTGGTTTTCCTCCGCCTTCTGTTTCTCCGCGCATGGGGTTGCACATTTGATCTCCGCCGTGCATTTCTTAACCTCCTTGTCCGCTTTTTTCCCTTCGTCCGCAAATAAACCCGCCGGATTCAGAAGCAGAATACCGGCGAACGAAAACGCCATAAAATATTTCACCAACCAGGACATCGATAAGTCTCCTTAACCATAAATAATTTCAATCCTCAAGGTATGAGATTATATGATAATTGAGTCGTGTTTGACTAGGGATGAAGGCCGGTTTAGCCGGTTCGGAGGCTCGAAATTAAAATAAGTGGTTTATAATGTACCCCAAAATTCGGACAGTGATTTAAGGTGGGAAACCTCGAAGC
>CAZSIZ010000487.1:0-3646 GCA_964606645.1 uncultured bacterium
GCGCAACCTCGGTTCCGTTCAGATAAGCCACGAACGAATCGTCGTACAACACGTTCAGCATGAATTGTCTGTATGCGGATGGATTGTCGATGTCGAATGTTTTGCGAATAAAAACAGTGGTATAGTTATTACGCATGTCGCTTAAAACTGTGCGGTCGTCTCCGTCGCCGTAGCCGATCCCGCCCGGACCCGTTTCCCACGAGGCGTCGTCGAAGTCGTTTTCTTTCCAGTCGGCGGGTGGAGCGGTTTTTCCCCGGAAGAAGCGCCATACCGCGCCGTCTTCGATGATGGGGCGGCTGAACGTTTGAGCCACGTCGGCAGTCAGTTTTCGGGGGATGGACGAAAGAATGAATTCCCGCAGCTCACGCGAGACGTTTTTCATATCGTTACGCACCGCTTCATTCGCGGCAGGTGCTGCTTGATCGATGATAGCGTCCATCGCCGTTTGGGGTAGTTCCTTCTCCAGAATATTGACCAGCTCGGCGTAATACATCCGGGCCAGGTCCGGGTGCGTCACCAGCCGCTTCACGGCGGGTGTGTCGTATTGGTGAATACCGCGAAACGGTCTGACAAGCACGCTGTCCATGTCCCAGAGCAGAAGATAGAACCGATCGTCCTGGGGAAAATGATAGAGATAATAGTCGTCGCCCCGCTCTTTGGAGAGTCCGCCTTCCAAGTCGTTGAGGATTTTTTTAATCGCAAACCAGCGGATCCACTGAGCGGTGTTGATTCGCCGGTCCAGTCCCGCCTTGTAGGTGCGGTCGTCCGGGTTGGAGTGGGCTTCGCACATCCGGATCAGGCCGGTGTAGTCGTCTTGCAGTTCGTTGGTGACTTTGACATAGTTCCCTCGATAGGAATTGGGATTCTCGCCCCGGTAATCGAGATTCGCCTGTTCGACGCCGCGATAGAGATTTCCACTCCCGTCGCCGAATATCCGGTCCATCATCTGCTCGCCCGTGCGCTCGACTTGGAGGTAACTGTTTTCGAATCGTTGATTGAAAAGCACGGAAACAAAGCGTTTTTCCGGACACGGCATTTGGAGCGTCTTAAACACTTCGATCCCCACGAATTGCCGGTAAATGTCGAAGGCGTTCAAGTTCAGTTTACGCACCGATCCGAAATGGCGTGTGTTGGAAAAATTCACCCGATATGATTTTGGATTACGATTCCGCGATCCTTTCCCGCGAAACCGAACCCCGACGTTGTAGTAGATATCGCTTCGGTACACGAAGGATGCGTCCAGCTCGTCGTTACTATAGGCGTTGCGTGAGCGCAGAAGCCGCTCGTCTGCGTCGCGCATGATGATTCGGTAAATCGGCAGATCGGTGGTGTATTCGCTGTCGTCCACCCGATAAATCGCCGCACGCTTTGGACCTTTGGAGGGAAACATCCCTTGCTGCCCGGTTTCGTCTTCTGCATGGATATAAAACTCGACGATGGATCGGTCCGGCAGGGCAGGGAATTCGCCGCCGTAGAGCCGGTCGCCCGCCCGGTGGTCGCCGTGAAGCCCGTCGTCGAACAATTCGGTTTCCTGAAAAACGTTATCCGTTTCACGTTTGTAAAACGCCGTCACTTTCTGGATCGCGAGGGGATGATGAATGGTGCAATTGATATGAACGGTTTCGGACGATGTCGGCGTAACGGGTCTTTGTTTGACGCTCGTGACGATGGGAACCGGCTGCCCGACGGCGCTGGCGTTGGGCTTCCCTGGTGTGCCGCCGTTCGGACCGGTTCGCCAGCTCTCCGGCTGCGAACTGAGCATCTGGGGATGAATCCGCTCGATGGAAGGCCCCAGGCCATCCGCGTCGGGAGGCCAACCCACTTCGTCCCGGTACGAAACCAGATCGGCGGTGTTTCCTAGCGCGTCGGATAGTTCGAGTTTTTCCCCATCGTTACTCAATCGTCCCTCGTAAGGCCCTAAAGCGTCCACGTTCGGATAAAGGCGCTTGAACGATCCCGGTGAAGACGCGACGACGAGATAGGCTCCCGCGTCCAGTGTCATCCCTTGGGGAAAGAGAAAATCCACTCCGTCGCTGAACGACCATCCGGACAGATCGACATCGCTTTCGCCCGTATTCAGGATTTCGATGAATTCGTCCTCCACCAAGAGAGAGACCGGCCGGTACATGATTTCGTTGATAACCACATCGGCGCGGCCCGTTGCGGTCATACAAATCGCACAGAGGATAGAAACTACAAATCTCAATTTCATAGAATTGAATCCCGTACTTTTTATTAGATTCTCTCAAAATAAGAATAAGAATTATTTCTGTTTTTGACAACTTTATTTTGCCTATCATAAAAAACGGGGCAGACTTCGACAAGTGCCTGCCCCGTTTAAACGATTGTAATACATAAGACGATTTAGTAGAGCTGCCAGTCCGAAACGGAAACGACCGATCCCTCGAATGTGAGATTCGAGAAAGTACCGACAGACGTCGCACCGGTGGTGTGAGACGTAACGGCGATCCCCAAGTAAATGGGTCCGTCATCGAAAAACATTTCGTGGTAATTGTTTTCAACAACGTTCCCGCTCGCATCGACATAAGTTGCAAGATACGCAATGTCTTGACGTTCGAGAGTGATTGTCCCGATATGCTCTCCCGCAGGAGTCAACGTCCCATCGCCATCCCATGCCGCGCCGGTGTCGGCCTCATCACGCCACTGCATCATGAACGCCTGATCCGAACTGCGCAGATTGGAGTAAACGTACATCGATCCAGGCGTCAGGTCCTGGCGGGCCATGATCCCCATTTTCTGCCAATCGTTGGAGCTCGGATTGTCGCCGATTGGACCGATGAAGGCGTCTTCGATGGTCATCTTGAAATCGCCTTCAACCTGCATGTACAGGAAGTGGAAATCATCGGCAGAATCCCATATATCGTGTCCACTGCCGATCACTGAATAAGCGCCATTCTCCAGCGTCGCGTCTCCATCCGCTCCAGGCGTTCCAATATCTATATGGTTCATGAACATTCCCAACGATTCAAGCAAACTGACAGACATGCTTCCTTCAACTTGGAAATTTGCATTGACCGTCCCGCTCCAGTTGGCCTTCGTTCCTGGATCGGCAGACGTAGTCGCCGTATAAGTCAGTGTCACGGGCGAACTGACGGCCGCGAGATTCCACGTAATCGCGCCAGCAGCAAAAGTTCCACCATTACTGATACCGGAAGCCGTGAATCCAGCCGGGAGCGTTTCAACGATAGCGACGTCACCGCCTGCCCCGCCTGGTGTCACTTCAATTGACACGGCGAAAGAACTGCCAGCCGATAATAAATCTTCAGGCAAAACTCTCGCTGCCTCCGGGGGAGACGCGCCTTCGACCATAATCGTCAGCAAGGGCTGATTGGAACTCGCTTCACTCGAAGCGATCCCGACACCGTTCGATCCACCGGGAACGAAAATCCAACCTAAATTCTCTCCGCCTGCAACGATTCTCTGGATGGACTCCGTTATGTCGAGTTCCAGAACGTCACCGGAAGACGGACCGGGTATTTCGGCGATGATATCTTCGTTATAATCCACACCCCCAAGCGGTTCTTCGCCAGAGCCATCACCGAACGTGAAGAAATCACCCTCTTCTTCAAAACCAGACCTCACTAATTGAAACCAATCATCCATCAAAAATCCCTAAGTTTCTAGG
>CAZSIZ010000488.1:0-3643 GCA_964606645.1 uncultured bacterium
GCATCATACGAAGAGTCGCCATCGGCTCCTAGATTACCGTCACTGACATCGATATTGGCGTCGAAAATCCCGATCGATCCTTGGAGTACAACATTACCGAATGTTCCGGTCGCGATCTGGCCGGTATCGTGAGCGGTGACACCGAATCCGATGAGGATCGGGTCATTCAGCACGAGTTCCGTGGCTTCGTGAACCTGGATCCACGAACCGTCGGCATCTTGATAGTACGTCGAGAACATGTTTCCTTCTCGCACAAAGCGTTGGCGGGATGGATTCAGACCTGTGACGCGGAAATCGCCAGGCGTACTGGCTCCGCCCGAATTGGCTTCGGCTCGCCACTGGGTGCTGAACTGGCCGTCTCGGCGAACACGGGTGGTGATGTTGGCGGAACCGGGACTCAAGTCCTGCCGGGCCATGATCATCGATTTGATCCAACCTTGGCCAGGGTCTCCACCATCGATGCTCACGTCGGCGGTCAGGCTGAAATCACCGCTCCACTCTTTGTAGACATAGTGGAAGGCGTCGGCTTCGTTCCAGACATCGTCGCCGCTTCCGTTGATTGTGTAGGTATCGGTTGCGGTATCATAAGTGGCGCTTCCTTCGGCGCCCAAGTTGCCGTTGTCGATATCCACGTGATTGTCGAAGATTCCGATGGCTCCACCAGCCGCGGTCTCACCAGCGCCAACGGGATCGAATGCGCCCGCCATCGTGCCGACGAAGTAGTCGTATTGGAATCCACCTGCCGCGGGGGTTCCCGCGCTGCCGATATTGAAAGCCAGTTCCTTCAGGCCGCTCCATTCGGCGTTATCCTGCAAATCTTCAGGATTGGGTCGATCGACACCATCTCCACGCTGGATCACGGCTTCGACTGGTTCCAGACTGCCATCTCCAAACGCACGGACATTGATCAGCGTCGGATCGTTGGGATCAGCCTTCGCGCTGATCCAAACCGTATGGAATGCGGTCGTGTCGATATCCGTCAGGATCGGCACGTTGTTTTCACCAATATCATCGGCGCTATCGGGATCGTTGATCAAAACCGACAGGGTGTTTTTGGTGTAATAACCGGTTCCAACGAGGATATTTTGCAATCCATCATCCGGATCGACATACCCGATTCCCACATGCGAGCGGTCGGACGCTTCCGGGATGTAACGCAGCATGCCGTCACTTTCCGGATCTTCCAGAACGACCGCAACCAGATCGAGACCGGCTCCGATATCGACATCCGGGATGATTGGGAATATGCGGAAACGCGCACAATAAGTGATTCCATTGAGAAACGGATCTTCCGTCAATTCGCCCGGTCCATGCAGTGCTCCCAGGAAAAACACTTTCCGGTCGCTTGGTTCTGCAATACTCAGATCTCGTGGATCGCCGAGGTCGACGATACGCAAGGCCGTCGCATCGGCGGCGGGAGTGACACCGTCTTCGGTTTCACCCACACCGACCAGTGTTTCGATTTGAACCACGTCACCGACCAAAACACCATCCTGAATGTAGACTTCCAAATCCATGAAGTCCTGGGTATTGGCGTTTCCGGAATACTGGTCGCTCCCGTTGTTGTGATTCCAAACGGGGTCGCCTTCAAAAGCGGGAATATCATTCCACTCTTCGACGAACGTCCATCCGCCGGGCGGATCCGACCAGCCGCCTCGATCGGCATAAGCGCCGCTGGCGATTAACGAGACACAAAAAACAAACAACATGATTTTTTTCATTATGAAACCTCCCCTTTTTTTCTTTTTAGTTTTGTAACGAATATTTCAATTTACGTTCAAACGTTTTACGATCTGTCGATAACCACCACCACCTTTCTATTACGCATGAAAATTAATTAACTCACGTAAAAATTCGTTCAATCGAAAGAATTACAAATGAATTCTGATTAACTAATACCATAAATTTTTTGAAAGGATAGGGGAATCTTCCGTTTTTCAAGAAAAAAATTGCGAATGTTGCTTGGCCGAGTGTCTGGTTGGTCTCCGAAAAAAAACTATTCTACTGGAATGAGTAGTAGTAAACTATTCAAAACCGTTTCTTCCATGAGTTGTAATGAAATGGCCCACAGCATGGAGCCGTGGGCCATCGGTCAGTTAAAGATGAAGTTGAAAAGCGATCGCTGCAATCAGCGCGCTTTGAGAATCGCCTCCAACGCTTTCTTTCGATCGCCGTCGGCTTGTCCGGCCAGTCCTTTCAGAACCGGGATGACGGTGTCTGCCTTCATCGATAGGAGGGCTTTCTCAGCCGTATCGCGCACGACGTAATTGACGTGCGTCAGTCTTTCGGCGATGGCTTCCACCGCTTTCGGATCATCGATTTTCGAGGCGCTGACAATCGCACCGCAGACGTAATGTTCGGGAATCTCTTCTTCCCCACCGAACATCCAGCCCATCATTTCTCCGGCTTGTTCGACATTGCCTTTCGCGATCGACGCATCGACGATTCGCAGTATACTGTCGAACAGTACGCCCTTCTGCCGATCCGTCAGCGAATCGAAGTCCAATTGAGGTTCTGCTTCGGGAAACGCGCCGATGCGGCCGATGGCTTTGACGGCGGCCAGAACGAGTTCGACGTCTGTCGAAGATGACATGATTCCGGCAATGACATCTGTTGCCGCTTCGGCCTTACGGTGTCCCAGTGCGGCCATAATACGGGCCTTGAATTCGTCCGGCGCCCTTTTCAACGCCTGGATCAGAGCCGCGATCGAGGCGTCGCCGGGAATCCGTTCGACGCAGAACACCCCTTCTTCGTGCAGTTCCTTATCGAGAATATATTTCTTGATATAGGGAATGGAGTCCTCATCCGCGATGAGGGAGAGATGGCGCAGTGCGAACGTGGCGATCCGCTTGTCGTTTTTCTCCAGCAGCAGAAGCAGCTGATTCGCGGCGGCAGCGCGTTTGGCGTTGCCTTTGACCTTGCCGGTCGAGTGGATCAGCTTTTTCAGGCATTCGGACGCCGCTTTCGCCACGCTTGGATTGTCTGCGAACATCAGATCGGCCAATACCGGGATGACGCTCACTTCCTGTTTAGTGGCTTGTTTCCACGCCTCGGCCTGTTTGGCGTTTTCACCGCTTTCGATCGATTCGAGAAATTTGTCTTGGTTAGCGCTCATGGTTTTGATCTCCTTTCTCATCGGTTAGATGTGATAGATTCCGCGTCCGGGACGGCTGAGAAGACGGTTGGCTTCTTCGTCGTTCTTGACGCATTCGTTGACGGCGTCCCATTCCAGTTTCCGGCCCAGGATATAGGACAGGTTGCCGAGAATGCAGAGCGTCGCCACCCGGTGTGCCGCTTCGATGTGCATGATGGGTTTTTCGCGTGAGCGCATGCAGTCCTCGAAGTTCTGACGGTGGCCGGGGCTGTGAAAAACGTCGACGCCTCCCGCCGGGACCTCATAGTTCTTCGCTTTCGCTTCGGTGTCGGTAGCGGCGGTGTCTCCGTAGGTGAGGATCAGGTTGTCTTTGTCGCCGATGTATCGAGCGCCGTACGTATTTCGCGGCCATTTGAATTTGGGGTCTTTATAGGCTTCGCCGGGCATGCTCCAGGTCATCGTCCAGTCGGGATTCTTGAATTCGTAGGTAATGTCCATGAATTCGGGGCAGTCGTACATACCTAGGAAATGCGCGTCGGCATTGGTTTC
>CAZSIZ010000489.1:0-3613 GCA_964606645.1 uncultured bacterium
TATGTATTGATAATGTTGATATTTTTACATAATTTCATGCGATTGCCCTGGCGATTCTGATGCTGAACGACTTGTAAATAATCTCTCCGATTATATTGACGGTTTTTATAGAATGACATTTCAAAATTCAGAAGGATTAAAAAAAGAAATTTTTCAATCTTTAAATCCACTTATAGAAAAAAGTAGGATATCAATTATGAAACAAGAAGATTTCCAGAAATATTATGAGTCACCACATGAAATTTCTGACCAAGCAAGTGTTCGTTTTGTGATCGTTCCTGAACGAGATGAAGAGGTCATAGATCAAATTCGGCTAGGGGACAAAGAATTTATTGATTCACTATATCAAATAGGCCACAACTCTAAAAACAGTATATTTAGTTACCAGCACTCTAAAGAAAAAAAAGTTCAATTAACTTCGCTAATTATTCATCAGCAAAAAGACAGAACGTATAGAGAAACGATTGAAGAAGTTCGTCTTGAGGTTGAGGCCTCTGGTACGATTATAATCGATAAAAACATAACCGGACAAAAAGATTCTAGTGATAGTACACATTTCGTCGATATGATGATGGTTGCTACTGATACAATAGAGCATGTCCTTTTTGAGTGTTTTCAGTTTTCTTCTAATCTATACGACTATATTGACAAGTATAAAAGGCATTCACGTTTCTACTATAATGTGGCAGTTATCGGAATGGGATTTAGAACGCTTGTGAAAGAAATTAAAAAACAGGATTCATACTCAATGAACATGAATGGATTTGGCAATAATGAACCTTTTATAGTTTATGATTCTCCTCGAGTGATCGCCAGGGAGGATTTGTACAAATCCCAAAGTGAAATTAGTCGGGTGATAACGTTGTTAAGTAGAAAAGTAGAAAAGTAGAAGAGTGAGGTAGGGTGGGCTCAAAGCGCCAGCGTAGCCCACCGTTCCCCCCCGCGTCTAACATATCCCACAGGTAGGCATCGTCCTTTTTTTCAGGCGGCATAAATCAACCTCCGCGTTTGTGCGATTTCATAACGCCTGAAAGGATTGCGGATTCCTTCAGCTTCCAGCAAATCCACTTTGCGGCCAAAAAGACGTTGCAGTTCTTCACGCATTTCAACGATATCCCATAAACTCCATTCGGCTTCGGGAAAGATTTTTATCAATACATCAATATCGCTCTCAGGCCCAAAATCCTCCCTCAAGACAGAACCGAATAGATAGAATTCGCGTATCTTCCATTTCTCGCAGAAAAGTTTGATCACTTCCCGATCGATAGGAATTTGTAACTCCACGGCAATTTCTCCTAAATCAACATCAACCGGCCATTGCACCTACCCTGAAGGCCACAATCATTATAGCCAAAAACGTAGACATTAGTTTCAATTGTCAGAAAAAAAGACCCTAAACGCTGCTTTCACTCCAGGTGGTCTTTAAGAATACCAGTCGATTCAAGGAGGGGTGCAATTCGGGAACGCCGCAGTCGGTTGGCTTTAACGATCCAATGAAGTTCGTCTGCCGCATGATCCGCGTCGTTGTTGATGATGATGTAATCGTACATACCGATAAAACGGATTTCACGCGCCGCCTGTTCCTGCCGAAGATCGAGGTTGTCACCTTCGCCCTTCACGCGGTTCATCAGCCGGTCTTGTAGTTCCTTCATCGAGGGGGGCACGATAAATATAAATACACCGTCCGGATACAGCGAACGAATAGCCGCCGCACCCTGAACGTCGATTTCGAGTATCACGTCGCGGCACGCCTCGAATTGCCGCTCCAGATACGCCCGGGGCGTGCCGTAGTAGTTCCCATACACTTTCGCCCACTCAGCCAACTCGTTTCGCTCGATCATGGACTCGAACTGCTCGTGGGAGACGAAGAAATAATCGATCCCTTCCCGCTCGCCTGGCCGTGGAGGCCGGGTCGTCGCGGAGACCGACCGGACCACGTGGGAACAACGCTCCAGCAAAAGCGAGACCACGGTTCCTTTTCCCACCCCGGACGGGCCGGAAACGACCAGTGGATACCCTCGAATGGCATATTCATCATTTTTCGTCATATTATCTCCGCCAGAAACTCGGTGCGAACAGAATCAGCACGGAATAGAGTTCCAACCGCCCGACGATCATGCAGAACGACAGCCACCACTTGATCAAATCCGGCAGCGCCGAGTAGTTGTCGTGAGCGCCGATCAGCCCGAATCCCGGACCGATATTGAATAGGCAAGCCGCCGTCGCGCTCATGGAGGTCAAAAAGTCCAGCCCGTACGCCGACAGCAGCAAAGTCGAAATGATAAAAATCACGGCGACAAGAATAAAAAATCCCATGATCCCGCTCAGCACCCGGTCCGAGACCGCCTCTCCGTCCTGCTTGATGACCACCACCGAGGCGGGATACAGCAGACGGTAAATTTCCCGGTACGCGATCTTGGCCAGCAGTACGATCCGGATCACTTTCATCCCCCCGCCCGTCGAACCGGCACAGCCCCCGACGAACATCAGGAAGAACAAAAGCATACAGGCCATCTTGGGCCATTGTTCGAAATCGGTCGTGCAATAGCCGGTCGTGGTCATAATCGAGACGGTCTGAAAAAGCGAATGCCCGGCTGTTTCCGTGCCACTTTCGGTATGCCCGCCAAAGCCGATCGACATGGCGATGAGGCTGGTCGCAACGATGATGATCATCAGATAGACACGAAACTCGCCGCTTTTATAATAGACGGAGAATTCGCCTTTGAGAAAACGGTAATGCAAGGCGAAATTCGATCCCGCCAGAATCATGAAAAAAATAATGACAAAATCGACCGCCATGCTGTTATAGCCGCCCACACTCAACGGGTGGGTGGAAAAACCCCCGGTGGCAACCGTCCCGAAGGTGTGACAGAGCGCTTCGTACCAATTCATGCCGCACAACCGCAACGCCACTGTCTGGATACCCGTCAGCAGCACGTAGACCTTGGAGAGCGTGATCGCAGTGTCGGCGATCCGAGGTTTCAGGCGGTCCTTGACCGGGCCGGGAACTTCCGCCTTGAACAGTTGCATCCCCCCCGCGCCGATCAGCGGCAGGATCGCCAGCGAGAGCACGATGATCCCCATACCGCCCAACCAGTGATTGGTACTTCGCCAGAATAGTATGGCGTGAGGCTGATCGAAATTGGTGAGCACACTGGCCCCGGTCGTCGTCAGGCCGGACGTGCTTTCGAAGACGCTGTCGGTCAGCGAACTGAATGCGCCCTGGAGCGTGATCGCATCGCCGGGCGAGAAAGTGTTGGCAAGAAAAAAAGGCAGTGCGCCGAAACCACTGCAGAGAAACCACCCCCCCGCCACGATCAGAAATCCCTCGCGCGGCAGGATATCCGTCTCCCCGGCGTCGTGTTTCGTCGATCTCATCGCGAATCCCACCGCCGCCGTCAGGCAGATCGCGGCCAGAATCGCGCCTCCCCCGCCCGTGCCGAACCACAGCGATGCCCCCAGCGACGGCAGCATGGCCGCGCTGTAGAAAATCAGTAGCCAACCGAGAAAGTAGACAACCAGTTCCAACCGCATTCGATTTTCCGACAATAGTATAGACGATCGGCGAACAAGACATCAAACCATCAAAGTTTACAAATTTTATACCGGGTTC
>CAZSIZ010000490.1:0-3598 GCA_964606645.1 uncultured bacterium
ATGACGAATAAGACGAAAACGGCCCATTTACGGTAATTCATTTGACGCCTCCGGATGATCGATAGTCGATTGTGTTGATTATCTTACCATAGGAAATGGCGGTCTGTTGAGGAGCGGAGATTTTTAATCAAGCACTGTTTTGATGCCACTGAGAAAAAAATCACTTAATTTTGAAATATTTCCCGGAGCGGTCCGTATAGATAGTACCGAAAGCGTTAATCATTCCAAATCGGATTATGAGGAGAGAAAAAAATCATGATGAGACGACTGAAGAAAATCGTAAAAGCTGGGATGATGTTCTGTTTGCTGGGTGTATTGAGCCTGCTGGTGGTTTATCAGGTTTGTGCCGCTCCCACCAGTGATGATTACCTGCTGCGGGTGGAAGTGAAAGACGGGAGAGGCGGGAAAGACAGCGTGAGTGTCTCGGCTCCTCTTTCACTCATCTATACAATTTATGGTTGCATGCCGAAAGAGATCATCAAGACGTGCGAGGAACTGGAACTGACGCCGAAGGAAATTCTGGCCGAATTGGAAAAATTAAAAGGAGAGGATTTGGTACGTGTCGAGGGGAGCGAGAGCGTGCGCGTTTGGCTCGATCCGGTCACGTCGGATACCCGGAAAGATTTGGGGTATTTCAGAGTTCACGTCAAAGATGGCGACGATGACATCAAGGTGTGTATTCCGCGCGGGCTGATTCAGTTGGCGGGAAAAATCGTCAAACGGCTCGATTTAGTGAATCGTTTCGTCGAACTGCCGCCAGAAATCAAGGAATTGATCGAGATTCCCGAAAACACCGAATAAATTTTATCCTTCTTGTTTTTGGGTATACTTAAGTAAAGGGGCAAATGCTCCTTTTCTTTTTGCAACAAAATAATAGATTTTAAAACCTTGCTTTTTAGATAGAATTAGGGCATCCTTAAGTATAATCCATGATATGTAATTCGAAAATTGATTCGATGAGATGTTCTCCTGTCAATCTGGTAGGGATTGGTTTGGTAATTCTCGTACAAAAATCGAACGTTCACTATAAGGGAATTTCATGAGCGATTATACCAACGTTGCAGAACAGATGAAGCAATCTATTATCGATGATTATCTGAAAAAGAATCCGGATCTCCATCGAAGTGAGGTTGTGACCAAATTTGTTAACGGACGAGTCGTCGTGGGGAAGATGTCCGAGATTCTTCAAAATGCATCCAGTCGGAAATCCGTTCAAGACGCGGGGCTGGGAAAAAACAAGAAATTACTCGAAGAACTCTCCAAAGGTGGCGACGTGCGATACGCGGAGTGTCTGACATCGGTCGACAGTTCGAATAAGTATATCGATTGGTTGTCGTTGTCCCGGTTCACCGGATTCTCCGATGAAGACCGCGAGGATAATGTGTTGGCGCTCGCCCGTCTGACACCTATATGCAACGACCGGGCGATCGATCTTCACGAAGCGAAGATGAAATTTGCGAACGCGATGCAGGGAGCGGTGAAACCGACTCGCGGGCTGGTCCAAACACTGATGGCTGAATACCTCCAGGCCTTCAGCGGACAGGTGAAATCCCAGCGCTCCATCTACAAGAAGGAAGTGGATCTCGGCGGTACGTTTAAGACGTGTACCGGCAATTTCATCCAGGACAATTTTTCAAATATCCGATCCAGCCCCAAACCCTCCGTCTTGAAAGCCGTCTCCCGGGCCGTCGATATTTTGAAAACTCAAAAAATCGATATCGGCCCCATTCTTTCCGAGAAAGATATTAAAAAAGTGAGTACCGGACTTGAGGATCTGGGAGAAAAGCTGGAAGCGCAAAGAAAAGCCAATGAAGATTTACAAAAATTAGTCAATTTTATCGATGCGATTATCAATGAAATTTTGCCCGATTCGGAAAAGGCTAAGAAAGAATCCGGCGAAGAGGAAGAGGATCAGGAACCGGCTCAGGAGGCTGCCTCCAGCCAGGATTCTTCCCAACAGACCGTGAACCTGCCTAAAAAAAGTTCACCCGATGGTGGCCCCAGACACCGCATGGCTTACTCATCTAAAAAAGACAGTGGCCGGGGTTCTCCCCGAAGGCGATAAGAACGGCTTTCCTACTTGATCGGTTCTTGCATTTATGTTCGGATTCAGGTTAAACGAACATCATCATAACAACCAATCTAACTGATTCCACCCTTTCTTCAACCGTGACTATCGCACGATTCTTGCTTTTATGGAGATATTGGAATGACTGGAAAAGAGATATTACTGAATGCGCTGAGACGTGAACCCACACCGCGCCCGGCGTGGATGCCATTCGTCGGTGTTCATGGGGCGCAGTTGATCGGTGTTGACGCGGACGAGTATCTGAAAGCGACGGAACCGATTGTCCGGGGGCTGACCAAAGCGAAGGAACTGTATCGGCCGGATGGGCTTCCCATCGTGTTCGACTTACAGATGGAGGCGGAAGTGCTCGGATGTGATATCCGCTGGTCGAACGAAAGTCCTCCCTCCGTAACATCCCACCCATTAATGAATTGCACGCTCGGCGATCTGCCTGAATTCACGGTGTCGAAAGGACGGTTTCCACTGGTTCTCGACGCGCTTGAGAGGCTGAAGACGGAATTCGGTGATGAGATTGCATTCTACGGGCTGATTACTGGCCCCTTCACCCTGACCATGCATCTGATGGGGAACAATCTGTTTCTGGAAATGTACGACAAACCCGAACACGTGAAGGAAGTGCTTGCCTATTGTGCGGAAGTGGGGAATAAGGCGGCGGATGGATATCTCGAACGAGGGGCGGACGTCATCGCCGTTGTCGATCCCATGACCAGCCAGATTTCGTCCGATCATTTTGAGGAATTCGTTACTTCTCCCATCAATACCGTCTTCGATCACATCCGCGCGAGGGAAGCGTTTTCCTCCATTTTCGTCTGCGGGGATGCATCCCGGAATCTGGATGTAATGGCGCAAACCCATTGCGATAATATTTCCATCGATGAAAATATCTCACTCGCCGATCTGAAAGGCATCGGCGACCGGTACGGCAAATCGGTCGGCGGTAATCTGAAATTGACAGTGGCGCTGCTGCTCGGTGATGAGAACGCCTGCCGACTCGACGCCATTCGCTGTATCGGGACTTGCAGCGGGAAAGGATTCATCCTGGCCCCTGGCTGCGATATCCCCTGGGGTGTTCCCCCGGAGAATCTTCAAGCCGTTGCGGAGATGGTCCACAACGACTACCAGCGGGACGTCATCGAACGAACCCTTCACGCCGCCGAAGCGGATTCATTTGAAGATATTCTTCTGCCGGACTACGAAAATGAAGAGAACGTCTTAGTGGAAATCATCACACTCGACTCGACCAGCTGCGCGCCCTGTCAGTATATGCTGGAAGCCGCTTTCGAGGCGGTGGAAAATCTGGGCGGCGGGGTGGTGGTGAAGGAACACAAAATCAAGACGCGGGAAGGCATTGGGATCATGGTTAAACTGGGCGTGAAGAATCTCCCCACCATCTGCATCGATGGCGAAGCACGATTCGTCTCGATCCTTCCCGACCGCAATGTACTCACCGAGTCGATTGCCGACGCATTGAACGCGAAAAGAGAGAAACGGTCATGATGATTCCGGTTT
>CAZSIZ010000491.1:0-3583 GCA_964606645.1 uncultured bacterium
TTTCGGGGCGTGTTTTTACCCGCCTTGTTTTCGCTATGGCCGAGATCGAAGTCGGTCAGGTAGGGCCGTTCAGTAAGTTTGACCTGCGCACCGAAAGGCGGATTGGTCAGGATCAGGTCGAAGGCGTCTTTCTTGAAATGGTTGTTCTCGGAATCGCGGCGTATCTTGTCAAACCGCTCCAGCGCGTCGTGACCGATGACGTTGGTGTGACCGTCGTCGTGGATGATCATGTTCATCTTGGAGACGCGGGCGATCTCGTCGTTGATCTCAATGCCGAAGAGGCGCTTCTCGGCGAAATCGTGCCAGTAGTTGTAGCGCTCGACCGAGCCGGGCGTTCCATAGTCGTCCGCCTGTCTGCGGATATGATCCAGGGCGTAGAGAAGAAAACCGCCCGAACCACAGGACGGGTCGAGCACCCGCTCGTCCTTCTTCGGCTCCATCATATCGACGGCGAACTTGATGATCTCGCGCGGTGTGAAATACTGGCCAAAGTCGCCTTTGAAAAAGCCGTCCATGAATTGTTCGAATGCCAGCCCTTTGGTATCGAGGTCGGTCTTGCTGAAAGAGACGGCTTCCATGTGTGAAACGACCGTGCGCAGCGTGGCGTCATCGAGTTTAATCGTATCGGTAAAAACATCCGGCTCCTTATCCTGGGCTTCCTGGTAGATGGACTTGATACGTTTGGCAAGATTGCTAGCAGGCTCGTGGGTTTTGATTTGGAATTCGTAAGGTTGTCCGTTCTTGCGAGGTGCTTTTTCGTCGCGAATCTTAACAAAGAGCAGTTTACATAGTTCGCCAAAAGCCAACGGGGGTGAAAGCCGCCCGCCGCCCCAAAGCGTGTTGTGGCATTTCTTGATGGTGGCGATCAAAGACTCTTTGCTAACCGGCAGGATGTCGTCCTTCGTGTTTTTGCGAAAACGATATTCCTCCGGCTTACCGTATTGCTTCGGCAAATCGGCGATAATGTTAGCTTCGCGTTCGAGTACGCCGTATTTCGGCGAGAAATCAAGGAAACGGCGCGTCTGACCGGCGACAACGCCGACATAGTTAGCGCGAAACTTGGCCCAAGTCCCGTTTCCACAAGCCTGCTCGACGGCCTGCTCGAACTCGGCGTCTGTGATACCGTCGCGTTTGCATTCGATGACGGCAAAGGGTATCTTGCACTTGACGTCCTTGAAAACCACCAAATCGGCCCGGTCGCTGGGCGTTCGGTCGGGCACGGTGAACTCGACGCCGATGCGGGCCGGTTCGTAACCGTAACGGAAGATGAGTTCAGCCCAGAACTCAGCGCGAACCTTTTCTTCTGGATCACTGTATCGCTCCGACTTGTTGACAGCGATATATGTTATTTTCTGCTTTTTGCCCTCACCGGAAAGGATCGCGTAATTCTTCTCAATAGCCTGTTCGAGATAGGTCATGTTTATTTTCCTTGGATCATAGTGATTTATGTTCACCGCTTTGAGCATCATACAAAATTGGAAACGAATTGATAAGGTGTGACTCGCGAGGGGAAAAGGGAAAATGGGTTGGAGAGAAAACAGCCCGCGCCTTGAATCAGCGCGGGCTGTTGGAACTATTCACTGTATTTTATCGTTCAATTCATGGATCAGTCTTCTTCCGGTAAAGGTTTGCCTTTGGTTTCGGGCGCCCAGATCAGGGCGATCATCCCGATGCAGTAGACGAACGCCATAATCATCGCGGCGGAGCGGAACGGGTCTTCGTATCCCATGTTCTCCAGTCCATCGCTCATTTTACCCAGCAGCAACGGCGCGGGCGCGGCCAGATAACGGACCGTGTTGTAACAGAAACTGACGCCCGTGCCCCGCATTCTCGTCGGGAAGAGTTCCGGGAAATAGATGGAGTATCCTGCGAACACCGCCAGCTGCGCGAAGCCCATCATGGGAAGCATCCAATAAGCGTCGGTCGCTTCGTTCAGGGAATTGAACACGAAAATTGTCACGAAAAGACAGAGCACGAACGAGCAGAAAAACGCCAACCGTCGGCTCAGGAACGCGGCGACTAACGTAAAGCAGAACATCCCGCAAAACGCCCCCACATCCTGCAAAGCCGTTCCCCAGCCTCGGACGCTGTCGATGACTTCCTGGGATTCGCCCGCAAGCGCGGTCGAAATCAGTTCCGGCGAGAAGAAACCGACTCCCCAGAGACCGATCATCCCGGAAACGCCGAGACACAATCCGACGATCGTATGATGCCGCCATTTGGGATGACGGAACAGATCGAGAATCGAACCCATCTCTTTTGATTGTTCGCCGCTTTTCGATTTTTCCTTCGCTTCTTTCCAAACGTCCGGTTCCTTGAGAACGAAGACAATCGGAATAATCAGAATGGCAGGCAAAATACCGACGAAGAACAGACATCGCCAACCATCGAGACCGAACATAACATCCTCTGCACCCGGCTGAATCCATAGGCTGATAATCGATCCCATGATATTCCCGGTTGCCGAAAGCGCCTGCAGCGATCCCAACGCCAGTGCCCGGAAATGTCCCGGTACGCTTTCCGCCACCAAAGTCGTCGCCGCACCGAACATCCCGCCGACACCAAGCCCCACCAGGAACCGGTACGCCCGGAATGCTTCCCAGGTTTGGGCAGTGCCCGACAGGCCGGTGAAACTGGTGTAGATAATCAGCGTGGCGATCATTGTTTTGACCCGGCCTATTTTATCGCTCATCATCCCGAAGAAGATACCGCCTGTCGCCCAGCCCAGGATCATCCACATCGTGGCGCTGCCGATGTACTGCTTGATGATTTCCAGCGCGGCCGGATCGTCGGCGAGAAGGTCTTTCAGCGCCGACTCACGCGCCAGGATGAAAATGCGCTGGTCCATGCAGTCGAACAGCCAGCCGCATGAGGCGATAACGACGACCAGCCAGTGGTAGCCCGTGACACCCTCGAAAACACTGCCTTTTTTCACTTCAATCGCTTTTTCCACGTTTGATTCTCCCAATCATATTTTTATGAATAGATATTTCTGGCATTGTGGGAAGAATGCGCCCGATGTCAAGCGGAACGGTACATAAGCTTCAGGAGAAATTGCGTGCGGGGAAGATTCACTGGGGTTGTGTAAAGTGGAATTCTCTTAGAAACTAAAGTAACATCGGAGATTCGCGAAAAACTGCCTGGAAAGCAAGTCGGGAGATATGACTGATGTTTGATTTAATACCTCGCCGGGATGCCTGTACCAATTGGATTACCGTTTGTCTGTTTGTAGCCATAAGCGCTGCCATGCCGCTCTACGGTGCTGAAACCACAGGCGAAAAAGACGTGCCTTTGCCGATGCTGACGCTCTCGGATGCGGTGGGCATCGCGTTGGAGAACAACCGTTTGCTCGGAGCCGCCCACTTCGACAACCTCGCCGCCGCGTTCGCCAAAACAGAAACCCAGAGCGCGTTCTGGCCCCATTTGTCGTTTCAGAGCACGACGAGCAAGATGGATTCGGAGCGTTTTAAGTTCGAAATGCCCGATATTCCGGGTTTACCGATGGGGGATCTATTCTCCTCCGAATCGCTCGGTTTATCCGGCGCGAGCTATCAGAACTCCATCATGGTCTCGCAGCTGCTTT
>CAZSIZ010000492.1:0-3576 GCA_964606645.1 uncultured bacterium
TTTCGATCACCTTGGCTTCACGATTCCTGCGGCGTAGCCGCTTCGTCCAATAAAATAATGCTTCCAGCCAACAATCGCCATTGACGAAAGCGGAACAGATTATAAGCAACGGGAATTAGCATAAAGAGAGAAATGAATAATCCGAAAAAAGGGAATGAAGAAGGGTCGAATACTTTTTTGCTTACATCCAATCTCGTGTTTTGTTGGATGGATGGCGAATATAATGTCTCATCGAATTCGATGTCGCAATAGTCGTCTTCGTTGTCGTAGAAGTCGTCCAATTCACCGGAATCTTCTGGCTTGTTATTCTGCCGTTCACTGTTCATCGATTCGCCACCGAATACATCTCAAGCCGCTCTCTCGAATTTTTTCATACTATAACAGAGAGATTTACCCCGGAAAAGCGTTGTGATTATTTATCAGAGGATTAAAGTGTGGGCCATGAAGGAATCGAACCTTCAACCTGCCGATTAAGAGTTGTTAAATGATTGATTTGAAAGGAATTGCAGCCATAGGTCCTTACCTGTAAGTACTTGAAATTCTTGACAAAAAGAAATCCCGCGAGTTTGTCTGCAACTTGGGAAATCGAATAATTCTCAGAGACTTATGCGTACTGGGACACGGATGTAAAACAGCAATCCCTCCGAAAATGTAATCAAGGACGACTATACTCTTCCCAGTGTCTACCCAAACATTAATCGGAGATAAATAATTGTAAGTCGTCAATAACGATATTTCCATTAACTCCGGAGCCACCGAGTTGAATAACGGTAACGGGAGGGATTGGTTTGACGTTGCTTTCAAAGTTGCTACCGATTCCGATTGTTTGATAACGGTCCATTGAAAGGTGGGACGTGCGGAGAAAACAGCCCAGATTTTGCTCGCCGTCAGTGACCACGATTCCCAGCATCCCACCACTGTCATCACCACTTTCCCGTTTAACGTCAACGCTGCAATTCAACATCATCGGGTAAGCATTGGCAGTGCTGAAAGGCGCGATGTGTAGGGCGGATTGTTTGGGTGTCAAACTGAATCGAAGACCGTTATTCCGTGATCCAATAACCTTTTCGATTTTACCCGTAACCGCATCGGGTGCCAGAAAAGCATTGGTATTCAATTCACTGAAATCAGGGGGGATGGTGTCAAACGACACATCGACTGAGTATTTTTGAATTTGAATATTACGGTGTTCGAAACTCGAAACGCGCAGAGAATCCAAATAAATATCGATCGCGGATAAATCTTCGTTTTCGGGAACGACGATTTGCAACGCGGGTAAAAATGAACCGGTAGGCGACTCGTAAACAAGACGGATCGATCCCCAGCGGTCGACCGGGATTTCACTGCCCGATGGATTGATAAACCCGATGCTGCCATCGACTGGCAGGGCGACGGCGACTAAGGCCAGACGGATGCTGCTGGAACTGGAGCGGACCGCGATGGAGATTTCCGCCCATCCGTCACCCAGATCGATTGGAACGTTGATCGGAATAAACACCCCTTGTCCCGGTTCCATCGAAAATACCATCCCCCAGCCGTCCGTCGTGCCGGGAAAAGCGTGATTCGATGGCACCGAGCCGAATTCGGCGCTTGCCGGATCGTTGAAACCGGCCAGCGTCGAGTAAGTGACCTGTTCTTCGGTCAACTCGATCGGAACTGCGGTCGGTGTCGCAAGCGGGGTTGGAGACGGGGTGTGAGTCGGTGGAATCAAAGGCGTTGGTGTGAGGGGCGGTGTTGGAATCGAAACCGGCTGACCCAGTCTGGCCACGTTCAACACCGCCAGCGCCGCCGGAACGCCTGAATCCCCTTTTGACGTCAGTAACACATCGTTCCCATCCGAAGCAAGCGCGATGGCGTTGGGCGCGATGAAATCGGCGGAGATGGATTCGACATTTATCGTCGTCAACCATCGCAATTCATCTGCCGAGGTCCGTTCGAGAACGGTCACACCGGATTCGCTTAACAGGTACACACGTTTACCTTCCGGTCCCCATCGCACAGCCGATGAATGCAGAGGTGATTCGGGAATCCACTCCGAAAGTTTCGATAGTACGCCTTTTTCATCCTCGCGTTTCAGTAGATACAACGTTCACGTCGAGCGCAAGGCGAGGGTTTTACTCCCAAATTGAGACAATAAATAATCACACTTTTCAACTGCCGTCAGCAACCCACCTCCCGTATTAAAATTGGATTTTTAAGCCTGCGGGATTTAGCGTTAATGTCGGAGTGGGTTTCAGTATCGGGGACGGGGTTGGCATCAGAATCGGTACTCACTCGGGCGGTCCTGGTGAAAACCATTTGCCGACGGCTTCTTGTTCAAAGAGGTATTCCACTTCGCCGGTATACATGGGTGGAAGGAACGTACCGGCCTCTGTCAACACACGGATGTGGAACTGATATCGATTCCCAAACACCGGGCCGCCGACAAATCTTTCATGCAGCCATCGTTGCCCGATCCGCCATTCGTAGTACTCAATCGCTCCATTGCCTGACCGTCCCAAATAGTGTGGTTCAGCGCCATCGACCTGCACGTAAACATGGCAATCCACACCGTCGGTCCGGTCGGTCCGCCATCGGATCACCAAACACCGATTGTCTTCTGTATCGTGATCTTCCCCGCCTCCTAAGTCGGTCCATGTCAAGAGATCGTCCGTCACACTCGCGGTATTCCGCTGCATATCCGTTGGAACGGGATCGCTGTCATCACCGGATGTGTATCTTACTGCATCAACCGTGCGATAGGGTCCGTGGAACTTTCCTGACGTATCCATGATGTACACATCGAACGCATACGTATGGCCGAATTGAGGACCGTCCTTGAGATTCGGATCAGAAATCCACAACTGTCCCGGACGCCAGTCGAATGAATCCAGACTGCCGTGTCCGGGGCGGCCTAGATACTGAGGCTTATTTCCATCGATCCGCACGTAGATATGGTAATCCAATGCCTGGATCCAGTCATACCGCCAGCGAATCGTCAGGCAACGGTTATTCTTTGTATCTTCGTCACTGCCACCGCTCAAATCGGTAAATGACGCAGAATGGTCCGTTACGATCGATGTGTTCGGCTGCAAGTCCTCAGCAATCGGCTCACCGTCGTCTCCTGAGTCGTAGGTTACTGCACTAGATGTCGAAACCGGTCTGGAAAAATGGCCCGGTTCATTCATGGCGAACACCATGAATGAATAAGTATGTCCGAACTGGGGGCCGTCCTTGAAATTCTCATGAATCCAGAAATGAGAGGAAGACCAATCCTCATCGGGGCGCCATTCGTAAAACGTCGCCATTCCGGAAGCGGGTCGCCCTAAATAGCGGTACTCCCCACCGTCGACTTGCACGTAAACGTGATAATCCTGAGCCGCTGAATCAAAACTCCAGCGGATGACCAATTGGCGATTTGTTTCGACATCGAGATCACTACCATTACTCAGATCGACAAAAGCCGCACGGTTGTCCGTTACAATCACTGCATCATAAGAAGATTCTATTGTCGGTTCTATTGTCGGTTCCAATGTTGGTACTATTATAATGTACCCCAAAATTCGGACAGTGATTTAAGGTGGGAAACCTCGAAGC
>CAZSIZ010000493.1:0-3525 GCA_964606645.1 uncultured bacterium
AACCTACCTTAAAATAGGTGAAAATTTGTCTTGACAATGGGGTACACTTCATAGATTCTAAGCAGTTTTCCCCCTCAAGAAAGTCCATTCTTTCTCCTCCTTTTGATTGATGTGATTCTTTTTACCAAACCGTTTTAATCCTCCGACTTGATATTTAGTATATTTTCAGGGAAATTCGCTTTTCTTTAATATTGAGAATAAGCAAACATGTTTACTATGATAACTCAAGAGGAACATTGGAAAAATGTCTAGCGAAAAGATGAATATGCAAGACGTTGCAGGGAATGGGTTAGGGCTTCGGCAGCAGTTCGTGGATGGAGAAGAGGGGGACGTAGGTCAAACCCGCTTGCTCGAAGGCTTCGCGGCCTCCCTGCTCGCGGTCGACCAGGGTGATGACTTTGACGATCTCGCACTGCTTCTCCCGGATCGCTTCAATAGCCTTGAGCGCCGAACCGCCGGTGGTGATAACATCCTCGACGACCACGACACGCTTACCGGTGATATCGGGTCCGGCGATTCGCTCGAACGTGCCGTGCTGTTTGGCTTCCTTGCGCACGATGAAAAGCGGCTTCGGCGTGTCATAGAGATGGCTGAGCAGGGCCACCGCCCCCACGATAGGGTCCGCACCCAGAGTCGGCCCGCCGACGGCTTCCACCCGGTCACCCTCGATCTCATCCAGGATCAGCCGCGCCATGCAGAACACGCCTTCGGGATCGCCGGTGGTCTGCTTCCCATCGATGTAGTAAGTAGACGTTTGCCCGGAAGTGAGAATAAAAGGTTTGTCGGGAGGCGCGATCTTGAGCGATTTACTTTTGATGATTTCCGCCAGCCGCGACCGGATCAATGAAATATCTTGATTAAGAATATCTTGAGCGTGATTCGTCATAACGGGTTTCCTTAAGTTGTCAGTTGTTTTGTGGTGCGGGCTTCCAGCCTGCAATATTTCTCAACGAAGCAGGCTGGAAGCCTGCACCACAATTTTTTATAACCGTTTTGCGATCGATTTTGCTGATAAGAAACTAAATCCTAAACCCTGGACCCTAAACCCTGCCGTTTACGGGAGGCCGCGGCGCCAGCGCAGGAACCATTCCAGGGCCAGGAAGAGAATCATGACCGAGGCCATCCACCATTTTTCTCCCAGAAAGCGGGTGCGCTGCTCGATGCGGATTTGCTGGGAGACCGGCAGATTCGCTGCCAGTTGTTTCCAGGCGGGGGCGTTGGCGTATTCCCCTCCCCCGGCTTTAGCGATGGCGCGGAGGTCTTCGATGTTCTGACGTAATTCAGTTGTTTCTGTCTGGGCGTTTTCGACCTGGAACGAAACCATCGCATCGCTTGTATCGGTGGCGATCGCGTAATCGCCCGGTTCGGTGGGTGTGTAATCGGCTTCGAAGCGGTCGGCGCTCGACTGCGAAGGCGTCAGCCAAAGGCTTTCCCGGTGCGACGGTCCCTGGACGGTGGCCGGGACACCGCTTCGGGTGGCGTACTGAACCGTTTCGCCGGCGGTGTAGGTCACGTGAACCGATTCAAGCGTTTCGTACAGGAATCCGTTCGTCGTCAGCTGGCCTTCCCCGCTGCGCATCCGGGGGCGGCATTGATAGAGCACAGTCAACCAGAATGGCGTCAAAATATCTTTCCCGGTCAGCATCGGCCAGCGCCAGAACGAATTGGCGCTCATCACGACGATTCGTCCCAACCCGTAACGGTGCTGTGACACCAGCGGCACGACCTCGCTCTGAGGGGTTTGTCCCTGGAGCAGCCCTTTGCCGCTGACGGGCCGGGGGCGGATGCGGTAGAAATGAAGCAGGGGCGGCAGGGCGGTTTCCAGGCCGCCGAAGAACGTGGAGTAGCCTGCATCCCCATCTTTCAGGGCGACGTGCCGGTATTCGGGAACGAATATCCGCGCGATAGGGGACGGAAGCGCTTCGGAGATGTTGAGCGGGATCGCCTGTTTGTTGTAGGAGCCGGGGATGAACAACACGCCTCCGCCATTGGCTGTGTAGTCGTTCAGGCGCTGGGCAAAGACTGCGTCGTTATCATCGAAATCCATGTTGTGCAGAATCACCACCGCCCAGCGATCCAAGGTCTCGGACAATTCATCCAGCGATGGGATAACTGGCTGTTCCGGCTGGCTGTTCGAAGGTGTATTCTGACGAGCGATCCATTGCCGGTCGCCTAAACGGGTCAGGCCGTTTTCGTGCTTGAGGTAACTCACCGAATCGATCGTTTCGCTGTCTTCCAGAATTCGTTTCAATAACTTGAATTCGAAATCCGGCCCGGATGTGAGCATCAGCACCCGGTCCTGCGCTTCACGAATTCGAATACCGCGAACCAGCCGGTTGTTCTCATCCATAAGCTCACCCGGAGACGGAACCGCTTCGACGGAAAAGGTATATTCTCCGATTTTCAGCGAAGGAAGATCGAACTCGACGAAAGTTCCGAAGTTCTGGGAAGGGAGCGTTACGTCTTTTTCTTCAAAGTAAATTTGCTCGTTGTCCAGCGATTCTCCCCGAACGCGCAGGGTGATGGGCGTTGAAGGAGGATTCCCTCGAACCAGAAGATGAACCCGCAGCGTCAGCGGTTCTTCGGCCCGCGCCGTGTGGGGTAGCTGTGCCCGGTCGAGGATGATATCGAAAACCGTGTTGACGGTTCCGATACCGAATGTGTATAGAGACGCAGGGTAATCCTCACCTCTCGCATCGGCGTTCAGCGAGGCGGCGGCGGATACGGGGCTTTGACCGGCATTCCATTGGCCGTCCGTAAACAGCAGCAGGCAGGATTCCTCATCCCGATCGCGGGTTTGTGTGAAGCGGGCTATCGGCGTTCCGATGTTCGTCCGGTCGAAAGTGGGAGTGGCGGAAAGAGGGAGAGCCGAACTCCAGAGGGTATCCGAACTAGGCGGATTCGATGCATCGGAGAAGAGGGTGTAACGCAATCGATAATTGCGCTTTTCCCATAAATCGATAATCCCGTCCTGGGTTAGACGTTGTATGGTTCGTTCCCATCGGGAGGATTGGGGATTGCCCGTTTCCTTCCGGGTTGGATCAACCGGGAAAGACATGCTTCGGGAATCGTCCAGCGCGATGTAAAGAACCGGCGACACCGGTTCACGGACAGTTTCAGTGACGAACGGCCGGGTCATCAGATAGAGAAGCAGCCCCAAAAAAAGAAGGCGGCAAACGGACAGCATCCTTCGATAGGCGGGAGTGATGGGCGCGTCGAGGCATTTCAATGAATAGAAAAAGATCGCCAAACCGATGGCGATGACAGTCAGAACAGTCAAAATCCGGGTTCCTTTCCCTTGGTTTGTCCGTTATACGCTGAAGGCATGATCGCACGAGGAGCCAACACGGCGCGGCATCCCCTCATGTATTATCAGTCACAATGAGGTTGGCTGAAGGGGGAGAGATAGGCCGAATTGGTCAATTTTTTTGATTTTTTAACAATAAAACGTATAATATTACGTTAGAAATGAATAGGAACGATGAATAGCGGAACTGATACAACCACTCATGGAAAGTTATTTTC
>CAZSIZ010000494.1:0-3494 GCA_964606645.1 uncultured bacterium
GCGCTTCGCATATCCTCCGCGATGAGTTCCAACGGCGGCAGTTCGCTTGGCGGTTTCAGTTGGTCGACAACTCGGTCGCTCAACGGTTTCTGCTGGTTGACGACTCGGTCGCTTGGCGGTTTCAGTTGATCGACGACTCGGTTGCCCAGCGGTTCCAGTTGGCTGACAATGCGGTCGAGCAGATGTTCCTGGCGGGCGGTTATCAGATACGACGAATCCGCATCCACAGGCGTTAAATCCTTCACTTCGTTTTTCAGCACGTCCAATAATCGATCCAGACCTTGTTTGTCTACCGCCGAGGCACGAGTGAAACACCAGGGGGATGAATCGTTTTCTTCGAGTCCGGGGATCGGTTTTTCCGGGACGAGATCGGCCTTGTTGGCAACGACAATTGTACGCGAACGATTGTTTTCCCGGCTGAATTCATCCAGTCGCTGCCGGTCTTCCGGGGTTAGCCCGCTCTCAGCTTCGCACACGTAAAGCACTATATGAGAGGTGGAGAGCAGTTCTTCCGAACGCTTCACACCAATGGCTTCGATCTCTTCATGCGTCTCGCGCAAACCGGCGGTGTCGATCAGGGTGACCGGCCAACCTTCCAGTTCGATGGACCCTTCCAGGCTGTCGCGGGTCGTTCCGGGATGGGGGGTGACGATGGCGCGTTCCCGGCCGAGCAGACGATTGAAGAGGCTCGATTTGCCCACGTTGGGACGTCCGGCGAGTACGGCCACGATCCCCCGGTCGAAACGCCGTTCTCGTACCGCCCGCGATTGAAGCGCCTGTGTCTGTTCCACGATCCCGGCGATCGTTCGGTCCAAGTGCCGGTCGAGCGATTCTTCAGCCACGTCGCCCGGAAACTCGATTTGAGTTTCAATTTCGACCAAGGCATCGGTGATCGATTGCTTGAGCGATTCAAGGCCGTGAGAGAACGCCCCTTCCAGCATACGCAGGGAAAGCGTGCGCGCCAGTTGTGAACGGCTCTCGATAAGCGCCGCCACCGCTTCCGCCTGGGCCAAGTCCATCTTCCCGTTTCGAACCGCCCGGAACGTAAATTCGCCCGGTTCGGCTGGACGCGCTCCCTGCCGGTGAAGCATCGTCAGAATTCGGCTCACGGACGCTTCACTCCCGTGTCCGTGAATCTCGGCCATATCCTCCCCGGTATAGGATCGGGGGGCGGGGAACGCCACGGCGAGAATCCGGTCGATGCTATCTCCGGTGTCCGGATCGACCAGCGCGCCGTGGATCATCCGGCGGGGACGGTCTTTCAGTGATGCGCCCCGGTGTTTGAAAGCGCGCTGGGCAATGCCGATCGCGTCCGGTCCACTCAGGCGGATGACGGCGACCGCCCCGCGTCCTACAGGCGTAGAAAGCGCGGCGATGGTGTCTTCCCGAAGATAGATGGCGGTATCGGTCATTTGTGTGGTTCTCAAATATCCCGTCCTATCCGGGACTCATTCGTTTGATGAGCAAACATCAGTTTATCCTCGATCATTATATCTTACGATCGTGGAAAATGAAATTTGGATCGTGGTGAAATGAAGCGGTTCTCAACGATTTTTGTGTTGAAAACCGCACTGCCCAGGAAATGGGGAATGGGAGACTTGGATCGAATGGACGAAATCATGCCGTTCAGGCATTGAATACCGGTTCGAGATAAGGAACCGAAGGCTGCGTCTGTTTGGATTCCTGGGCGCCGGACGAAGGCTGGAATTGCTCGATCAGCAAGCGCATTTTCTGAATATCGAACGGTTTCATCAAGACCGCGTTCGATGATTTCAGCGTCAGCGTATCCAGCAGTCTCGTTCGCAGGGGAACCGATGAGACCAGCACGACCGGCCGATCCGGATCCTTCCTGCGTAACGATTTTGATACCGCCAAACCTTCCATCGCCGGAAAATTCACGTCCACAAAAACCATATCGAAATGGTTCCGTCCGGCCAGCTGTTCGGTTTGCCTGGCGTCGTCTGCAAAATTGATTTCGGCGTAATACGGGGCGAAAATCATTTTGTAGAGTTGTTGGATATCATGGTTGTTTTCGCTGATCAAAATCCTCATGGGACCACACGCTCGTTTCAATAATTATGTTTTCTTCAACCCACAATAACATTTCAGATGCATCTTTATATTGGCATATTTCGTACCAACTTTGGGAAGGGGACACTATATGGCTTAAATATCAGGAGATGCGAATGGAGGCTTAACCGCGTTTAGTAATGTCAATTCTGGACATTCTTGCCGTCACTGGTAAGGTTTAAGAAAATTTTGCCGCCCATCGGCAATTAAAATCAATCATTCAAATCAGAATCTAGATATGAAACTTAAAAAGAAGTAATTTCCGGTCAACTCTGAAATAACGGGTTATTTACGCCCCACAGGCTGAATTCACGATGAGGTTCCGCCTGATATGTAGGCTTGGTTTGAGCCTACATCGAAGCCTTTGATAACAAAAAAAAATTACAAAAAATATCGGAATAATACTTCTATCATCCAAAAGACATGGTATACTATTCTCTTATTGTTCTGAATTTCAATCGAAAGGTTTCATCGATGCGAATTCAAAAAATGGTCTTCCCCCTCATTTTTTTCGGGGGGTTTATTCTGGTATCCGCCCTGTTCGTTTCCTCCGTTCATTCCGATTTGCCTTTGCTGAGCACGCTGTCGCTTGACGATGCGTTCCAAAAAGGCCAAGAGCTCTTTTTAGAAGAGAAATTTACGGAAGCGGAAAAAGTCTTCAGTCACTGCTCCGATCGTGGTCCCAAAAACGCCGACTACTTGTGCTGGCAAGCGAAATCGATCGCTTACGAGCTGCGCGAACGCATCTTGAAGGGTGCATCCAAGATATCGCTTTTGTCCAAAGGACGGGCCGTACGCAAGCTTTATTACAAAGCCGTTGAAGTGGACCCCACTCACGAGCGCGCCCTTATCGGTCAAGCCATCATTCTTCGCGATGTCCCGCGTGTTTTAGGCGGTAACGCCAAGAAAGCGGAACAGATTTTCAAAGGGGTTATCGAGAGGGATCCCAAAAGCATTTTCGGCCATCACTTTCTCGGAACGTTCTACATCCGAAACCGGAAAGACTACGAACTCGGTATCGAGTACCTTAAAAAAGCCATCGAAATCGGAAAAACGATGGACCTGAATGTGGAGGAAACCTACAATCATGCGAATTCCTACCACGCCATCGGAAAAACATTACTTCAAGAATTGGACAAACCCGCCGAAGCGGTCCCGTATCTGAAAAAGTCGCTCAAAATCGATCCGGACGTAATTGCCCCCTGGATCCATCTGGCGGAAGCCTGCCGTCTGACGAATCAACCCGACAAAGCGAAAGAAGCCCTGCGCCGGGCCGCAACGTCCCATAAGGAACACGGCTATAAATATTTCAAGAAAGATATCGTCCGGGTCGCCAAAAAACTGAAAATAAAAAAGGAATTGAATTTGTAATGCAGACCTCGCAAATCCACTCCTAAATCGACCCATTTTTTTGGACATCTTGA
>CAZSIZ010000495.1:0-3488 GCA_964606645.1 uncultured bacterium
CCGTTATCGAGGAAGGGCAGACCATCGATATCGATCGTGAATTAAGTTCGGCGACTCCGTTCAATTACGAATAGATCTATTATGAAACCGCCAATATACGCTCCCCCAGGGAATTCCAACGCAAACCCAGTCTCTTTATCCAGAATTCACTTGAAAAATCTTACGCCGCCACACAGTTGATTAAACATCACGCGATGGGGATTGCCGTTTTAGCCGCCCGTCTCGACCGCCACGCGCTCGATTTCCGCTTGAACAAGGGGATCATCAATCCGGATGGAGAGATGCTGCTTGGCCTGACCTTCCCTCTCAAGAAGAAAATCCAAGGCCGCCTTATCCTTTCACAACAATCCTGGCGGTTCGGGCAGGGTGACATTCTCGCCGGATTCAATCCACGGATGATGGGTGGCAATGGCAGAATGCCTGCTGCCGTACGAAACCGGAATCAGGGAAACGACGCTCAAATCCAAGTGCTGCATGATACCGAAAAAGTGTGGGATATTGCCTCGGACATTCCTCTTGAAGGTGGACTCATCGAATCGTTGACGTTCAATCTGAATTACCATCGCCTCCAGCACAATCGCTGGAGTGGAAGATCAAATAACCGGCCTTACTCCATTGTTAACGAAAAACCCAGCGATCCAAAATTCGAGTTGCAAGTTAAAAATCAGTTCACATCTCAGTTCGTTCCACTCTCAAGCATCATCGATGAAGAGGGTGAGATCATCAATCCCGGCCGCTACGTGGATAAACTCAACGGTATCATCACAGTCCAGTTGTTCGGTTCGCCCAACCACGATACATTCGTCGCCAAGAATGCGTTCAACATCGAAATGATGATTAACTTCGGATCCGAGACTAGTGGGAAATTCCTGGACCGAATGGTCGACACCGTCTCGGAGCGGCTATAACGACGAGGATTCGAGAAATAGCATGGTAGACCGCAGAACGTTTTTACAATCGCTTGCCGGTATTACGGCAACAACGCTCGATTCATCGAAAACCGGGCACGCAGCCGATCCCGAAAGCGACCGCTGGGGAACGCTTCTTCCTAAACGGCGATTAGGCCAAACGGGAGAAGATGTGACGATGCTGGCACTGGGTGGAGCGAACGTCTTAATGTACAAGCAACACGCTCAAGCCTTGATCGAAACCGCCATCGAAGGAGGGATCCGGTTCTTCGATACGGCCGCTAATTATGGAAACGGAGCCAGCGAGAAACTCTATGGAGAGTATCTCGTTCCCAAATACCGGGAAGATATTTTTATCCTGTCAAAAGCGCACGTGCAGTCTAAAAAAGACGTCAAACAATTGCTGGATCGAACATTGCTCAACCTCAAAACGGATTACCTCGATTTGTGGCAGATGCATCAGGTTATGAGCGTGGACGACGCAAACACCCGGATCGAGAACGGGGTTCTGGATGCGTTTATCGAAGCCAAGGAGAGTGGTAAAGTCCGGCATATCGGGTTTTCCGGTCACCGGGATCCAGCGGCCCTTCAGCGGGTTTTGGAACGCACCGATATTTTTGAAGCGTGCCAGATGCCGGTCAGCTGCGCCGACGGGAGCTACGGCAGTTTTGTTCAAAACGTATTACCGATATTGGTTGAGCGGAAGATGGGCGTGATCGCTATTAAAACCTTAGCCGCCGGGGGATTCTTCGGGGGAACGTCCTGGTTCCGAAGCGGCCCAAAACCCAAAATCTGCCCCAGCATTATGTCAGTCAAGGAAGCGATCCACTTTGCCTGGTCGATGCCGATCAGCGTGCTTGTGACAGGGGCCAATAATCCCGATATGCTGAAAGAGAAAATCGAGTTTGCACAATCATTCGTCCAAATGACGGACGAGAAGAAAAAGGAATTGATCGACAAGGTCTCCCATCTAACCGCCAACGCCAGCGTCGAGTTTTACAAAGCGAAAAACTTGCCCGGCTCGCCGCCCGTAACGGCGGAGGACGGTTTGAAATAGATCGGTACGGCAAGGTGTAATACCATTAAGTTAAGCAATTTAATAATTACCCTCACCCTAGCCCTCTCCCAGAGGGAGAGGGGACAACACGATTAACTTAATGACATTGAGGCACGGTGAGGCTCGATGCGCTTTTAGCCCTACTTTGTTACTTGGTTATGGTGGGTCGATAAAGCGCGCCCCACCCTACTTATTCCGATAACGATTAAACGAGGTAAAACGAATGATTCACATCGAGGGATTTTCAAAGAAGTACGGAGATAACCCCGCTGTCACCAATTTCAACCTTCACGTCGAAAAAGGCGATATCTTTGGATTTATCGGTCCCAACGGCGCGGGGAAAACGACGACGATCCGTTTTCTCGCCACCTTGCTGAAACCGACCGCCGGGGAAGCCAAGATCAATGGTTTCAGCGTCACGAAGAATCCCATGGACGTGCGCCGCTCGATGGGCTACATGCCGGATTCATTCGGTGTCTACGAAGGCATGCGGGTCTGGGAATACCTCGATTTCTTTGCCGCCGCCTACAACATTAAAAAAGACAAACGGAAACAGATCATCCGCGACGTGATCGAACTGCTCGATCTCGGAAACAAGCGGGATGATTTCGTCGAAGGCCTCTCGCGTGGGATGAAACAACGTCTCTGCCTGGCGAAGACGCTCGTGCATGATCCCGAAGTGCTGATCCTCGACGAACCGGCCTCCGGACTCGATCCCCGCGCCCGTCATTACATCAAGGAACTGCTGAAAGAGTTGCAGCGGATGGGGAAAACCATCTTCATCTCCTCCCACATCCTGGCCGAGCTGGCTGACTGCTGCAATAAAATTGGAATCATCGAACGCGGGGTGCTTCTCGCATCGGGCGATATCAAAACCATCATGAGCGAAGTGCGTGAAAACATCGTCCTGGAGATCGAAGTGCTCGAACCGGACGAGCGGGTGGAAAAAATCGTATGGGGATTTCCGGGTGTCAGCAATGTGGAATCGATGGGACAAGTCACCCGGATCGAATATCAGGGCGACTTACGAAGTATTTCCGATATTCATAAAAAACTGATCGGCGAGGGCGTCGAAGTGCTCTTCTTCCGCGAACTGCCTGCCGACCTCGAAGAGGTCTTTATGAAAGTCACCAAAGGCGAAGTGGCCTGATTCTCTTTACTCTCCACTCATCACACGAACTGTCATCAAAATTATTTCTCTCTCCCCGTATAAAATAAATTCAATAAATACTTAAATATAACGTTATTGATATATAGTATTATGGTGAGTCGAAAAGCGTGACCCACCCTACAAATTAAATAAAGGAAAATTCATCTCAGGAGAATTCAATGAAGCGCGTACAAACCAATTTCATCCTTAACCTGATCTCTTATTTCATCCTCATCTTGCTTGCTTCGACAGGATTGCTGCTTGAGTACGTATTGATTCCGGGTTCGAGAGGGGGTCATGGATTGGCCTTATGGGGAATGTGTCAGCCGCCGGGCTAGTCTGACCCACCCGGAGTCACCCGGTGTGACCCGTC
>CAZSIZ010000496.1:0-3458 GCA_964606645.1 uncultured bacterium
GGTGGCGAGTTTCAGACGAACGCTTAAATCCATTCTGCCTTCCACTCCATTGGTGAGCAATCTGGAACATGGAGCGTATGAGAAAATCATTCTTAATGGATGCAAAAATCTGGAAGAACGTTTTGCTCAGATTGACTGCCGATTGGTTACCGAACAAATCAAACAATCGCGGGTAGAATCCGTAATTCTCCCAACGAAAATCAAAAAAATCATCACGAGAGCGGATTTCCCTCAACAAGTGAATTCTCTGTATGCTTCCATCGTCGGATGAATCCAACCGCCATTTTCGGTCATAGGACCTTTCCCATTTTCACTATCAATCGATTGATCCGAGGTCTCGTGACACGCCTATACGTTCATCACGGACCGGATTTCCCTGTTGCCAAGGTAAACAAATCGGAGATAGAGTCTTCTCCATACGCCATACCATGAATTCACCCGGCCAAAAGACAAGCCTTTCTGGCGAGCATGAGAGATGACCCGGCTTGCCATATAGATCAAATCCAGCATCACACTTCGTAATCGCCGCCGATGAACTTTATTCCGAATGGGAGCTTGTTCGTCCGGCGAAACGCCCTCTTCCCGCAAAGATTCTTGGCCACACAAGCGTAAGCAGTTATACGCCACCAAGCCCAGCAGGAGAATGAGCGCGTTGGTCGAAAACTTTCCCGAGGGCAATCGTTCCAAGTCCATATCCGTCTTAATTTCCGAATGAAACTGTTCGCTGGTTCCATGAGCGTGGTACAATTCGATCACCTGAGCGGGAGACGCCATCAAAGACGTCTCGTAGGTATCCACTTTAATTTCCGGGATTAGAAATTCTTGTCCCGTGGCATCGGTCGTTCGGACCGTCACCTCATAAATCCGACGCCAGAAAGCCGGGATTCCTTCTTCTGACACAATCCCTTCTTTGGACACGTCGATCGACCCACGATACACGATTTTCCCCGGACGCGGTTTATTGACACTCCCATTTTCTTGCGCCGTTTGTAACCACGAATCCACCGGCTCCCGGCGGAGATTTCGTTTGATGATCCAATCCGCTCCCTCATTCAAGCACTCTTGAATATTCTCCACACTGTCGTTTCCTGAATCCATCCGAACCAGCAAGGGCGCTTGGGTGATCCCTTTCGCCAATCGAATCGTCTCTCTCAAAAATTCCGGAGTTCCTTTCTGGCAGTGTTGTTTTCCCTCTCTTAATTCCGCATTGATTAAATAGCCTTCTTCTCCGAGGTAGGCAAAGATGGGGGCATATCCATCTACTTTTTTGTACGTGAACGACACACCCTCCTTTTGAGTTCTCGAATTATCGAATGGCGAAACATCGAGATCCATCGGAACCCAGTTGTGGTAACACGCTGTGATTTGGGGCGCGTAATGTTTCACCATCTCTGCCGATTCTTCTTTCACAAGAGTGTCCATGCTTCCGTTGATGCCGTTCAACCGTTGGCGGAGGGTGCTTTCCGATGGAACTTTATCGAGCTCCAGGGACGACTTAAAAAAATCATCGCTTCGGAACGGTTCGATGGCTGCAAAATCCGGCTTTCCCAAACATAGCAAACCAATCATTGATTTCACGATTGTTCCATGGGAGATTTCGGGATCGCTGTGGTTGGATAAATGAATCTCATTGACGCGTTCTTCGATCTGAGTTCCCTTTAATATCTCTCCCACTAAGGCTAATCCACTGTGGCTTGTTAATAATTCGTTTCCTTGCTTGATCTCGAATACCATCTCTTTTCCATTCACCTTCCGGGTGATATAATTAAAGAGGTATTATAGCACTTAAATCATATATTATCAATGTGTTATACCAATATTAATTGATTTATTCTCACGGATTCTGATAAATTTGTCAACGTGTTACATAAACAATTAAACGAATTAAGAGTTTTTCCGTCGCGACGGTACGGAGCCGCCGGAAAAACTTGCGTTGAACGAAACCGCGGGACGAGAACACTTATGGAGATTTATTGATCGAGTCTGCTGTTTAGATCGAAGAATGAAGGCTGGAATGGATTGGCTGAATGGCATCCAGTCCAATGAGGAAGGAATGAATAAGGAAGAGGTCGAGACTTTTTGAGAAAGAGCCCCCAAGAATGCTTATGTTTTTTGAAGGTTAGGCAGAGGAATGTTGTAACGTTGAATCGGTTCAGTTCTTCGACGTCTATAAGAGATGATAGAGCGGTGAAGAGGCAAGTGTGATTCATGGAGGTTCCCTCCATGAATTGAAGAATTGGGCAATCAAAACAAGCCGTCCTTTTCCACAATGGGGACATTTCTTTCCAATTAACGGATGCCTAGGAGGATCTGGAGTCTTAGCCGGAGAAGTCGTTTCAAGAAAATTATCGGAAGAGAGAAGAAGTTGAATCTGACGTAGAACAGGCCGAAAAACGGGACTCCAGAGTCCGTAATAGCGAACCTTATGGAATCCTCTGGGGAGCACATGCTGAAGAAAGCGGCGGATGAATTCTTCAGCGGAAATGGTCATGGTTTTCCAGACGGGCTGGCGGGAATCTTTGTAGCGGAAGGTCACACACCCATTGTCGATAGAGAGAATGCGGTGATTGGTAATGGCGATGCGATGAACATACCGGGCCAGGTACTTAAGAACCGCGCCGGTTCCCTGGATAGCGGGTTTACAATGGACCACCCAGGAAATCCGCCAGATGGATTCAGGCAGTTCGAGTTGAGGAAAAGCCTTGCGAAGAAGGTCTCTAAACATTCCCCGAAAGATAATCGAAAGAGCCTTCACAGGGATCAAATAACTCTGGCGGGCATGAATCCAAGTGGATGGCTCTTTGGAAATCCCTCCGGCAGGAACCAGGCAATGAACGTGGGGATGATAAACCAAGGCTCCGGTCCAAGTGTGAAGAACGGCTAAGACGCCAACCCGTCCTCCCACGTAATGCGGATCGGCAGCAAGTTTGATCAGCGCCTGTGCCGCCGCTTTCATGAGAAGGCCATAAAGAACTTTTTGATGACTCCGGATCGTATGACGAAGTTCCTGAGGGACAGTAAAAACTAAATGATAGTAAGGAACCGGCAAGAGTTCGTTGCCCCGTTGTTGAATCCAGGTGTCGGTCTCGTTCCGATGACATTTTGGACAACTGCGGTTACGGCAGGAGTGATAGGAATATTGCTTATTCCCACAGCCGTCACATTGGAAGAGGTGGCCTCCAAGAGATGCCGTTCGGCAATCGAGGATATCTTGAATCGCTCGTCGGTGACTGGGAAGAATCCCGGAGTTGAATTGATCCAGATACGCATTGCCATAGCCGCGAAAGATTTCCGCCAGTTCAGCCATGATCCGAGGGGAGGCGTTTAGAGATCAGCCAAAAGTTGATCGAGATTGGCCTGAACGCCGTCCATGGTCTTCTGGGTCAGGTGGGTGTAGATCGCCGTGGTTTTCGGATTTTTATGGCCCAAGATATCTTGAATCACCCGCAAGTTGACGC
>CAZSIZ010000497.1:0-3447 GCA_964606645.1 uncultured bacterium
TCTGAATTTCTTTCAGCAAAGCGTCTCGTTCTTCTTCGTAATGCTTCAGTGATGGCATTGGATTTCCCTCCAAATCAGACAGTTGCATTACTGTCCGATTATAGCACAAAAAAAAGAAACACCACTTTTTACCCACTTCTATG
Source organism: uncultured bacterium (assembly GCA_964606645.1). Taxonomy (GTDB): domain Bacteria; phylum Hinthialibacterota; class Hinthialibacteria; order Hinthialibacterales; family Hinthialibacteraceae; genus CAZSIZ01. Next base: position 144 of record CAZSIZ010000497.1, read on the forward strand.
ACGTGCACCCCCGAGATTTTTTCCCATCCCGAACGAAGAACGATCATATAAAATTTAGAATTCGAAACGGGGCCTTTCTCACGGATCATTAGACAGATTTTAGCCCAATAATTACTGGCCTGGCCGTCATCGATCATTTGAACTTTTGCCGTAAGACTCCATGAGCCAGGTCGTTCCGTGTATACAAAGAAGCCTTCATCATTTTGATGCCAAATATCGTCGCCGTTTCCGTAAAGTTCATAAACGAGACCTTGCTCTCCGTCTTGAATTTCTACAAGGCCTGGAATTTTATACGTTCCTCTTTGCGGCGGGCTTTCAGGCATCCCCCAATCGGCGGTGGCGTCAAAAATACCGAGAGAAGAAACGGCTTCTTGTGCGGCAGAGGGATTCAAAAAGATGAAGAACAAAACGGGAAACCAAAGGAATACGGCTTGAAGCCGTCCGGGAAAACGAACCGTCATATTTCTCCCCCATCGATCGATTTTTCTCAACCATGGTTAATATCAGTTGTACTGAACAAGGGAGCCTGCTTCTACAGGTTAGAAAAAACGACCGAGGATAATAAACGGGCAACTGAAAACGGACGACTTAATACTTTAATAGCAATTCGAGCATTTTGCGGTCGAGGGAATGACCGTTGAATTTTTCGTACTTGACATCCTCACGACCGCTGTCGAGGATGCCGAACGAACCTCGAAAGTTCCACATCGCGTGCCCCCAGCCCGCTTCTTTCCACAAGGACAGGCAGTCTTCCATCCAGGCGAGCACGACGGGATGCGGGGTATGACGGAACGCGCCCCATTCGCCTACGTGAACGCCCACGCCCTGACTTTCGAGTTTCTTCCACGGCGCGATCCGGTCCCGCCGCAGCCATTCCTTGTCAATGACTCGATCGCCCTGTTTTAGGGGCCACGTCGGTTCGGGCCATTTGTCCGAACCTTTGAGCCAACTGGCTTTGTAATGACTGATTCGGTTGGGATCGTATCCGCGTGTGCTCTGGGCGATGTTCAGTTCGGCCAGGGAAAAAACCGGATCGCGGCCCCATCGCAGACCGTCGACGACGACCAGGCGTTTGGGATCGACGGCGCGGATCGCTTCGACGGCTTGCCGCATGACTTTGGCGTAGGGCGCTTCCGGCATATTACTCGGCTCGTTGAGCAGATCGAAACTGACGCGCTGGTTCGGGATGCCTTTATACCGTTGCGCGAACGAACGCCATTGAAAGCAGAACAGCTCGACGGCTTTCGGATCGCTCCATAGATCGAGCGGTTCTTTGGGTGGATTGACGCAGTATCCCGGCGCTCGGTGGAGGTTGAGATTGATGTGGACGCCGTACTGCTTGCCCCATTCGACAACCTGGTCGATATGCTTGAGGATTTTGTCATCGAGTTTCCTGGGATCGTCTGGATCAGTCCAGCAACGGTAATCCATCGGCAGGCGGGCGAAGGTGAATCCCCAATTCGCCATCCATTCAAAATCGCGCTCCACGTAGGGGCTGTTTCTGCGTAAGGTAAATTTCTCCAGCAGGTTGAACCCTTTCGAGGGGGGGATATGGTTGGCTGAAAACGTCTTGTCCTGACTCGCCGATGCGTTCCGCCCCACGGCTCCGCAGGCCAGTACTGGAATTGCGGTGATAAAATCTCTTCGTTTCATGCTCTCTCCATTCTTCACAACGGATCAGCGTTTTTCGTATTGTACCAAAATACGGCTGCGATGGTTATGGGAGCCGGGGCAGAAAACGGTTTCTCAAAAATGGTTTTAAAACGAAAAAACAGTTGACAAAAAATTATCGTTGCGATTTATTGATAGAAGGAGAATGTCGATATGAAAAAGTCTAACTCGGCTTTTACGCTGATCGAACTTCTGATCGTGGTGGCGATTATCGGCATCCTGGCCGCCATCGCGCTGCCCAATTTTCTCAACGCGCAGGTCAAAGCCAATCTGGCACGGGTCGCGAGTGAGCAAGCCACCGTGGCCAGCGCATTCGAAAATTACTACATCGATCACAATACCTATCCGTCGGGCCAGGCGACGAGCGCGGACGGCTACGCAGGCTACAAGCGCCTGACGACGCCCGTTCCTTATTTAACGAATGTCATGGAAGACCCCTTCAAGTGGAAACACGTCACCAATCGGGGCAACGATTACGATATCCATTATGAGTTCTGCGCCATCTGGTACGGGAATTCATCCTCGTCTCGACGGTCATCCCCGCCACAGGGAAATTCATTCGCATCGAATGTCTATAACATCGAATGCGTCGGTCCAGACGGCATCGACACGTTTAAGCCCACGCCCGCCTATCCGTCTCATCCCCCGAACTTCGAGTTCTACGATCCCTCCAACGGCCTGCGCAGCACCGGCGACATCCTGCGCGCTGGGGGTGTCTATCTGCCCCACTGGTATCGCGAACGCAAAGGCGGCCCCTCAACCACGAGTAACAATTGGATTTAGGGATGAAAAATTCCATTCACCTTGCGTCGGCGGCCCATCACCGGATATCCTCATAGAAATTCGTTGAATGAAAATCGAACGCTATTTCTCATGCGAGGGAGTCTGCTTGATGAACCTGCATCCACTCGATACGAGCATTCTGGTCTTGTACCTGGCGGGGATCGTATTCGCTGGTTTCTATCTGCGCCGGCGGGCGGCGGGAAGCATCGAGAATTATTTTCTGGCCGGACGGCGTCTGCACTGGTTCTTGATTTCCATGTCAGGAAGCGTCACGACTTATGACATCACCGGGACCATGTGGATCGTCAGCATGTTCTACATCATGGGGCTGAAAGGGATATGGATTCACGGCATCTGGGGATTTCTGATGCCGGCCTTCTTTATGACCTTCGCGGCGAAATGGGTACGTCGCTCCAACGTTCTGACGGCGGCGGAATGGATGAAAACCCGTTTCGGCGAAGGCGTGGACGGAAAACTCGCGCGGCAGGCCTACGCCGTCACCTCGGTTATATTTTCAGTCGGAATGATCGGATACGCCTTTCAAGGCATCGGGAAGTTCTGCTCGGTCTACCTGCCGCTGACCGAGACGCAGGGCGCGCTGCTGGTTATGGGGATCACGTCCGTCTACGTCATCCTCGGTGGGATGTACAGCGTGATTATTACCGACGTCATCCAAACGGTGATCCTGACCGTTGCGGCCGCGATGGTCGGCGTTATATGCTACAACCAGATTTCTTACGAAGCGTTGGCCGCCGCCGTCCCGGCAGGCTGGCTCGATATTACGCCATCGTGGCGGCTCGATTACCTGACGGGAGAGGACAAGGAACAGTTCCAGTTCTTCGGCTTGCTC
>CAZSIZ010000498.1:0-3436 GCA_964606645.1 uncultured bacterium
CACCCTGTCATTGAGATCATCACAGATAATGAATAATAAGTTGGGCTTCCCCACGGTGCTATTTGATGCCTGGGTCACGGAACTGCATGCGAACGCAGTGACACCAAGACCGGCGGATTTCAGGAATTCTCTTCGGTCCGCTCTGTTTGTACTATGGCGCATTGATTGATTTCCTTTGCCGACCGTTATAGGTAAGCAGCGGCTTTGGTCGTAGGCTCCACAGTCCTTGTTCGACTATCTTCCATCGCCCATTATCCAACCCCAGCCCGTATCGATTTTGCCGCCACCTTTGTAATCGACGCTCCGCTTTAATGGGGGAAGCGTTGCGACGAACGCATCATAGTGTTTGCGCATATTATCGACCACACGGGGATGATCTTTTGCCAAGTTCTTCGTTTCTTGCGGATCGTTTTTGAGGTCGAACAATCGCCAGTCGTCTGGGTACTTTACAAGACGCCAGTCCTTCCAGCGTACGGCGTAGAGATTACGACGCTTCGCGTCGGTAGGATCGGCGTTGTGCCAGAAGAGGTATTCATGGACGTCACCCTTCCTCTCGCCTTTCAGGTAAGGAAGGAGGTCCTTCCCTTCACAGCGTTCCGGCAACGGCTTCCCAGCCACGGTGGTGGCTGTGGCATAGAAATCCATCGTACACATGAGTCCTTCGTAGGTGACACCGGCGGGAACCGTTCCCGGCCACGAAACGATAGTGGGCGTATGCACCCAGCCTTCTAACTGTGTGCCCGGCCCCTTACCGCCACGATAGGGAGCCGATGATCCACCTTCTCTCAGATTGGCGCCATTATCACCGGTCAGAAAAATGAGGGTGTCCTTCTCAATATGGTGTTTTTTCAGCATGGCGAGGAGTTTGCCGACCGCATCGTCAACAGCCACGACGGCCCCTTCGTATGCGGTGCCTTCTCCGGCTTTGACTCGATCCCGGTAATGCCGGGGTGTGTCTTTGACCTTCGAGTGAACGGCAAGCGGTGAGAAGAAGAGAAAGAATGGTTTATCCGCGTTCCTTTCAACGAACTCGGCCATGTAATCACCATCAAGATCTGTGAGGTAGACTGGGGCGCCATCCTCCCTCTGACGGTTGTATTGGTTGCCCGGCGCATGTCGCGCCACCTCCATGAAGCCGCGCCTATGCGGTCCCTGCTCGGTTGAGCCGATATCCCATTTTCCTATTTGTCCGGTCACATAGCCGGCGTTCCGCATGAACTCGGCCATTGTGGGATGATCATCGGGAATGGGCAGACCGCGCGCCATGCCTGATTTGCCAAACCGTTGGGTGTACATGCCGGTCATAAGACAACAGCGACTGGGGGAGCAAGGCGGATTGGTGATATAGGACATCGTGCATTTGGCACCGTTGGTGGCCAGGGAATCGATATGTGGCGTTGGGATTCTCTTGTTCCCAAAACAGCCAAGATCGCCATAGCCCAAATCATCGATGAACAGGATAACCACGTTGGGTTTCCTGCCGATGGTGTCCTGTCCCAGGCCTATGTCGGGGTACAAACCTGCAGCGATTGTGCCCGCAACTGCGGTCTTCATGAAATCTCGTCGGGTATGAGTATGCATTTTCATGTCTTCTGACCTAACGTCAAAATTAGGGTTCCCGCGCATAGCAAAGAATAACCTCAATTGTTTTGTTCAAATTTCAAATCCAGAATCTGGAACTAGCCGGGATTTTTATTTGAAATCGAGAAATTGTATGCTAAGTATTATATTTCGGTATTCCGAAATTTCCAAGTCAAACAAATACAAACGTTTATGGCAGTTGGAACACAGATATAAAACAGCAATACCTTTTAGAACGTAATCAAGTTCGAGCATTCTCTTCCCAGGTTCTACTCACCCTCAAGGACTGATTCTTTCCACCAATCCTTTAATAACGATTTAATATGCCTGACTTTATCCGGGTGATCGTTAGCCAGGTTTTTTTTCTCGTCCGGATCATTTTTGACATTATACAATTCTGCACTTCCTGTAATGTTATTTCGTCCTGAAGGTAAAATCAGTTTCCAACTTCCTTCAAGAGCGTAGGTGTATTGTAAACTTGATTCAGGTGTATCAATATCAACGGCGTCATGTGTATATGCCGCCCCGAAGATGGCTTTTCTTTTAGAAAGTGCATCTTCATCGAGTAGATTAACACCTTGCATGTCGGCTGTGGGTTGAAGACCCGATGCATTTAATGCAGTGGGGACCAAATCGACTGCGCTGACCAACGTATCATTGTCAATACGTGGTTTTGCATGACCAGGCCATTTGACCATGATGGGAGTGCGGATTCCCCCTTCATAGGGTGAACGTTTCGAGCGGTCCGCATAACCATTCCGGTCGGGACGTTGAATCCAGCCGTTGTCACAAACGTAGAGAATCATGGTATTCTCACTGAGGCCTTTTTTATCGAGGTAATTTAGGAGTTCGCCGCAGGTTTCGTCGAACCATTCACACATCGCCCAGTATTTAGCGATTTGCAGTGATTTTGTTTTCGATCGATATTTTGCTAACAAACGTTCGGGGGGGGTATGAGGAGTATGCGGTAAAAATGGCGCATACCACAGGAAGAAAGGATTTTGATCGCCTTCATCAATAAAATCATAAATAGGCTGCATTCCGTTACGTCCGATCTTCAATCCTTCATCACCATGTCGACCTCCATTATCGATGTCTCCGTGAGTCATTCCGTGAGTGAATCCACCGCGTTTGTAGTTACCCATCCACCATTTGCCTGTTTGAAGGCTGCGATATCCAAGTTGTTTTAACTCCTTCGCCAGGTTCGGAGATTTTTCGAAGTTGGCTATAAGTTGTTCCCGTTGGTTACGGCGTTTTGACGACCAGACTTTTGGATTGTACTGGTTGCCTGAACCCTTAAATGGAGGATCGTTACTGGTGACTTTATGCTGATGCGGATGGAGTCCGGTTAATAATGAAGCCAATGAGGGGCAGCATAACGGAGCGGCAACGTAGCCACGTGTGAAGACGACACTCTGAGAAGCCAAACGGTCGAGATAGGGTGTCTCAATGTGATCATGCCCCATAAATCCATAATCTCCCCAGGCCTGGTCATCTGAAATTATCATGACAATGTTGGGCGTTTTGCTTGAAGATTCAATGCTCCATGAGTTTTGAATATCAAGCATGTCTGAAAAGAATATACTTCCGGCTCCAGCTGATACTCGTTTTAAATAACTTCTGCGATTGATTTTGTTCATTATTCAACTCCACCTGTATAGAATGACCATACCTTGTCCTCAGTAATAGCACAACAAATTTAATTCAGTCAATAGTGGCGCTCCCCCACCAGTCTTTATTCGGTTTGAAATTTTCATTGAGAAAGTTCGCATGCTGTTTTTCGAGACGCTCTAATCCTGAAGTGCCTTGTTTTACAAAATAGGTATTCTTCTTTGCAGGATCAAATAGTGGACCT
>CAZSIZ010000499.1:0-3413 GCA_964606645.1 uncultured bacterium
AGGAATACGAAGACGCCATTCTCGAAAGCCTGCGCTGGATGGGTCTGGAGTTCGACGAAGCGCCTTACTCGCAGAGCGCCCATATCCAGCGCCATCAGGAAGAAGCCGAACGCCTCGTCGCCACGGGCAAAGCCTTCCGCTGCCGCTGTACGCCCGAACGGATCAACACGCTCCGTGAAGAACAGAAAGCGGCCGGAAAAACCCCCATGTACGACGGCTGCTGCCGCGACGCGAACCACCCCACCGGTGACGAACCATTCTGCATCCGTCTGCGCACCCCCCAGGAAGGCACGACGACACTCAACGATCTTATCCGGGGCGCGATCACGGTCTCCAACGAAGAGATTGACGATTTGATTATCGCCCGTACGGATGGATCGCCAACCTACAATTTCGCCGTCGTCGTCGACGATTGCGACATGCGAATCACCCACGTCATCCGAGGCGACGATCACATCAACAACACCTTGAAGCAGATCATCATTTACGACGCCCTGGGCTATTCCCTCCCCCAATTCGCCCATCTCCCGCAAATCCTCGGCGCCGACAAAACCCGCCTCTCCAAACGCCACGGCGCGGCGGGTGTCTTGGAATACCGTGAACAAGGTTATCTGCCGGATGCGCTGCTGAATTACCTGGCGCGTCTGGGCTGGGGACACGGCGACCAGGAAATTTTCACCAAGAAAGAACTGATCGAATATTTTTCACTTGAAAACGTCAACAAATCATCGGGGGTGTTCGATCCCAAAAAGTTGGAGTGGCTCAACGGCGAGCACATCCGCGCCCTCCCCCAGGAAGCCCTCGCAGATCGTTTCGTCGAATACGCCCGCTCGAAAGGCGATCTGGGCGGCAAAGCGGATTCCATCCTGAACGACCGCGATCTGGTTACGACAATCGTCAAAAGCACCCAGGTCCGAGCGAAAACCCTCCAGGAAATCATCGACAAAGTCGCCTTTCTCTTCGCCGAAACGCTGACCTATCCCGAAAAGGAAGCGAAGAAGTGTTTCAAGCCGGAAATCATGCCGGCAGTCGCCGAAGCTGCCGATTTCGCCGCTCAGCACAAGGACACGCGCTTATCACACGACGAGTGGGAGAAGCAGTTCGGTGAAATTATGGAACGCCACGGGATCAAGATGCGGGATATGGCGCAGGCCGTCCGCCTGGCGTTAACGGGAGCCAAGGTCACCCCCCCCATCTTCGATGTCTTCGATATGCTAGGCAACGCCGAAATCGAAAAACGCCTGCGCAAAGCCGTCGATTGCTCGCAATAAAAACCCTAGACCCTAGCTGGGTAGAGCGCACCGCCGATGCCCGTCGCGTTCGAGGGTAATCAAACCGGTCCGAATCTCGTCCGCCGTCATCGCTTCCAGCAGTTTTCCCAGGGCATGAATTTGTTCGCTGGCAGTAGGGCGAAGAAGCCGGATCGTAATCACGGACGGCAGCGGTGTTTTCTCAGCCGCCACTTTTTTCGCCAAATCCGCATCGGTCGTGATGATGGTGAGTTCCCGCTTCCGGGCAATCTCGATCAGGCCGGAATCCGAAACCGACTGCAATTTGGCCTCACTCACGTGAACCGCCCGCAGTCCGTGCTTCGCAAGATAATCCTTCACTTTGGGCGACACGCCCATATCCAAAATAAATTTCAACGCAGTCTCATTCGTTTCCATCATTCTTGTCAAGTTAAAAACGGATTATGGCTTCACGCCCGTCAGTTTTGCCACGTAAGCGATCGCTTCGCGGAGATCATCCTCTTCCAAGCCGGGATAATCCTCCAGAATCAAATGAAACGGAATCCCGCTAGTGACGAGATCGATCACTTGAACCAGAGGAAACCGCATCCCGCGCACGCAGGGTTTCCCGTTGCAAATAGCCGGGTCGGTCTTAATCCGATCGAACATCGTTTCCCCCCGATTCCGTCCTGCTTCATTTCATGGAACAGGCTGAAAGCCTGCACGACTAAAGTTTCTTGATCTTAATATCTTTCCAATCCACCCATTTCCCGTCGTGGTGCATCTGCAGGGAAATGTGTCCAGGGCGGATAATAGTAAGCCCGTCATAGTCCACCGTCGTCTCACCGTTGACCCGCACCGCCACGTGCGAACCTTGAACGCGAATCTGCATCAGAAACCATTCCCCGTCGCGAAACCGGGGCTGAATCGAACGCACGATGTTGTAGAGACTCCCGGTAGGGTGGGGCGAGTCGGACACGTTTTCGATCTGGATTTCGTTCCCCCGGTCGCCGCCCTTGAGCGTATTCCATCGGAAAAAGATTCCCCCGTTGGCGTTGTTGTCGGTCCGAACATAGGTGTGCAGTTCGAAGTCTTCAAATTGATCGTCGGTGACGAGATAACTCCCGTTGTTCTCGGCGTGGATCACTCCGTCTTTTACGCTCCACTTCACGCCTTTGCCTTCGATGGTCCAGCCGTCGAAGTTCTTGCCATTGAAAAGGGTGATCCATTCTTCCTTGCCGGGCCGTTCCTTGATACGTATATTTTGGAACCACGTGTTGTAGCCCGCGTCCTGGATGCCAAGATAGCCCTGGCGCAGCCGGTATTTCAACTCATCGTTTTCTTCGACGTTCAGGTCTTGAACCCGTTCGCCGTTGACCCAGACTTTCAGCGACGGCCAGTCCATCAGAATCCGGCCGGTGTTCCACTTTTTCTCTGGATTCATCGCGTTGACTTTGGGAGGCACAACGCCGAAGACGGCACCGGTGAGGTAGTCCGTAAGGCGGCTGCTGCGGCTGTGGTAGATTTGGAAACAGAAGCCGGTGCGTGATTTCCGCCCGTGCAGCGGCGCATTGAAAAAAAGCCCCCCGTTGGCCCAGCCTTTGACCATAAAATCGAACCGCAGGTCATAGTTCTCGTAGGTCTTCTCGCTGCGAAGCCAGGCGTGTGGTCCGACGATCCCCCGGCAGCGGAGAACGCCTTTTTCCACGGCGAAGTTCGGAACGCCACCGCAGTTCTCAGCCACCCACCCGTCCAGATTCTTCCCGTTGAACAGCAAAGTAAACCCATCTTCAAGTGCGTAAGCGTTCGAGATTGTGAATGCCGCCAGCAGCACCACGATGCAAAGTTTCCTTAATAAAGTCATTGTCGTTTTCTCCCCTTATGAATCCTGTTGAAAAACAATTCTCGCTGATGAAAGAGCGAAGATCAATGTGTACAGACTATCTCCTCTCCCTCTGGGAGAGGATTAAGGTGAGGGGTAGAAGAAACGCGAATAAATATTCCGTATGTAGAAAAAAAATAAAGGATTCGGTATTAAAGATACTTCTGGTAGGCGGCCACGGCCAGTTCGTCGCAGCGTTCGTTTTCGGGGTGGCCCGTGTGTCCGCGAACATATTCGAATTCACAGATTTTGGTAGGGTGGGCTCAAAGCGCACAGGCTGTGTCACAATAATTCTCGTTACC
>CAZSIZ010000500.1:0-3402 GCA_964606645.1 uncultured bacterium
TGCGAATTGGGACGTTTTTGATAATTTCTTATGAAATCGTTCAAGTCGGATTTGTTGGTGGCTCCATCAGGCGCTTGGTTTTTCAGATCACCGGAGCCGTGTTCCATTTTATACATATTGCCATCGGGCAGGCCGTGTTCGTCGAGGAAATGACCGTCCATCTGTTCGGTTGCTAAATAGAGTCCCCAGAAATCCCCGTCGTACTGAGTACCGGAGATCGTGAGTCCGGAATGGCTGGCGTTTTGCTTGCCGTCTTCGTGTTCCTCATCGATGATGCGGAAATGAACGAAATGGGTGTAGGCACTTTCTACCCCGGTAAGGTTGAAGAGTTTGAAACCGACGGATTCGAATAATCCCTGTTCGCCCCGGTGCATGTAATCGCGTTGCTGAATGTTGGCTCCGAGGTTGAGGATATTCCACTTTTCCTTATAAGGCTGGCCGTAGTTATCGTACGCCTGGAAATAGTGGCCGCGATTGAAATTGAATTTCCACATATTTTTACCCATCGCGTAACGCCAGACTCCACCACGTGCACGAAACGTGACGTGATCGTAGACATGGCCGCCGTAGACAAGCGTGCCAGTATAGGAAAAATTGTTGGACGATTGATGATCGAACCAGGTGCAATCTTCCGTTTCGCTTTGGCTGGTAATCAAGTGATAGACGGGCAGTGATGAGAGCATTTCAGACGAATAGGTCACTTCGGGAGTTCGGTCCGGACGGTCGGCTCCCGTCCAGGGGGGGACGCCGCCATAGACGAAATAGGCGAAGTTGGGCTGGGGATCGTCTTCGTAAGGAACCGTCTGAGTGTTGCCAAGGATGTCTGAAATCGTAATTCGGTAGCGAACAAGCCGCCGGTGTGTTTGCATCGCAGAGGGAAGTTCGAGAGCGAAAATCGAGTCTCCAGCAATTTCATCGCTGCCCACGCCATTATCGGCCATGGGAAGATCGGTCCAGTCCGTTTGATATCGATCGTCATCGATGTGGATGTACTCACCGGGATCGACGAATTGATAACGGAAGATGACGCCAGCGACGCCATCGGGATCGGTGACCTTGGCGGTAACGGTGACGGCTTCTCCCGGAACCGGCTGTTTGGGCGAATGTTTGACTTGGCGGATATGGGGCGGAAGGTTCGCGGCGTAAACCGAGTTGATCGTTCCCGGTGTGGGATAGGCGGAACGCCAGCTGCCCGCGAGATCGTTGTCGAACAGCGGATTGACCAGTTGAATCGAGTGCCCTTTCCCTGCCCGGTAATCCGGCACGGAATCACCAACCATGGGCCAGGGGAATCCCAGGGCGTAGTCGACTTTGTCCATGACATCACCGGCGGCGTTGCAGAGAACAACCGTATCGCCGTCGTTTCCGAGTTTCCCTTCGATGGGACCGTAAAGTGCATTGGATTCGGTTCCAAATTTGGTATTTATTTCATCCACATCCTCTCCAATAACGAGATACCCTCCAGGGGCAAGCAGGGTCGATTGGGGAAACGTGAAATCGACTGCGTTCTTCAAACACCAACCTGACAGATCGAGAGTGTAATCAGTGGGATTATGCAGTTCCACGAATTCCACATGCTCGGTTTTTTTATCCGGATTGGAATGAATTTCGTTGATAACGACCTGGGCTAGCGCAACTGGGCTTAATAGACAAACAAGCAGCGGTATGCAGCAGGGTAAATAGCGGATGATGGATGAAAAGGAACGACGGGTATGGTGTAATGAACTGGTTTGATTCGCTATGGTCATTTTATGGATTCCTTTTTTTATGGACATCTTTAGAGACAATATCACAAGAATGGAAAATTGCCTTACAAAAATACTAGAATAATATTCAGAAATACGTGCGTAATGGCGTTTGGAAAATCCCGAAAAAGCACGGGATTTTCCAAATCGAAACGCGTTAAGTTCACCGATACTTTTAAAAACCGCTCTAGTACACGCAATATTGTGTTATTGGAAAGCAGGGAGCGTAAGCGGCAGGAGTGATATTTACGAGTTTTTTATATGCGGGAATTGGAAAAGAACGTTGTCAATTCGGGATTGTGTGTCTGTTTATCTTCCGATAAGCGATTCATCGCAAGGCAACGACATCTTCGGGCCGACACGGACGAGATCGCCCTGGCTGTATAAACCGTTGGAGGCGTCGAACGATGGAACGGAGCCGTAGGTCATGGTTCCATCCGGTCCGGCACTGGCGATCCGCCATTCCCCACAACGGAAGGACGCGTTAAAAGAGGTCGCTCCTGAGTAATGAACGGTCGACCAGACATCCACGTAATCGTAGGTCACATAAGCCGGGTGCTGGTTCTCGTCTTTTCTGGCTCCACCTGCTCCAAGGATAAATGGATCCTGGGGTACAGAGGACATATAGGAAAGCGGGGTAGTCAGAGGGATAAGCCGCCGGTTGACAGGATTCCGGTTGGATCCGTCAGGGTCTTTCCAGCGAGGATAAATATTGTGATCCAATCGATACATTTCCAGTGCAGTACTGAGACCTTGCATATCGGAAACCGCATTCGCGATCTTAGCCTTTATCTGGGCGTTGAGGAAATTGGGAACGGCGATGGCGGCGAGAATCCCGATGATCGCGACGACGATAAGCAGTTCGATCAATGTGAACGCGCGTTGAGAGAAAATTTTCATTATTACGATAATCCTTCCTTGATTGACGGTCCGACCACGAGTCAGACCTTGAATATGAAACAGCTGGATTTTTAGGTAGAAACAGTATCCATTCTACACTACTATGCAGCCAATTAACACGTTCTCTCCTTATTGCCGTTTCATCTTTATCACATGATTATTTTCCGACCAGCGTATCGATACACGGATAGCCCGCTCTTGGGCCGGTGGTGATGAGGTCGCCACGGCTTGTGAGGCCGTTGGTGATGTCGTAGCTGATAGAACCGGTATTGTTGAAGGCATCCGGTCCGTACCCGTTGTTGCGCCATTCGGAACAGCGATAGGCGGCGTGCAATATGGTCGCTTTGTTGTAGTGAATTTCAGCCCAGGCGTCGATATAATCATACGTGATGTAGGCCTCGTGCTGACTGTCGTCGAGGCGCGCGCCCGGAGCGCCGTAGATGAACGGATCCTGTGGAACCTGCGACATGTAGGCAATGGGGGAAGTCAGGGGAATAAGCCGCCGGTTGACCGGGTTGATGTTCGTTCCGCTGGTGGTTTTCCAAGCGGGATACCGGTTGTGATCGAGACGGTACATTTCCAGCGCTGTGCTGATGGCTTTCATATCCGAAACCGAATTGGCGATTTTGGCTTTGATCTGTGCGTTTAAAAAGTTGGGGACAGCGATCGCAGCGAGAATCCCGATGATCGCGACGACGATAAGCAGTGAAGTGTACCCCATTGTCAAGACAAATTTTCACCTATTTTAAGGTAGGTT
>CAZSIZ010000501.1:0-3394 GCA_964606645.1 uncultured bacterium
GAAGTCGGCCAGGCTCTCATCCTCCGGCGAACGGTTGGCCGAACGAAACGGTTCTTTGAGCAGCCTTCGTTTGGCTCTTCCGGTCAGCAGTTCGGTCTTGATCAGCCCCCCCGGTCCCGTCGGAACCGCTTGCAAGCGGCCGTCGAGGAAAATGTAGCGCTCGTTGCCTCGCATGGACTGCTTAAGCAGTTCGTTTTCCAATTTCAGGTCGGCGCAGAGTTCGAGCGTTTCGGGGGCATTATCGAGAAACGAGTTGGGGCCTTTCTCGAACAGATACCCGTTCTCCCGGACGGTTTCTATGACACCGCCAGGCTGCCCGTTTCGTTCGTAAATGTCGACATCCAACCCGTGGCGCTGAATCCACCATGCGGCTGAAAGCCCCGAAATTCCCGCTCCAATAATAGCGACTTTTGTCATCGGTTTCCTTATGAGTCATCGTTCGGAAATAGGTTAGGTGTGACGATATGATAAAAGTCGATGGGATAGAATGTAAGCCAGAGGGACCGGAAAGCGCAGGTTGAAATGGAGGGGTGGCAGAAGCGGTTTGATTACGGCATGGCCTTCCCGAAGCGATGCCAGCGAGGGATGTAGTAATGGTTCATATCGAAAGACATGGCGACTCCCTGAACGCGTCCGACGATCCGATGGCGCTCCACCGGCCCGAACCAGCGCGAATCCTTGCTGTTGTCACGCGAATCCCCCATCATAAAATACCGCCCTTCCGGCACGGTGACCGGGCCGTATGTTTTCTTCGATGGCCGGGCGGGAAACAGCATGACGGGATGATCCAGACCGCCCAGTTTTTCGTGAGATAATTGAACGTGTTTTCGTTCATCGACATCGATTTCTTCGATCGTATTCGTATCGAGTTCGCTGTAGTCGGCGGGTTGGTCGTTGACGTACAGGCGATTGTCCCTCAGTTCGAGCCGGTCGCCCGGAATCCCGACCACGCGCTTGACCAGCCGTTTCTCGTCCACCGGGGAGAAGAACACCACGACATCGCCCCGCTCCGGATCGCCCCACTGCATCAGCCGGGTCAGCGTAAAAGGAACTTTCAGGTCGTAAGCGACTTTGTTGACGAATATCCGGTCCCCTTCAAGAATCGTGGGTTTCATCGAACCGGAGGGCACATCGTTCCAATCCGCCACCGCCGAACGAAACGAAAGAACGACAACCGCGACGAAAAGGAATGGTTTGCCCCATTCCTGCCAAAAAGCTTTCAATCTCGATTTCCAGTTCAATTCCATCATGTGGCTCCGTTAAAATGCGGTATCATGCTTAAACGAATGGATTCAGCGAACGGTTACGGTGGATTCACCTATCGTTTTTCCTATTATACCTCATCTTTTTGGAAAAACCCAAGTTCGCTTACCATCGCTTAATAATTCTGCTGGATGCCCTATGATAGGGGATAGAATTCATTCAAGCACCGGTAAGGAGGACGATCGTGATACGTTTTTGTGTGAATGGGATGGTGTTGTTGTTTGTTATTTCAGCAGCGGGTACGCCGTTCGCGGCGGAGGATTCTGTCGAACTGGAGAAGCGGATCGAGGCGTTCGTGCCGTGCAAGGCGATCACTCAAGGGCCGAAATCCCATTGGTTCAGTTATTACGACAAATTGCAGTTCGATCCCAGCGGACGCTACGTGCTGGGGATGGAAGTGGGTTTCGACGACCGCGCTCCGAAGGATAGCGATGCTATCACGCTGGGAATGGTTGATCTGCAAAACGAAAACCAGTGGATTCCTTTCGGTCAGTCGCGGGCCTGGGGGTGGCAACAGGGGTGTATGCTTCAATGGCTTCCCGGAAGCAGTGATACGGTGATTTATAATGACCGCCAGGGCGGCCGGTTCGTTTGCGTGGTCCAAAACGTCTTCACCAGCGAATCACGGATTCTTCCACGCCCGGTATACGCGGTCGCTCCCAATGGAACGATGGGGGTCAGTGTCAACTTCGCCCGCCTGAACGATACCCGGCCCGGTTACGGATACACCGGCCTGAAAGACGCCGCTGCCGGGAAGAATCATCCCGATGACGATGGTATTTTTCTGGTTAACTTAAAAACCGGCCAATCGAAACTTATCTTCACGTTGGATTTCATCGTCTCATTCAAAGGCGACTCGACGATGGAGAATACCAAACACTGGATCAATCACCTGCTCTTTAATCCGGACGGTTCCCGTTTCATCTTTCTGCATCGCTGGGTGCGAAAGTTGAACGGACGCAAAAGCCGGTACACGCGAATGCTCACCGCCGCGCCGAACGGAAGCGGGTTACACGTCGTCGCCGATCACGAGATGGTTTCTCATTTTATCTGGCGCGATCCAACCCACATTCTCGCTTGGTCGAACGAACCCGAAACCGGCAGGAACTTCCATCTTTACGAAGACCGCTCGGATCGAATTTCCGTCATCGGAAAAGATCTCCTTACCCGCGATGGACACTGCACTTACTCGCCGGACAGGAAATGGATGCTGACCGATACCTATCCGGACAAAAACCGAATGCAAACGTTGATGCTGATCCGCCTCTCCGATTCCAAGATCGTGAAATTGGGCCGGTTCTATCTCTCGAAGCGGTTCACGGGTCAGACGCGCTGCGACCTGCACCCGCGCTGGAGCCGCGACGGAAACACGATATGCATCGACTCGCTCCATTCCGGCCAGCGACAAATGTATTTGCTTGATGTGAGCGGGATTGTAAAATAACCTTTAATTGGGCTTTCACGAAAACGGAATGTAAGAATGAAGGTGTCACTGGCAGCCATCGTTCATAAAGAATATGATTGCTCTGACGTGGCTGGTCGGATATCGGTACGTCCAGTCAAAGCGATACGATTGAGTGAGGCGATATCAACCATGATGAAATGTCGATGGAAATCATTGATTCTTGGACTGATTCTCTTGATATCGATGCTTACGCTGTCGGTTTTGGGTGCGGAAGATCCGCCGAATCTTCGCCGGATGGAATACACGAATCGCTCGAAGGACGAAGCCGTCGAGTGGCAGAAAACCCTGCGCCCGGAACTGTTTCGCATTCTGAAACTGAGCGATCTCGTTCAATCGAAAGACAACATCCCGTTGAACGCGAAAGAACGCTCCCGCACCGATAACGGAGACTTTTCGGTTAGCGAGATCGAGATCGATTCGACACCGGGACGGAAAATCACCGTCACGCTGACCGTGCCCAGCAAAGGCGATGGCCCCTTCCCCGCCGTGGTCTGCATCCACGGACACGGCGGCACTCAGAAAAGCGTGTACGACGAGAAATCCATTTATCACGGATTCGCCCGCGAACTGGCCTCGAAAGGCTACGTGACCGTGGCCGCCGATGTGGGGCAGCACGAGGTCTTCGAAGCAAACCGGATTCTCATGGGAGCGCGTCTCTGGGATGTC
>CAZSIZ010000502.1:0-3345 GCA_964606645.1 uncultured bacterium
CTACCGAACGGCGTCCTGGCCTGTTTTCACGGTTCGTACAAGAAAGGTGGCATCCGCGTTTTGCTGAGTCCCGATGGCGGGCGCACGTGGAACGGTCCGGGTGAAGGCTACGGTTACAGCATTGACTCCAGCGTGTACGGGTACTCGCACCCCATGCTCCTCCCCGATGGAACGGTGTACCTTGTCTACCTGCATACCGGCGGCCACCGCCCGCAAGACGCGCGCAGCGAGGCTCTGTGGGGCCTGCGCGTTCGGGTTCACGATGACGCTGGTGGCATCGACATCCTCCCGGCACCGGGTTCTGCAGCTGAGAGACACGCCACAGACGGCGGTTCGTCAAAGGGAAATGGGGGAGACCCGGAGCGGGGTGACAAGATGTAGGTTTTTAGCCCACCCAGTATTCGTTCTCCCGAAAGGTGTCGTATTGTCCCCGAACTATACGATCAAAGTATTACCCATTATAGAGAAATGCTCGTTGCGCCCTGGAGGATAATGTACAGAATTTCAGATTCAAAAGTATTCGTCTTATCGGTACTCGACTCCAGGCAAAACATCGAAGACATTTTACTGAAAAGACTAACTCAAACAATCGATTAACAAGATGGAGCAGGGCGGATATGTAAAGTGAAATGAGTATATTGCCAATGTAAGGGCAGGCCCCTGTGCCTGCCCGCGTCCAACCCTCCTCCTGAATTTTATGACCGTTTTGCGATCATTATTACTGATAAGGGACTAACCCCTATACAGTCGATATCATGCATGCGCTACTGTTCAATCCCTGGATCACCGATTTCTCCGCGTTCGATTTCTGGACACGCCCTCTCAACCTGTTACGGTTGAGCGCATTACTGAAACACCAGGGCTGGGACGTTTCGTTCTACGACTGCCTGGACCGAAACTCGCCCGATTTGGACGGCCTTCGCCCACCGAAAAAACACCGCTTGAATCCTTATGGCTGCGGCCACTACTTCCGGGAAACGATCCCCACGCCGTCCGTGCTGGAATTCGTTCCAAGGGATTACAAAAGGTATGGTGTGCCTCCCGGGCGGGTAGAAAACAGCCTTCGAGACAGGCCGGAGCCGGATGTGGTCATCATCCCCTGCATGATGACCTATTGGTATATCGGCGCGTTCGAGGCTATTTCAATGGCGCGCCGAATCTTCCCCAAAGCCGCGATTGTCTTAGGGGGCGTCTACGCCACGCTGTGTCACAGCCACGCGCTCGAACATTCCGGTGCGGATTGTGTCTTAACCGGCCGCCATTGGCCGGACATCGTCAACAAACTTTTCAACTTGATGGGCGATACGGCCACTCGATGTCAAGGTGATCAATCCACGTGGATCGAGCCGGATTACGAATGGATGAGGGGATACACCTGCTTTCCCATCCTCACATCATCCGGCTGCCCTTTCCATTGCACCTATTGCACGACGCACTCGATGTGGCCGGAATTCGTTCAATACGGCCGCGAAGCGATCCTGGACTCGATTGGCCGCTTGATCACCGATTATGGCGCGACGGATATCGCATTCTACGATGACGCGCTGCTGGTCAATAAAGAATCGCACTTCATTCCATTGATGGAAGAGACGATCCGTCGCCGGTATGATATCCGTTTTCATACGCCGAATGCGCTGCACGTCAGACCCATCGATCCAGAGACGGCATTCGTCTTGAAACGGGCGGGATTCACGACGGTTCGTCTGGGATTCGAGACCGCCCAAAAGGAATGGCAGCGAGCCACTGGAGGGAAGGTCAATACCGACGAATATATCAACGCCGTTCGATGCCTTCGCGACGCCGGTTTCACACCTCAGGAAATCGGAACCTATCTTCTCTATGGATTGCCCGGCCAATCTCTTGAGATGGTCGAAGAAGCCTGCAAGTGGGTGACGAAGGCGGGCAGCGAAATTCGTTTGGCCATGTATTCGCCCGTTCCCAACACTCGATTGTACGGCCGGGATGAAGGCGATTTTCTGTTCAATCCCGCAAACGATCCCCTCCTTCAGAACAACTCTTTAACCCCCTGGCGCCTGAAAAACACGTCCCATGATACTTATCAACGCCTGAAAAAAACGGTCGCCGAATCGAACCAAAACCTGAAAAAGGGCGTTTTTTAGGGGTAAAAACAGGGTAAAAGCGAAAAAACAGCGAATAATAAGGGAAAAAAGTGTTTTTTTTCATTTTTTTTCTTGACGTATCCACGGTTTTGTGTACATTTAAGTTAAATTACATAGAATGTAATTTAATCAATCTAAGACGAAACGGCAAAAAGTCGAAACTGGGAATTGAACCACTGCATATCGACAGGATTTAAAATTGACATACCACATGTTCTGTGAGTTTCGTACTGCTTTCACTTTTTGCCAACCCGTCACCTAAAGGAGAACCAAGATGAAGAAAGCCGCAGTGAAAAAAACGGCAGCCAAAAAGCCCATGACGAAAAGCCAATTGATCGCCTATCTGGCAGACAAATGTGAACTCACCAAAAAACAGGTCATCGATCTGCTGGAAGAACTGGCAGCAGTTGGTTACAAAGAATCGAAGAAAGGCTTCACCCTTCCTGGATTCGGGAAACTGGTGTTGGTCAAACGCAAGGCGAGAATGGGACGTAATCCGGCCACTGGCGAACAGATGAAAATCCCGGCGAAAACCGTGGTTAAATTCCGTATCTCCAAAGCCTGCAAGGACGCTATTCTGGGATCGTAGTCATCATCGGATCGGCTGCCATGCGTCTCTTCATCATGAATTCGCACCGAATGGGGAGATTCCCTTTCTGGGGGAATCTCCCTGATACCAAGAGGGAAACGTGTTGGCCTTGTTGAAGCGTGATTTCCATAATGCGCACTCTGACATTTTGAAATCGCCTTTCGACTGAGGATTATCCAAGCCGTTCAGGCCTCAAAATAGAATCCTTTTGAGAACGACTTGAGCCGAATTTTAAATTGATCTTGTGTTAAACCCTATTGGCATTGTGATCCATTGCGATGCGCTGGTTGAGGGAATTTCGTTTTGAAACTCCGGACCTTCTCCCCTCATTCGGGAAAGGTGATGGAGTTTTTTTTATCGAATTCAATATTTGCCCCATCCTTAATCCATAATTCCTTCAACCTCATAATAAAGTTCATTATATATGTAGGGGCAGGCCCCTATCAGTCCGTGGTAAAAGTCGCGCGAGGGCGTGCGCGAGTCATTTTGGTTGGATTCAAGGCGAAAAATTGAAGGAAATATGGTTTATTTTCAAGATTTTTCAACGCAGAATCCAGCCAAAAGGGCCGTGCATCGCACCGTGGGATGGTGACGGCGGTCGAAAAATGAGCTTGTGGCGGTCGAAAAGTGCGGTAT
>CAZSIZ010000503.1:0-3345 GCA_964606645.1 uncultured bacterium
TAACCTACCTTAAAATAGGTGAAAATTTGTCTTGACAATGGGGTACACTTCAAACTAAATCACGTAGCTGGCGGGGAGTTGTATTAAGATAACGAGCAGCCTGCTCAATGTTCATATTGATAGGGACATCGCATTCGTTAGATATTGGAATGATTTTGTCCCGTTCTTTCATGTTCTTTTTCCTGCTTAAGTTATCATATCTAGGGCTCTGGATTTTGATCCCAGAGCCCTATCTACTAAATCTTTTAATCCTGGTTATTGCCGTCTTGGGAAAACATGTATAAGTTTTCCTGTGAGGAGCCTTCGTGACCAACCAACGATCCAGGCAGAAGATTTCCCTGCATAAGAACAATGCGGATTTCTTCCTTTGCCTTTTTGAAGTTGGAAGGATCGATGGTACCGGTATAAAAAACTTGACCGGTTTCATCCTCCCGTTTTGCAAAGACGCTAATCAGATCGATTCCTGGTTTCATGATTCCTTGCTCCTTTTTTAAGATTATCCGCTTAGTGCGGTTTTGTTTCTTCATCCTGTTGATGGAGTATGTCGTTTCGCATCATGGGGCGATTGTTGGCTTTTCGCAGCCATGGTTCGAGGGCGTTTTCCCGTCGGAAAACCTGAATTCGATGAGGAGAATCCCTCGGCACCATTTCTTGAACAGAGCGTATATCGTTGGCTGAGAGTAGCGCTTCGACTACTGTTGTCCGGAACTCGTGAGCAATACCGCCTGTGGCGATGATTAAAATGCTTTCTTCCAACAGTTCTGTATTGACTCGAACACCGCACAATTGATCGTAAATCGTCAGCGGCGCTTTGATGTCCATTGAGATGAAGTTGATCAGTTTCTCTTGTAGAAGATTTCGAAGAACGTTCGGTCGGCTGCCGTTGGTGTCCAGTTTGACTTGGAAGTTCATCGCTTTGATTTGGTAGACGAATTCAAGAAGGTCTGCTTGGAGAGTGGGTTCTCCGCCACTGACAACAACTCCATCCAGTTGCCCGCGCCTGGTTTCAAGGAATCGGATGATCTCCTCGTCCGGTATCAGGTGTTCAGAAGGCGCTTCCTGAGGGATCAAAGAACCGTTGTGGCAATAGGGGCAACGAAAATTGCACCCCTGGGTAAACACAACTGCCGCCACCTGCCCAGGGAAATCACTCAAACTAAAGGGTATTAAACCGCCAATTATCACGATTCTTCTCCGATTCGAAATCGAGTACGCAGAGCGAACTCCGCTTGTTTCCCTTCGTTCCACTGGTTGACAGGTCGAAAGTATCCTACGACACGGGAGTAGATCTCTGTTTCTGCGGAACATTTCGGACAAACCCGATGTTCTCCACGTAAATAGCCATGAGTGGGACAAATGGAGAAAGTTGGTGTCAGAGTAAAATAGGGGAGAGAGTAAGTCTCACAGATTTTTCGTACGAAATTCTTGACCGCCTGCGGATCGGCTTCGGATTCGCCGAGGAAGACATGAAAAACGGTTCCGCCGGTATACCGTGTCTGCAAGTCATTTTGGAGTTCCAGGACTTGAAAGATATCGTTGCTATAATTGACGGGTAACTGGGTTGAATTTGTATAGAACGGCTTATCCCCATTCCTTACTACTGATTCATTGGCGCATCGAATATCCGGGTAACGTTCTTTGTCCAACTTAACAAAACGGTATCCGGTACTCTCGGCAGGTGTGGCTTCAAGATTGTAGAAGTTCCCTGTCTCCTCCTGAAATTGACGAAGCAGCTCCCGCATATGGTCAAGTACACGTGTGGCGAAAGTAATCCCTTTTTCGGTTCCGATGTCGGCCCCAAGCAGGTTGAGGCAGGCTTCGTTCATTCCCACCAAGCCGATGGTGGAGAAGTGATTACGCCAATACTGCCCGAAACGCTGTTTGATATGCCGGAGATAATACTTTGTGTATGGGTAGAGATCTTTATCGGTAAAACGTTCCAGTACTTTCCGCTTGGTTTCCAAACTGGTTCGTGCATTTTCCATTAAACGATCAAGATGTTGGATAAAATCGTCTACATCAACGGCCAGATAGCCCAGGCGCGGCATGTTGATCGTCACGACGCCAATCGATCCGGTCAGGGGATTGGCACCGAAAAGCCCTCCACCGCGTTTTTCAAGGGTACGCAGGTCAAGCCGGAGTCGGCAACACATCGACCGCGCGTCATCGGGCGACATGTCGGAGTTGATGAAATTAGCGAAGTAAGGGATTCCGTATTTTGCCGTGATCTCCCACAATCGATCCAGTTCAGGATTCTCCCAGTCGAATTCCGGTGTGATGTTGTAGGCCGGAATCGGGAAGGTGAAAACTCGGCCTTTCGCATCCCCTTCCGCCAATACTTCCAAAAACGCTTGGTTCAGGAGGTTCATTTCGTGCTGAAACTCACCATAAGTTTCACGGCGTGGCTCCCCGGCGATGATGACGTTCTGGTTGAGCAGGGGAGACGGTACCCTCAAGTCGAACGTAAGGTTTGTAAATGGTGTCTGGAACCCAACTCGCGTGGGGACGTTCACATTAAAAACAAATTCTTGGAGTGCCTGTTTGATTTTGTCGTAGGTCAACCCGTCGTAACGGATAAACGGTGCAAGAAGCGTGTCGAAATTGGAAAAAGCCTGGGCTCCCGCAGCTTCGCCCTGGAGTGTATAGAAGAAGTTCACAATCTGCCCAAGGGCGGGACGAAAATGTTTGGCTGGCCGACTTTCAACTTTACCGGGAGCACCCCTGAATCCGGAACAAAGCAGGTCTTGAAGATCCCAGCCGACACAGTAGACAGACAGAATCCCCAGATCGTGGATATGGAGATCACCTGTCGTGTGTGCCTCCCGGATCTCGGGCGTGTAAATCTTGTTAAGCCAATAGGTCTTACTGACCTCGCTGGAGATATAGTTATTCAGGCCCTGCAGAGAGTAAGCCATGTTGCTGTTCTCTTTGACATGCCAGTCAAGGCGTTCCAGGTAGCGGTCGATCAGATCGAGGTCAGCTTTTTGGACCATCTCTCGAATACGCGCGTGCTGATCGCGGTAAAGGATGTAGGCTTTGGCGGTTTTCTTGAATTGAGAGGCCAGCAATACTTGTTCTACAATATCCTGGATTTTCTCAACGGTTGGTGATGAAATTCCCTCAATAGCAATCTGTGCCTGGAGCATAACCAGGTGACAGAGATACTGGGCGATTTCCTCGGTGAACTCACCGGTTGCCCGACCGGCCTTCAGTATGGCAGAGGTGATCTTCGAGGCGTGAAAAGGTGCCAGCCGTCCATCTCGTTTACGGATCTGTGCGAAATCTTTTTGCTGGTGACGGCGGTTAAAAAGTGAGCTTGTGGCGGTCGAAAAGTGCGGTATTTTT
>CAZSIZ010000504.1:0-3326 GCA_964606645.1 uncultured bacterium
ATTATAATGAGGCAACGACTGGACTTCGGTAACAAAATATGTGAGTCAATGCGCGCTTGAGCGACTACCCACACGTCATGGAAACATCTCCGGTCTTCGCCTTGGCGAATCGGACCGGCAATGGCTACGGCCATTTCGGGAAATAACCGCTTCTCGGGCTATTCCTCGATTCTATCCCACATTCGCCATCCTCTTCGCGATCGCGAGGAATGGCGATCCTCCCCTCCGGAAAGCCCTTGATTCCTGGGATCGCGGGCGAATGCCCGTATCTCTTCCCCGCCGCTATGATGGAGTTCAAAGCGAACATTGAGCGGCAAATGGGCAAATCACCTTATTCTCAGCCGACGCGAAGGCGTTCCGGCTGTAACAACATATATATAAAAAATCCGAAACTGATGGAGCGTGAGCGATCATCGAGCGGTTTATGAAAACTGAACGGAAGAGCGTAGTGATTTCCGTCCTAGAACCTTCAACTCCAGCCGACGCGAAAGCGTCTCGGCTGTAACAGTAATATATATAGAAAATCTGTGACTGATGGAGCATGAGCGATCATCGAACGGTTTCTCCTACGATTCCCCGAATCCATCGACGTTTGGACACCTCGTCGGATCTCCCATTCGGCCGGTTCCTAGGCTTGCAATTCCATCTTCCCTCGTAAAAGGACAGACATCAGGCGGGCACAACAGTCTCCTATCCCCATCCAAGGCCCCATCCATAGTGAGGGAAATAAAAAAAAGAAAAAAGCGACTTTAAGAAAACGGGTTCCATTCTTCTTTGTGCGCTTTCGCTATCTCCGTAGGAATCTGGCGGTCACTCTAGTGAGGAAGCCCCAAAAAAAGAGGGTCTAACTCGGGCCTGCTTGCGCGCTCAAGGCTGCGCTGCTGCTCAATCTCATCAAGTCCGCAATCGTTTGAATCAGTATCGAGGCTTCCCACGATGCACATGTCGTCGTACTTGGATATGGTTTCGTTGTAGTTATTCATTTTTCGTTCCTCCGGAAACGTTGCGAACATCTCCACCGGATAAGACGTTCGTAAGACGGGTACGGAGGTACGAGAGAATATGAAGACAACGAAACACTTACGTATCGATGACGCACCTCAAAAAGCCGAGTAAAAAAAAGTCTTGCGCAAGAAATACAGAGCATTACAAGTGCAAGATGGCCCCAAAACCAGAGACTCTATCGATCCTTCCGATAAACAAGACGGATCTAAAAAGAAAAAATAATAAATGCCGAACATAAGCCCTTTGAACATATTATGGAGGATATATTGAGATCTATGAAATATTTAATCAAGAGGACTTATGCGGCCAAATAATATAATTGAAGGATATAATTCACACTGCATCTCATTCACTCATCTAACCGATCATTCGCAGCGGTCTATTCTTCGAGTTCTGTTTTCCGGATACCGTGGGCCCTCTCGTACATGGGAAAGCACTCGAAGCAATTCCAGAACGTTATACTCAGGTCTGGATTGTACGCGGCCTCCAGATCATTTCCACACACACATTTTCCTAAAAATCGGGGATTGGCGCTCTTTCGCGCTATCTTCCAACATTGTTTTTTCATTTTTAATAATCACCTCATATTTAACCAACCTGCAAGGTGGCTTTCCTAAATATCTGAAAGCCACCGGGAATTTTCATACGTATAAAAAAGAGAAAAAATCAAATCAAGTTAAACAAAAAGGCATCTATATCCATCCCGTTAGGGGAACACTCTTCTCATGCCTAACTGAAAAATCCCCTGAATCGGGGGCAGACGATTCCTCGTCTGCGCCTATTTTATCAAGCAACTTTACAAGGTTGCGTACATCACTGCAAAAGCACCAGATACGCTGGCTTTCCCATGAGTCAGTGTTTTTGTTGTATTGACTGTATTGAAGACAAGCCTTAGATGTTTCGACTACTTTGCTCATGAGAAAATCCTTGTCATCTACAACACGTTCATTTTTCCAGATGCTAATCTGAAATCGACCGATACGGTCCTTGTATACAGGTTTATTTTTTGTTATTTCCATATTGTTTCACCTCCGTTTTCGCCTTTGGGCGAGTTCACCATGTAACTCCGCCCCAAAAGACGATAGGAGGGAAACGTAGCGAGAAGAAACAAAAACAACCACAACAATAGGGCATACGAGGATGATGAAAGATCTGAATGAACAATGAGCGGCCAAAAAGCTCAAAACGAAAAACATGAAGGATAAGATTAAAATAAATTACGCATTTCATCGTGAAAAGCAGAGAAACAATTCTTCCAATCAATTAAATCCTTCATATGGATGAAAAAAACAAAATATCATTTGTCATTCTCAACCAGTAATCCCAGATCGCGGTAAAACCGCTCGATCAATTTAAGAGCCCTTTTCGTGATCTGCAAATCAAAGATCATGTCCTCAAATTTTTTCTGATTGGGCTCTCCTATCATTTTATCCTGGAGATGTTCTGTCACTTTTCTTGTCAGGAATTTATGGAGTAAGGCGCAATCTCTGAGATTTGCCATATCTCTCTCGCGCTGAAACGTCTTTTGTTCCAGCAGGCTGTAGGCTTCTCCTCTCGTAGACAAATAATCCGCTCCCCAGCCCAAGGTGGGAGTGGAATGTTTCTTCTCTGTCCGATAAGAGATGGACGAATTCATGTAATTGCTCATCGGTGTATGTATCAAATAGTTCTCCATGGTCGGTTTCATTTTTTCACGTTCCAGATCACCTACTCGCCGGTGGTTCTCTCACTTTTATGAGAACAACCGGTAAAAAAATCACTTTCCCTCTTTGAAACCGACAAATTCTGATTTTCGACGCTGGTGTGAATGGATAATACTCACGCGGGGTTATTTGGGCGCAGATTCTTCGATTAAGGCCCACGGATGGGAAATTTCCTAAGGATTGAGACCGTTCATAATATACCGGGATAATCAGCCAAAGATGCGAAATAAGCGAAAGAGCGAATTAAGTATTGAACGAGATTTTCCCTGGTTCCACTCCAAAGAACGTTTTACCGGTTTAGCCGAAAAGCAGTGAAAGAGAGGAATCCTGTGATAATAAACGCCACCCAACTGATCCACAGTGGAGCAGACCAGCCATTTATCGCAATTTCCCACCCAAAAACAGCCCGAGCAAGGTGCCCCAGGGCAACAAGACAAAAAATTGTTCCAGCAACCGTGATGAAGGTTTTCTGATTCATTGGTGGATATCTCCGAAGCAAATGTGCTATAGTATTCCTGGCGAGAGGTCATTTTTGATATAATATCTTAATCTGTTAATAAAAGGGGCTCCTCACAAGAATCTGTGCACGAGTTTGGGTTCGGGAAGGTCACCCATACA
>CAZSIZ010000505.1:0-3324 GCA_964606645.1 uncultured bacterium
TTTATTTGATGTTTGCAGGATTCACTGCCTGGTGCGGAGACGATCAGCTCGAGGTTCCTGATTACGCGGAATATACTTTTGAGAACGCTCTGCGGATGCAGCGGTCGGCGAATAACCGTCTCGCGCCGGTCTACGCTCCGCTGGCGGAATGGATCGTGGATCGATACGATTTGGCGGAGGTGAAAGGCATCGGGATCGATCTGGGAAGCGGCCCCGGCAGACTGATTCTCGAACTCTGCCAACGCACCCAGCACCTCTACTGGATCAACGCCGATATCAACCCTCATTTCTTCCCTCTCTTTTACGAAACAGCAAACGAAAAAGGATTCGGCCATCGTGTCGGGGCGATTTTTGCCGATGCCAAACGTCTCCCGTTCAGAGATAATTACGCCGATGCAATCGTTTCGAGAGGATCGTTTCCTTTCTGGGGTGATCTGCGGCTGGCGTTTGGGGAATTATACCGTGTGCTCAAACCAGGCGGGATTGCGTTCATCGGGCGGGGATTTCCGGAAATGCTTCCCCCCAAAACTGCCCGCGCCATTCGAGGTAATCAAGGGAAGGGAAAAAAGGAAAATTCGGTTTTGAATTATAAACCCTCCGAGACTGCCGAGGAAATCAATTCTGTTATGAGCGATCTCGGTATAAAAAAGTACCGCCTTCTGCTTCCCCAACCGGCGGGAAGTGAAGGCGTGAATTATGGAATTTGGATTGAGATTAAAAAGCCGAATTAATGGAGCGTCTTAAGTATCGAACGCGTTCCGGAATCGTTCGATGCTTTTTCGGACGCCCGAATCCGCGTCTTCCTTACCCTCGAACTCCAGTGAGACGTAGCCGTGGTAATCGACCTCATTCAGGATTTTCGCGATGCGTTTATAGTCGAGGTCGAGCGAGTACCACTCACCGCCCCCGTAGTAGGTTTTCGCCTGAACGAAGACGGTCTTCGGAGCCATTATTTTATATTTGTCGTAAGGATTTTCGAGGAAATTCCCTGTATCCAGAAGCACGCCCAGCCACGGTGAATCGATCGCGTCCACGATTCGCAGCACGCCTTCCGGTTTTCGGGTCAGCCCCCAGTGATTTTCGAGCGCCAGGATCACCCCGCATTCCTCCGCTTTGGGCAGGCATTTCTCAATACATTCAATGCACCACTTGAACGCGTCGTCTTCGTCGTAACCTTCGATCGGGGGTTCCAGGCCGCGCCGTTCCATCAACTCGTCGAACGACTTGACCGTGCCCCAACGCCCTGAATTGAGGCGGATGCAGGGAATGCCCATTTCGTAAGCCAATTCGATACAGCGTTCGGTATGTTTGATATTCTTGTACAAACTATTCCAATCGTTGGAAACAAAATCCTGATGGATAGAAAGGCAGATCAGGTCGATCCCGTTCACGAACGCGTGACGTTTGAGCGATTGGAGATAGGCCCGGTCTTCGCTCTCCATCTGCCGGTGCAGAATATCCACGCCTTCCACCCCCAGCGCGGCGGCCTTGTCGATCACCGTCTCGATGGACACTTTGGGCGGGCGGAAATGCCAATACGAATACGAGGCAATCCCCAATTTGATCCGATTGCGTATCGGAGCCGCCGCCGAAGCGGGGGACGCCTGAGTGGCTAAAGCCGCCGTGCCAGCGGCGGTGAGAAAAGAACGCCGGGATAGAGTCATGATCGTCTCCTTGATTTGAGTTGAATTGTGATAGTAGAAATGGTAGATAAACTCGTTTCGGGTGGGAAGCCCTTGCGGCTAATAAACTTCCCAATCCGCAATGTCGGTCGGTTGTTGAAATTCATACGCGCCGATATCCGGGGCGGTTCTCGATGGGCGTTTGTTTCGGTCGATATCGGTCGCGATGTCCGACTTTGCTCCAGCGTCGATGAGTGGCGAGTCGGTGTGGATCGAAAGTTGCCCGTTGGCTAAATCGAGGAATTGAGGATCGGCTGAAATGTTCCCTTGCGCAAAAGCGTCCGATAACTGCATGAGATTAGAATTCCGAACGTCTACTGTCGATTTTTCGTCCACATCGATGCTCTGTGTCGTGTCCCAGATCACGCAATTGAGCACGTCCGCCGATGCGCCTCCCTGGCCCGCGTTTTTCTCGTAGACGCGAATTCCCGTAGTGCATGAGGCGATGGTGTTATGAATCAATTGCGCCTGACAGCGGTCTTTCACGCCAATCCCCAAATTCGATTGAAATACGACATTGTTAATAAGTAATATTTCGCTCTGCCCTTCCAGAGAGATCCCTTTGTCCGAACAGCCCTGAATCCAGTTGCCTTCGATCATCGCCGACGTTTTTCCCAAATCGATCCCGTCGTCTTCCGAATGGAGGATCGTGTTGCCGCGAATGACGGAGGGTGGCCCCATCTGTCCGTCGAGATCGATGGCGTCGCTATAGCCGATCGCGTTTTCAAACAGATTGTTTACGACAATCGTAAAACAATTCATGCAATGGACCATCTCTCCCATCGATTTAAAATGATTTTGCCGGATCGTCATCGTGGAACGCTTCGCATCGATCCCGACGCCTTCAGCCGCCGTGAAGAATGAGTGCTCGATCACGGCGGTGCTGTCGTGAACGGACACCGCGCCGGAATAGTTGACGCTTCGGAAGGAGAACGGTTTCGTGTGTGAGAATTGGGCGTGTGAAATCTTTGCCTCACCCGCCGCGCCTTCGATTGCAATACCGCCCCAGTTCGGAACCACGCCGCTGGATTCAAAACGCACGGGTTTCGCGTCAGTTCCGTTCACGGTCAGCGTTCCGTAGACGATGATGGCGGTTCCGGGAGCCATACGCACCGTCACGCCGGGATCGATCGTCAGCGAATCCGTCTTGGGCACGATAATATTTTGTTCCACGGTCATTGGGCTGAGCGTTTCGTTCCAAACTTCGTCCCCGTACGTTTCTCTTCCGTCCGTGGGAGGAGCCGCGTCTTTATATAAAACGATGTTTGTCGAATCGAAGACGTTCGCGAATTCATCCAGCGCTTCGATGCGGAAAATATTCCGGCCCGGTTCAAGAAGCACGGGACTGGACCACTCGGCTTTCATGGGATCGTAGGGGGCGGATGCGCCGTTGATGTGAATCCAGCGGGTACGCGCCGCGTCTGCCTGGCCTCTCAGTTCGGAAATCACTTCGCTGACTCGCACCCCATCGAGGCTGACGGCCAAGGATAAGTCGGAACTGGTCAGCGCGGTGTTGATGCCAGCCAGCGCCAGCGTGTTTTGCCCCGGAACCAGGAGTGAGGCCGGATTGGCGATTGGAAATAGTTCGACCGAACTCGCCTCGTGGCTTCCGTCGGCTAGCGATCGGAACGCCGGATCACCG
>CAZSIZ010000506.1:0-3281 GCA_964606645.1 uncultured bacterium
TCTGGTCTATCTTTTTTGAATCCTATCGACTATTGCTATATGTGAACGGATACATTTTTTTGAATGTCTGTAATCGTCGTGAGCAGGGTATTCAGCCCTCCGCTTTGGGGGTGCGACTGAAGAATGATCCCTCCCCCCTTTATGAATCCCTGCGGGTCTGCCACCTGAACGCCGTATTCATACCAATCCGAATCCCGTACGATCGGCGTCTCGACACTGGCTGTTTTTCTCAGAACGGTATTTTCTCCCGATCCGCATAGCGTGATGTTTGGACGAAGATAGATCGAATTTCGCAGGTTATAGATTCCAGGCAGAATGTGAAGCGTCCCTCCACCCACCCGGTGAAGATATTCAATGCCTGCTTGAATGATCTTGTCATCGTTGCCTTGAAGGTCACCTTCGGTCTGTCCGAGGGTTAAAACCATCTCATGCCGTCCTCGCATTGGGCGGTTCGTGGTTGTTTCGGGAGGTTGGAGTACGGGTTTTCGATCCTTTGGATTTTCGCCGAAACCCCTATCATTCGATAGACATACACAAAAAATCAGTGTGAACACCAAAACCAGGCACACACGTGTAGAATTGATTTTTCTGCTTCGCATTTTTTCCCCTTCCGGTTTACCTTTCAAGTTTTTCGTTTCATTCAGTTCGCTATTTTACTCCAAAAAAGGTTGAAATCCGCTTAAAACCAGCTCATCCAATCAGAAAAAATGGCTTCCCTCTGTCAATTATTCGCCGGTGTCGCCCACGAGATCAACAATCCGATCAACATTATCAAAAGTAATACCCAGCCCCTTAAGGAATATATTGGTGGATTCAAGAAACTGATACATCATGCGGATTCAGTTAAAGAAAAACTATCAGAACCCGAACGTCAAATCCATGAATCAATTCTCGAAGAAGATATCGACTATGCGATTGAAGATAGCGATAAACTCATCGTTTCATTAGAGGACGGTTCTGATCGTATAGCCAAGATCGTTGCCGATCTACGACTCTATTCCCGTGTTGATGAAGACGACTACTCGGCATTCGATATCCACGAAGCAATTGATTCATCATTGACGCTTCTTCACAGCCGATACAAAGATCAGGTTACGATTCACAAAGACTACGCTGGTTTATCCTCTGTGACCTGTTCGCCGGGGAAGATTAACCTAGTATTTGTTAACCTACTGAGCAATGCTATTGAATCGATCGAAGACCAAGGTAACGTCTGGATCACTTCATCACAGGAAGACCAATATGCTATCGTAACTATCCGTGATGATGGTAAAGGCATTCCACTGGAGAATCTCTCCAAAGTCTACGACCCGTTCCTCACGACGAAACCGGTGGGTTCGGGAACTGGTCTTGGGGCTATCGCTCTCCTATGGAATCATCGAGCAGCATGGGGGAACGATCGTCGTTGAAAGCGAAGAAGGCACAGGAACGACGTTTACAGTGAAACTGCCGATATCAAGAAATGAATCCACTTAATAGGAGGCACTTCTCATGATTGAGAAAAAGCGTAGCGCATTCACATTAATCGAACTCCTGATCGTTGTCGCCATCATTGGAATTCTAGCGGCGATAGCGGTTCCGAACTTTCTCAATGCCCAGGTGCGATCTAAGATCGCACGGACGAAAGCTGATCTGCGAATGCTGGACGATCAGGCAGTCATCCGACACATGGATACGGGATTGTGGCTGATCGATGGTGACGACTGTGGCCAAGCGGGGATCACCGATGAGAAATGCTGTTACCCTGACGGTGTCCACTTTTTCGGTAAAACACCGAGTCAAGTCGGCCTATCGAACGTTCTGCAAGACAACCACTTCAACGGCCAAAACTGGGCTTTGCTGACGACACCAGTGGCTTATATCAGTGGTCTCCCTGTGGATCCGTTCAGCAAGGGATGCTTTTACGGTTACGTAGACCGTGACTGTTCAAACAGTCCCAGGGGCACTTGGTACATGATGTTCGCGGCCGGTCCCGATGGAATTTATTATGGTGACTGGTCCAATACACGCCGCGTGATACCATACAACGGCAGTAATGGCCTTGCGTCTAACGGTGATATCTGGCGGTCTCGCAAGCTGCGTGACAATCAAGATCGCTATCGTTATTCTGATGAAGTATTGCAGGATTATTGGGATTGACCTCAATCTGCTTATGCCCTCCAGATGAATCCTATCTCAGGGAATTTCTTGCTACCCTTGTTGTGAGTATGGCGTAGGCCACTCGCTATCCACATTTTCGATAACGACACGCTACTAAAGCACGTATTGAGTCTCTGAGCGGACTTTATGCCAATGGCAATGCTATGATATGGAGCAAGGATTTCGGGCCTATATGAGAGCCTTCAAAATGAGAGGAAGCCGGTTTGAATCACGATCATAATAATCCTACAGACGAACATTGATTGGGGCTGCTAGTAGTTTGTCTAACAAATAAGGTCGGGTAGGATTGCCTAGGGCAGGCACAGGGGCCTGCCCCTATACGGTTTTGTTACCCGTCAAAATATGATGGACAGAATACTAGGGTGAGGGTGGCAATGCAAATGGTTTATCAATCATACGAGGAGGAAATAAAGAATGAATGTCATCGCATTTATCATTGGTGAGGCTATTTTTTTGGGGATTTGTATTACGGCGTCTTTTTTGGGCGGTGGAGGATTTGAACATTTTTTAGATTATCCAAGTTTGATATTTGTCCTTCCTGGATCGATTGCCATTTTGATAATGGGATTTTCCCTCAATGAGATTTCAAACGCTTTTTCCCATGCGTTCGGAAAAGAGGGAGATCGGGAGCAATTGCAAAAGTCTGCATATTTCTGGAAGAGTTCGATTTGGATTCTGAACGGAATAGCGTTTCTAGGCACCTTGATCGGCTGGATTGCGATGGGGGCGAATCTTTCCGAAATAACAGCAATTGGCCCATCGTTTTCTGTTTCGATTTTGACCAATTTGTATGGATTGGGTTTTAGTTTCATGCTTCCCGTTCCAGCACTGTTATCGATCAAGAAACGAATATCGCAATAAAAACCAAAGCCCATCCACGATTCGGCAGAAGATGCTTACCGCTCCACTCCAATCTGCTTGAGAAATGGTTGAAACGACCGTTCGCGCCCTAAAAACGCTTGAATCGAATCGTTCACATCGCGCGAATCGCCCACTTCATAAATCTCTTTTCGCAGCCGCATCCCCATCTCCCGGTCGAAATACCCACCAGGCGCGTTCTCGAAAGTCGTCGCCATATCGGCCGCAATCACATCCGCCCACGCGTACCCGTAATACCCCGC
>CAZSIZ010000507.1:0-3280 GCA_964606645.1 uncultured bacterium
CAGGACGCCGTTCGGTAGATAGAGTAGATGGGGGTCAAACACATCCCAGCCTGTCGAGCCGGACGCTTCCCACGTCCGACCGCCGTCATCCGACCAGCAGATATCGCCTTCGCGCCGAATCACCATGACGAGCCGACCGTCCGGCAATTCAGTCACCGTAGGCTCGTTTAGTTCGTGATCCCCTTTTACCACGGATGCGAGATGGAAAGTCTTGCCGCGATCCTCCGACCGCATGATCCCGATAGTGCTGTGCTCGTGGGTCTCGTCGAACCGTCCTTCGCAGACCCACACGACGGTGCCATCCTTCAGCTGAATCACCGGACCGTTCCCGAACCCGCCCTCCGTGGGCTTTCCCAACGCATCCATAGGCTCGGCCCATGTTTCACCGCCGTCGTGCGACAGCATGTACTTAGCGTATGCCTTCCTGGGAAAACGATAGGTGAAGAACGTGCAGATCTGTGTGCCGTCGTCTAACTCCAGAATAGTTGGATGGCGATCATCATCCACCGTATCGACAAGAGTACGTGGAGAGGACCACGTGAGACCTTTATCGTCGGAGTGCATGATGTGGCCACGTCCGCCCCGAGGGGCGCGAATGTCGGGTAAACCAATCTTGTGCCATTCTTCGAACTGCTTGAGACACGCCGGATCTTCGCGAATCTCCTCCGTCCACGGCGGTGTCGCGTGCCATGTCCCCGACGTAAACGTAACCGACCACCGCCCCGAACGCAACCACGTCACCCCCGACCAACCGACGAACCCGTTGTAGCCTTCATACTCCTCCGGCTGGTTCTTCCATGGACCGACGATGAGGCTCCGGCACGCACGAAAGCGGTCCATCTCCGGTTCCGCCCCGACTACCTTGAACTGAACCGTCTGAGCCAAGGCTGCTTCCGTCAGGAGCACTATGGCTAACGCGATGCACAAGCCGGTTGAGAACACTCTCCCCGCGTGCACTGTTCTCCCATAATTGTGTTGACATGACTTCATCATTGGTGTGAGGTTCCTCTGTGGTCCGTCAACGCAAGTGTGGCAGAATCCGAGATTTCCAATAGGGACTGCCCGCTGTCCCCAAAAAAAACGACAGCGCAACCATTTTAGCACTCACTGAGATTTAGCACTTTCGGATAGCATCGACGATACAGCCTAAGTCCAGCAAAGTCAATCTCTAAAAAGGCGGTTCCATTCGCCCATAACAGTTATACTTTTCTTCTTTAATCACTGTTATAAACGCATATACGATTTTGTAATTTGGTGCTTATCTAATATAAACTCCAGTCTGAAACTGAGACGTTACCGACCCAGGTCGCATCGTTTCCGTTGCCGCTTAAATCCTGAAGGATCGATCCGGAAAGCGAACGTGCGGCGAAATATGCAACCAAGCCGTTTTGAGTCATTTGGGCGATGTCTTCGTCGGCGGGAGCGGTTACGAGCAAAGCCCGGATATCCGCTTCCGGCAGGGCTTTATTCCAAAGGCGGACGTTTTCGATCATGCCCTCGAACAGCCCTCCGCTATCGGAGAGCGCGCCAATATAAAACGGCATGTCGCCCCAAATGACGAAGCCTGGAGCATCCACTTCTTCGACCAGGACGCCGTTGTAGTAAAGCCGGATCGCGTCCTCGTCATACGTGCCGCACACGTGAATCCAGGCTTCGGTTGGCGGCATGACTCCCGCTGCGTCTCCGGTTTCTTCGAGAAAGAAGTGAATTCGATTCCCGTATTGAGAGGTACCGAACAGGGAAAACGCCTGGGCAGAGCCGCCTTGGCTGAAGATTCCGCGATTGCTCAATGTACGATCGGTGAAAATGGGGGTCAAGTTTAGCCAGGCGTCGACACTGATCTGGTTGACAAAAAAGCCGTCGTCGAAGATCAGGGGGTCGATGTCTACGATCGAGGCGTAATTGGTTACGCCGTCGAAGGGGATACCGGTATCCGGTTTGAATGTGAGATGGGATTCGTCGATCTGGTATTGATGGTAGATACCGTCGTGTCCGTTCTGGGTCAGGTCGCGAACGATGTCTCCATCGACCGATCGCAAGGCCCAGTAGGAAACCAAGCCGTTCGCTTGCATTTCCTCGATATTTTCATTCTCCGGAGCGGTTTTCAGCAGATTGAGGATTTCGTCGTGTGACAATTCCCGGTTCCAGATTCGGAGGTTTTCAAGTTGACCGTCCAGGTGGCGCAATCCCGGTTCGAGCGCGCCGATATACAGGGGTGCGTCGCTCTCTAATTGAAGAGGGGGCATTTCGTTCTCTCCGACGAGGATTCCGTTGTAATACATTTTTTTCTGGCCGATCTCGTTGATGGTTCCCACGATGTGAATCCATCCGTTGGAGGGGGGAACCTGGGCGTTGGCATGGCTGTAATTCCCCGCATCCTGAACGAGGAATCGAACGCGGTCGTAGAGGTAGAAGGTGAACAAACTGGGTGCACCGCCGCGGTTCATGAAAACCTGGTTTTCATGTGTTTTATCGAAGCGTACCCATGTTTCCAGGGAGAACGTCAGGAAATTGTATGGGCTGCCGTCATCGACAAGGATGTAGGTGGATTTTCCGTCGAAGGGGATTCCGGCTTCCGGTTTGAAGGTCAGGTTGGTTTCGTCGAGCGAAAAGGTATTCTTGGTTCCGTCGCTTTCACCCGCGAGATCCCGAACGTTATTTCCTTCCACAGACTGGTTGCTCCAATAGGAGATCAGGCCGTCTGCTTTCATTTGCGCGATGTTTTCATTGTCCGGGGCGGTCTGCACCAGTTGAACGATTTCATTTTCTGATAAGGCCTTATTCCATACGCGCAGATTTTCAAAGACGCCGTTAAAATGCCTTTCTCCCGGTATGAGCGCTCCGATCATCAACGGTTCTTCACCGAGCGCGGTCACTCCCGGCAGCGTTCCTTCACCAACCAGCAAGCCGTTATAATAGAGACGAATCGTTTCTTCGTCGTAGGTTCCAACGACGTGAACCCAGACGTCCGTAGGGGGGACGGTGCTCTGGGCGTAGGCATATCCTTCACCCAGGTTTTCCACGAGAAAACGGAAATCGCCGTTGTTGGCGTAGGACGTGAAATACTGAGCGGCCGGTCCCCGGCCCACGAGCTGTTGTTGGCCCGAGTTGTCGCGGAATTTGATCCAGTACTCGACCGATATCCGATCGACGTTGAACGGTTCCACTCGATCGACCTGGATGTATTCGGTCTGGCCGTTCAGGGAGATTCCCCGGTCCGGCTTCCAGGTCAGCAGGGATTCATCCGGCTGAGCGAAGCACGGCGTAACGATCGACAAAC
>CAZSIZ010000508.1:0-3245 GCA_964606645.1 uncultured bacterium
ACAAAATCCAGGAAGGCAATCTCAAACTCTCGTTCCAAGACAGGCGCGGAATGGATGACACATCCCTGCTCGACGGCTTCCCAAATGTGGACATCGTGGACGTCAGCGAAGTGGACCGCAGTTTCGGCGGCCATTCCTACATCGAATACAATCCCTGGGTGCAATACGACATGTACCGGATCGTTCGGACCGGCGACTCTCCCCTTCAACGCGGGCTGATCCTTCAGGCCGACGATTTTCAGAATACCTACTGGATTATTCCTAAGCGGTAGGCTGTTCTCCGGGATTCCGTGTGTGCCTTATCTCTTTTTGATCGTGTTGAGTTTAGTAACCAGTTGATCGACACTGGTCGATGGATTCGCCGTTGAATCATTTCTGTTCTTACGATGCATGAGGCGTAATTGTTTTGCTCGATTGATCGCTTCTTTCTGGCTGGAAAGAATAATGGGGTAAACATCCATACTTTTCACGTATTTTGGGATACGATTTATTGCTTTCAAATCTCGTTTTGCTTGCTGTCTTGTGATCGATGCGGTTTGATCGGTAAAATGTAGTAGATACCAAAGTTCGAAGGAGGGATTGGAAAAAGCGACTTTAAAACCATTAGCTTTCGCTTGCTGGATGGCTTCATTCAGATAAACGTGATCGTCGCGGTCGAAAACGCACCAAACTTGATCGAAGGGTTCTTTTTGGTGGTCGTTTTTTTCTTTTAGTTCTTTTGCATGTTCTACCAATTTTTTGGGAGTATATCCAAGTCCGCGAATAAAGATTGTTTTTTCTGATAATCCTTTTTCCCTACGAATAGAGTGAAAGTATTTGGGTTCAGTTTTCTCTCCTTCACATACAATTAAGAATTTATCCGAAGTTTCTCTCAATTGTTCAAACCCTATTTTACGAACGGCATTTACTTTCTTTTTCCTTTTCATTACGTATGATCTCCGATGAGCGGAACCGCACCATACTTACCCGCTAAATAGCCATTATGTATGTTTTCATTTTTTCGCGCTTTGAAATTCCATAATGAGTAAAGATCAGAACAGCCTTCCTCATATTTCTTTTCCGTAAACCAAATCTGATCGCGCCTGAATAAGTCCTGATCTAATAAACTTGCGTCGTGGGTTGTAAAAACCAATTGAGCATTACTGTCATTTTGATGAATGTGTTTTATTAATAATTCGGTCAGAAATGGATGTAAACTCGTATCCAATTCATCACTAATAAAAGTTTTGCCTTCTTCAATACCTATCAGCCAAGAACCAGATAATGAGTATAATTTCTTGGTGCCATCAGATTCTTCATCAAAGTCAAAAGAGATTAGATTCTTTTCACCATTCAGATTTTTACCATGATGCGTTGTTGTAATTTTAAACTGAATTTTCTTTTCCATATTATAATCTAAAATTCCTAGATCGGCGGTTTGTAGAAAGTGCAAAATTTGTTGCTTATACTTCGTCTCATAAGATTTTTCACATGTTAAATCTATCTCATACTCTTTCTCTGGATCCCTTGAAACGAATCTTGTATTCATAAACCAATCTTTTACTATCAATGCTAAATCATTATTCAACATGGAAGCCGCTGTAAGAAAGAGAGACATTTCCTTTGTTGCATTTTCAATATTTTTTTTCCCTCCTTTCCAACTAGGTCCATACTTATATGAATATGTTTGATTCTTTTTGTATGTTCTTTCAAATAGCAAGCGTTGCTGTCCCTTTGGGAAAAAGTAATACCATTCTTCAAAAATGCGTTCCCTATTAAGTTTAAATCCATAAATAAAGTAAATACCTTCATTCAAAAAAATGATTTCAAATTCACTTGGTTTGGAGGAATAAGACTCATCAAGTTTGAATTGGTGATTCCTGCGCGCCCCTTCTAATTGATTGGCCGAGTTAAAAACATACCAACACATATAATGAAACGCTTTAATCAAATTTGATTTTCCGGAGGCGTTGGCGCCGTAGATTGCGGCGGATTTTAGGAGGTTGAACTTGGAGCCTTGGGCGTTGTAGATTACGTTGCCGGGCAGCGAATCATCCTTGGAGGCGACCATGCTTAAGGTGACTTTTTCTTTGAACGAGAGGAAATTGGCGACACTAAATTCGATGAGCATTTGATTTCACCTGGATCATAGTCTGACCAACAAAAAGTGTCGGGGTGGATCGTCTTGGGCAGACACGGGGGCCTGCCCCTACACGTTATTGTTACCCGTCAATATATGACGGTCAGACTAGTAATGGATTGCACGAAACAACCCTTTTTTATGATAAATATCTAAAATACTCCATAATTATGAACGATATCTGCATAAAAGCAAGTAATTTTAGATAAAATAGTTGAGTTAGTGTTACCCTCACCCCAGCCCTCTCCCAGAGGGAGAGGGAGTTACGGATCAAATTCATTGGGGAGTATTCGTTTCGGATTAACTTGAGGATTTGGTGCAGCCGGCCCATTCTCCGACTTGGATGACTTGATTGATATTGCCTTCGGGGGAGAGGATGTCGCCGACGTTTAGGATCATTCGGCCACGGCCTTCACGTTCGATGCGTTCCGCCCACTGGAGGATTTCGGCGTCGGGACGATGGGTGACGAAGAGCGAGGAGGGAATTCCGCAATAGGCGCGCATATCCGATCCGTGCATATCCGAACCGCGCATATTTGAACCTAGCGCATCGCTCAGTTGTTCCACGGTGAAATTGCTCATCGGGGCGGGGGTGCAGCCGTCCAGCAGATCGAAGCCGGTTCGGGGAAGCAGCGCGAGATGGCCGTGCAGGTTGCCGTCGACGTGGGTGGAGACGATCTTGCCCGCTTTATGCAGAATGGCGCAGGCTTTTTGGTAGATGGGGATGCAGTATTTTTCGTAAAACGGCGGGCTGATGAGGAATTCGTCGGCGTGGTCGCTGATGATGACGATCCGCGCGTCTGTTTGGGAAGCCGCCCGGATCGTCTCCAGGAACGGTTCCGCCAGAGCGTCCAGAAATGATTCCACGACTTTAGTTTCGTCCTGGAGGGCGTAGACGCCGGGCATCAGCCCCATCACGTCGTGGATGAATGAGCCGAACGGTGTGCGGCCCACGGGGATATCGATCACTCCGAAACCGTCCAGCGCATCCAAGGCTTTGCGAACGAGATCGTGCCGCACGCGATGCGAGGTATTCCGTGCCGCCCAGAGAAGCACGTCGAGATCGTGGACGGTTTTGGCGAAATGCTCCGTAATGCAGAAACTACCGTCGGCGGCCATGGTTCGG
>CAZSIZ010000509.1:0-3235 GCA_964606645.1 uncultured bacterium
ACAACTCACTGAGGAGTAGATTAACATCGTAAAAATACCGCACTTTTCGACCGCCGTCACCACACAACCCAGCAACA
The DNA here is from genome assembly GCA_964606645.1 of uncultured bacterium. Classification (GTDB taxonomy): domain Bacteria; phylum Hinthialibacterota; class Hinthialibacteria; order Hinthialibacterales; family Hinthialibacteraceae; genus CAZSIZ01. Next base: position 78 of record CAZSIZ010000509.1, read on the forward strand.
CAACCACTCCCTGTTTCGCGATAAAGAACATGGATTGATCGTCAATTAAATCGTCCGGCTGCTGGCCTCGATCGTCTAAGTAAAACTGGCCTGACGATCGTTCGAAATCGTTTTCTTTGGGAATCGGTCCGGTCGCCCATAAACCTTGCAATATTTCCATGGGTTTTTCCGTCCACGTCGTACGAAGCAATAATTGAGGAAGCGAGTCCTTCAGAACCGATGAAATCCCAACCGAAATGATCTTGTTTTGCTTCGTTTTTACATATTTTGGTTGAAAAGCAGCGGGATGAGCGTAAATCTTCGTTGAATCATCACGGTTGGTGAAAAAGCGTAAACCGCCCCCATGATCGTAGTGACCATGGCTTAACACAATCCCTTCGACTGTCAGTAAATCAACGTTCAAAACGGAAGCGTTGTTCGACAGCACAAATCCTTGACCTGTATCGAAAAGAAGATACCGAGAGTCTTTTTTTATCCAATAGGAAAGACCGTGCTCTCCGAGCAAACCTATGCGGTTTGCTGTATTCTCTACTAATACTTTAATGTGAATGGTTCGATGACTCATGGTAGTTACCGGGGAAAACAAAAAGTGCTATTTGAATCCCAACTTTTTCTCGAGTTTTTTAGTCGAATCGGGAAAGGAATCGATGCTACTGACATAAGGTTTGATATCGAGAACCGGTGTTTGATCGAACGCATCGATCCCTTTCACGTGAAGAAAACGGCCTTCCCGTTTCACCAATCGAACGACGGTCATGCCAATCGGACAGGGCCGGTGAGGCGAACGTGTCGCAAAAACTCCCCTGGCCTGCCTGGCTCCGGGAGGAGTCACTTTTGCATTCCATCCCTGACTTCGATCGAAAACAAACAAAACAATAATATATTCACAACTCTCAATTCCATCCAAACCGTCTTTGAATGCTTCATCAATTTCTATTTTGGCCGATACCTCCGGAGCCAACCGTCCCTGTCGAGGCGGTCGATTCACCGGTGTATAAGGGGAATGGACAATGCCAATTGGATGAAACGAAAATGTCGTTTCACGATCTAACTTTTTACCGGTAATTCCAACATCGGATTTCGTCGATTTCTCTTTGGGTTGTGCCACGATCAGATTTGCCTCGGTCGATTTGGAAAGATTATCCGGGTCAGGATTTTGAGAGAGCACCTGCCTGGGAGAAAAAATCAGGAGGATCAATAAACAAGTAAACCAAAGGATAGATAGATTATAAACGTTGGAACGCATGTCCGTCCTCCTGATTAGTGGTCACAAAGGTTTACACCGGTTTGTAACTTTCCATCCAAGTATTGCGCCACAATATTTTCGGGCGTATCGGATGCGGCCCCCACCATGACGGATATATTGTTTTCAGTGAAAAGAACTTGTGCCCGCTGCCCCATTCCCCCGGCAATGATGACGTTGGCTCCCAACTCATTCAGCCAGCGGGGCAGGACACCGGGTTCGTGAGGCGGGGGCGTATGTTTCGATTGATCGACAATTGATTTGGTCGTGTCATCCACTTCGATTAATGCGAATTCCTCACAGTGACCGAAATGGGCACACAGGCGATTTTCCGCCAACGGGATTGCGATTTTCATTGTTATTTCTCCTTCGGTTTTTTGTATAATGGTTTTGACTTTTTGCCGTTTCGTTTTACTACGTATTGGGATTCAAAATGTCCAGTTCGGCAAAGTATTTTCGGTAAAATCCCCGGTCCCGAGTAAGCAGCCGATTTGCTTGTACCTTGGCATGAGCGGCGATGATGAAATCCGAAATAATCCGTGTTCGTTTGCCTCCTTTCAATCGGTATTGTTTCCAGAGTTCTCCCGCCAATGTTGCCGATTCGCATTCGACGGAAGAATAGACAATCCCCAGACGATTCATTTTATCCTCAAGCATTTCACGGGTTGGAAACAGAGAGGAAAGTTCGGCCCAAACAACATCACAAACCACGAGTCGTCCTTCTTGAATACAACGGCGCAGGGCATTCGCTGAAGGCTGTCCATTTTTCGGATCGTTTCGAAACACGTCGATGAGAACGTTCGTATCAATAGCCGTGATCATGGTTTCCCTCGCAAATCATCCAAAAGTTTATCGGTCGGTTTCGTCAGTTTCAAACAACCGATGACTTGGGACACCGGATCGGTTTGGGAAACCTTTTCGACAATCAGGCGTCCTTTTTCTTCACGAAATTCAAGGACGGTTCGGGGTGTAATACCCAGGCGTTCACGAAACTTTTTGGGAATGGTGACTTGTCCACGTTCGGCGACGATGGCTTTCATTATCGCGTCCCTCCTTCGGGTATGTAAAATTAAATATGTATTCATACTTCATTATACATACTTTCTATTGCGTCATCAAATCTTTTAAACAATGGGAGCACTTTTTCTCAAAAGGCGTGGAAGCGATTCCCGTTTCGTTTTTATCATTGATGGTTTCGAGAATAAGATTATCTCGACAATCATCCTACCTTTTTTTCGATCGATTTTACTGTTAAGAGACCAATACCTCATATACTTTGGCCCAAATCGTTTGGATCTCTTCCGCGATTCCATCGGATTGATATTCGACGATGGATTTCTTTTCAATCTGCGCCCGTGTAACGGCATTGTCGTAACGGACACGACCGGCAATCGATAACCCGGATTCACTCGCTTCGTATTCGATTGCGGAAGTAAGATCGGGATTCAAATCCCACTTATTGATACAGACAAGCGTAGGAATACCGAATTGTCGGGTGAGGGCAGCGACTCGTTTCAAGTCGTGCAGGCCGCTCAACGTCGGCTCGGTCACGATGACCGCTAAATCGGCTCCCGTCACGGAAGCAATCACCGGACACCCGATTCCCGGTGATCCATCGATAAGAACCAAGTCCAGTTTTCTTTCCTCGGCGATTTTATTGGCTTCCTTGCGAACCAGTGTGACGAGTTTGCCTGAATTTTCTTCTGCAACGCCCAAGCAGGCATGGACCAGTGGGCCAAAACGAGTGTCTGATTGATACCACTCTCCATTAACCGAGGGAGCGAATTCGATGGCTTTTTCGGCACAGAACCAGGTACAGACACCACATCCTTCACAGGCAATGGGATCGACGCGAAAGGTTTAATCCTGTAACCGATTACCCGGCCAGTCGAAAAAAAAAGCAACGAACCGGCAC
>CAZSIZ010000510.1:0-618 GCA_964606645.1 uncultured bacterium
GCTTCGAGGTTTCCCACCTTAAATCACTGTCCGAATTTTGGGGTACATTATACTACACCAGAATATCTCGCTGATGGACTCTTAGATTCCTTAGTGGAGTGGTGCTCTGAGACATCGTTGTTGAAAATCCGAAAAGATTTATATATCCCGGAGGAGAGCCAGAATTTCGAGAGTGAGATGTATTATCTCTATGTATTTTTACTTTCAATATCGATCGAAATGAGTTTCGCAAACCGACCGGATTTTGGTGTCAATGTGGGCACAGCATTGATGGACAGGATAGCCATCGCTGCTGAAGAAGGTCTCTTTGACAATTTAGAACTCGACTCCGAACTGATGTATCAAAGGTATCTCCAGTACCTTCAGTTAAAGTCTCATGGTTTGGAATATCTTATTGAGCAACTTCCATACGCATTCCTGGTCACTAATGGAGTTTGTCCTTCGGACAAGCCGGAGCATATTGAACTTGTCGGGCGACCAAACTTTACAATGCAAGTGTGGATTGGCACTATGCTCAAGAATCTCAGCAAGTTACTCCAGAAATGGCAAGAGATGTACCTCTGATTAATGATTGTTTTTCGATCAGTTTTTCTGAAAAGGAACAAACCCATTCCCTGT
>CAZSIZ010000510.1:628-3212 GCA_964606645.1 uncultured bacterium
ATTGAAACGGTCACGCTGACACCCGTCTATCGGAATGCTAGACTGGAATCGGCTTGTCAAACCCGATTGAGGAGATTACGGATATGCTGCTGACCGGACGCCGCTTCGTTTATACGGTCTTTGTCGTTATTTTACTTTCGCCGATTGGAATCGCACAATCTAAGCCGTCCGCTCCATCCAATTTAACGTGTGAATACTTGACCGATCCATTCGGCATTGAGGCACGTCAACCCCGGCTCTCCTGGCACGTCAACGATTCCCGACGGGGAGCCACACAATCCGCCTATCGAATCATCGTCGCGACGGATCTCGATCGGCTGCTGCCCAGTCAAGCAGACGCCTGGGACAGCGGAAAAGTCGAGTCGGATCGATCTATTCAAATCGATTACGCGGGCAAACCGCTCCAGTCCAGCACGCGCTATTATTGGAGCGTTCAAACGTGGGACGCGGACGGAAAACCCTCTCCCGTCAGCCCGCCTGCGTTCTGGGAAATGGGCTTGCTCGATCCCTCGGACTGGAAAGCGCAGTGGATCGGCCTGGGCGATCCATTACCTCCCAACGTCTCCCGCCACGTCGGCTATCACAGCGAAATCGCCCACTCCGCTGAAACCGAAAAGTGGGTGACGCTCGATCTGGGCACAATTCACACCCTCGACACGATCCAACTTTTCCCCTGTCAGCCGTTCGATTATTCCAAGAGTCCCGGCTTTCTTTTCCCCGTGCGTTTCAAGATCGAGGTGTCCACCCAAGCCGATTTTCAGACAAGTAAAACCATCACGGATCATTCGAACCGTGATTATGAGAATCCCAGTGGAAAAGTACAAACGTTTCGTTTCGAGCCGCAGTCCTGCCGCTTCGTCCGCCTAACCGTCACCAAGTTAGCCCTTCGCGACGCGGACAATTACGCCTTCGCCCTAGCCGAGTTGCGGACGCTTTTTAATAATGTTGAGATTCCCACTCCCGGTAAGGCGCTCGCATTGGACACCATCGAATCGGATGACTGGTCCCTGAAACACCTCAACGACGGCGTCACCGAAACGCGCCAGCGAACCTATTCTCCCCCCGGCCCCGCTCACACTTATCGAAAAGCGTTTACGCTTCCCTCTCCCATCGAGAAAGCGACAGTGCATGTCTCGGCACTAGGACTATACGAACTTCATATCAACGGAAAACGAGTTGGGAAAAACCTGCTCGCACCGGAATGGACGGACTATCACACCCGCATTCAATATCAGACCTACGACGTCACCCCCTTGCTCAAGAAGGGTAAAAACGCGGTCGCGGCTCTCGTTGGCGAGGGCTGGTACGCGGGCATGGTGGGACTGCTGGAGCGCCTTCCCTACGGTCCCCAGCTCGGTCTGATCGCCCAGTTGGAGATCGAGTGTAAAGACGGAACCACCCATCTCATCACCACCGATTCGAGTTGGAAAGGAACGAAAGACGGGCCGATCACCGGAAACGATATCGTTCGCGGTGAAACCTACGACGCCCGCAAAGAAATACCTGGCTGGGATACGCCGGATTTCGACAACCGCGCCTGGCGAGCGGTCGTTCTAATTACAGGCGTCAAAGGAAAACTCGTCTCGCAGCCGAACGAGGCGATCCAAATCACCCAGGAACTCAAGCCGATCGAACGGACCGAACCGCGCCCCGGTGTTTACGTGTTCGACATGGGACAAAACATGGTCGGATGCTGCCGCCTGAAAGCGAAAGGCCAGGCGGGAACCTTCATTCAGCTGCGCCACGCCGAAAGGCTCAATCCGGACGGCACGGTCTACACGGACAACCTGCGTGGCGACTTTCAGAAAATTCGCTATATTGCTAAGGACAACCGCGAAGCCGTCATCCAGCCATATTTTAGTTATCAAGGCTTCCGCTACGTCGAAGTCACCGGTTTGTCCTCCCAACCGCCGCTCGACGCCCTGATCGGCCTGGTTTTCCACTCAGCCGCCCCCGTCACGGGCCGATTCGAGTGCTCGGATTCATTCATCAATCAATTGATACAGAACATCCTCTGGACCCAGCGCGGGAACATGCACAGCACGCCCACCGACTGCCCCCAGCGAGACGAACGCAGCGGCTGGATGGGCGACGCTCAGGCCTTCTCCCAAACCGCCTGTTTCAATATGAACATGGCCGCTTTCTACACCAAGTGGCTGAAGGACGTCCGGGATGCGCAGGCCGATGATGGTCGCTTCTCCGACATTTCACCCAATCCACTGAAACATCGGAACAAGTTCCTGGCCGCTCCCGCCTGGGCCGACGCCGGGATCATCGTCCCTTGGCGCGCCTACGTGAACTACGCTGATACACGTATCCTGGAAAGGCATTACGACGCCGCCAAACGCTGGGTCGAGTACGTCCACCGGAAAAGTCCCGATCTGATCTGGGCCGAAGGACGCGGCAACGATTACGGCGACTGGCTCAACGGCGACCGCTTGATTCTCGACGGCTGGCCGAAAAAAGGGGCCGATACACCGCGCGAAATCCTGGCCACTGCCTTCTTCGCCCATTCAACCGAACTGCTCTCCAAATAGATAGGGGTTTTTGTGTCGCTTGCCGACATGAAAACCCTATTGGATGA
>CAZSIZ010000511.1:0-3211 GCA_964606645.1 uncultured bacterium
CGTCGAGATTTCATCCGCGCTCAATCCCCGGCTGTAGACGCGCACTTCGTCGATGACGCCGATAAAGAAGCGGTCGCTTCCCGACTGGATCCGGCAACCGATTCGCACGTTGGGAGCGCCTGCCGCCTCGTCGACAATCGTATAGACCGCTACTTCGCTTCCGATATCAGCAATGTCTACCTCCCCGTCGACGTATTGGATAATATCCTGAATCAAAAAGCCATCGAACGGCAAAACAACAGCAATAAAATGCCATTCACCGTCGTTCAGTACGATGTTTCCATTGATATTGCTTCCTGCGATCGCCGTGCGTAGAAGCCCGGTATTCCGAATCAGTAAATGCCATTTCCCGCCGTTTTCGTCGGCATTTCCCCAGCAAACATAGGCTTCGGGGTCTTCCGCTTCCGTCTTTATCCATGCCGTGATGGTTCGGGGATGATCTTCGCCTACGCCCGTCCAGGGGACTTCAAGGCCGTCGTCCCCATCGAATTCCAACGCATTACCGATAATTCCATCCACCCAGACCGGCTCTCCAAAGAGCACGGCGGCATCCCGGTTCTTCCCCGAAAGGTCTTTCGAGCCGGTGCCGCTGCCCTCATCGAAACTCCAATAGCCCTCCAGTCCCGACGTGATATCCTGGCCCATGAGGCTGGGTGTGAAAACAAAAAGACTCAAAACAACAATCGAACCGAGAATCGTTATAATCTTGTCACCGATCTTCATTGCAACGTTCCTCCTTCAATTATGAATGAAATGAACCGTGTCATACGATTCGTATGTCCATCGGTTTGCTTACTCAGAGATTTCCATCGCGGCCTTGATAGGATTCGCCTAAGATGCCCAGGTTGCAGACGATGATATCTCCCACACTGTTCAAACCGTTGGTCGAGGAATAGGCCATATCCCGGTACAGGCGCGAGGGGGATGAAATAAACCAGCCGTCAGGACCCGATGTGCGCGAAACCCATATCCCCCTCGGATCGGGATCGCCTTGATAGCCGTACTTGAGGTCTTCACTGATATTCCGGTATTGATACAGACGCAGCGGGAAGAATCGTCCAGCCGCGCCGGGATTATTCTCCACATCCCTGGGACTGAAGGGATCGCGCAGAAATCCCGGGAGATACGCAATGGGAGTCGTCAGCTGCCTCCAAACACGGTCGCCTTCGAAATTGGACCCGATGGTTTCGGCCAGTCCGGACGGCCCCATCATGTAGACATTGTTATCCACACGGTACATTTCGAGCGCGGTTTGCACGGAGCGCAAATCACCCTTCGCCCGGGCGATTTTGGCTCGAATCTGCGCGTTGAGAAAATTGGGTACGGCGATCGCCGCCAAAATCCCGATAATCGCCACGACGATCAACAGTTCGATCAAAGTGAATGCGGTTTGTCGTTTCATCCAATGAAGCGTCGTTCGATTGGTCGGGCAGGATCGATTGAATCGATACCCGGTCATCATCGATGGATTGAAACAACGGGCCAAGCATGTTTCAAATAATGATATTCTCATACCCGACAGTATTTGTCAATTTTTTTTGAATTATTTTTTGAAATATCATTCAGGTTGGGAGGATGGATTCGTGTCCCATCGGCGTCACTACAAATCCAGAAACCAATACGTCCGATCCCGAATCGTGACCGTTCCGTCTTCCTGGACGACCGCGCCCAGCACTTTGTTCCCGTCGGTATACACCCAATGCGGTAAGGCATTATTACGGAAATAGAGTGGTTTCCCGCATTGCTGGAAGAGTTCCGATTTGGACATCGTTTGACCGCGCAGCGAGTAGGCCGTATTGAAATGATCCACGCACTGCGAGGCGTAACTCAGCGACGAAACGCTCAGAACGACCGCGAGGCAGACAGACGCCGTCAGCCAGGCCCATTTCCGGTAATGCGTGATCCAATAGAGAAACTCGAACAGGATAATCGGCCCCAGCATAATCGACCAGAACGAACCGAATATCACAATGATTTCTGGAAGAAACCGTACGGCAAACATCCGAATTCCACCAAGAATGGCCAATTCCCAGGGTGGAGAGCCGAAAGCGTATTTACACATGAGCACATCGGCAATGAGATAACCGATCGCCCCCAGGATCAGCCACCCGTGGATTCTCGTCGAGCGTCCAACCAGCAATATCGCGCAGGCGCATGGAATGAGCGCCAAACCGATTTGGGGTATAAAAAAGAAAGCGAATAAAAATGGGAACAAACAGCAAACAATCGTGACGGCAATCTTGAAGGGGGTTGCTTCTTGCGTGGTTTCCATCTCACACCTTCGGCGTATGAAGGGAATTGGAAATAATTGAGTGATTATTATAGCACAAGAGTGGAATGAAATTTTAATAACAAGAATTGTACGAGAGTTAAAACAGTATCAGGAAGGATTCCATTCGCAGAAGTTTTTGAGCATCCGCAATCCACCGGGGCCGCTTTTCTCCAGATGGAATTGCGTAGCGATTAAGTTATCTTTCGCGACGGTACTGGTGAATCGGATTCCGTATTCAGTCTCGCCGATGGTCACGTCCGGATCGGCGGGCGCGCTGTAAAATGAGTTGACGAAATAGAATTCCATCGCATCGGGAACGCCCTCAAAAACCGGATGAGGTTTGACCTGATGGACCTGGTTCCAGCCGATCTGCGGAATTTTTAGTTCACTTTCGGGAAATCGCTTGACATTTCCCTGGAGAATGCCGAGACAGTTCGTATCGTCTTCTTCGCTGTGCTCAAAAAGAATCTGAATCCCAATGCAGATCGCGAGGAACGGTTTCTTCTTCTCCAGAACTTGGCGCTTCACGACATCCACCAGCCCGGAGCGGTTGAGAACATCCATCGAAGCCCCCGCCGCGCCTACGCCGGGAAAGATCAATCGCTCGGACTGTTCGATTTCCGAAGCGTCGTTAGTGATGTGCGCGTCGAAGCCCACATGCTTCACTGCGCGTTGGACGCTGGTCAGGTTGCCCCCTTCGTAATCGATGATCGCTATCATGTCAGTCCCTTATCAGTAAAAGATCGATCGTAAAATGGTCACAAATAATATCGAGCGACCCAATCCCCTCTCCCTCTGGGCTACTCTCCGTACACATCGTTATGGAACTAAAGCGGTGGCAATGCACCTCCCTCTGATAAACAACCAATAGGGGAGCATCAATCAGGGGAGCATCAACCAGGGGAGCATCGGCTTCCAGCCGGTGCGTCAATCCCTTCG
>CAZSIZ010000512.1:0-3203 GCA_964606645.1 uncultured bacterium
ATTTTACTGGCAAATCCACCTTATCCTCCTGTCTAAATTCCCCCGACCACTATATAGAACGATATGACTCCAGGAGCGATACCATTCAAGAAAAAATAATCAAGATGAATAATGAGTGATCCGGTTCCTTTTCTCAGTCGTTCCATTGTGTGATATACTGCCGTTACGGATGGATGGAATGAATCGAATGTCGAAAGCCACGCTTGGCATTATTATCCCGGCGAATAATGAAGAAGCGTTTATCGAGACGTGTCTGACCGGTTTGAAACCGTTTTTCGACAGCGGGGACACGGTCTTGGCCGTAGACGCCGGTTCGATAGACCGAACGCTCGAAATCGCCCGGCGTTGCGGTGCGGAGACCGTGAGTATCCCTTCAACCGCTCGTGGCCTCGCCGTGTATCGTGGCGTGGAAACGCTGCTATCTGCCGGGACGGAATTCGATGCGATCGTCATCGCCCATGCGGATATGCTTTTCCCCATTGGCGCGCGAGAAGCGTTGGTATCCGCTATACACGATCGTCCTGCTGCGCCTGGAGGGGCGATGGGGCATCGGATTGTCGGGGAAGGTTTTGTGTATCGGGTCATCGAATTCGGGAACCGGTTGCGTGCGACGTGGCTTCAGATGCCTTACGGCGATCAAGTTCAATTTTTTCGCCCCATGATTTTACCTGAAATCGGAGGATTTCCCTGCCAGGAACGCCTGGAAGATGTGGAACTTTCGCGCCGAATGCGCCGGATCGGACCGTTGCTGTTTCTCGACCGGCCCGTTGGGATTCCGTTGCGGCACTGGAAAAAGGGAGTCGTTCGGGTCACCTTGCGCAATTGGATTACGGTGTTCGGTTATTTGCTTAAAAATCGTTGGAATCGAAAAAAATCCGCTAGTGATGTTGCATGGATCCATGATTGATTTTGGGTTCATCCGAGACCATCGAAACGCGAGGCGTTGATTCCTTGTATAGGAAAATTGTTACTGATGCGCTTCTTGATCTTTTCTCCACAATCGCCAAAAATGGAAGAACCGAATAGAATAGTTAGACTGCAATACAGTAAAAATATCGCCGATTAATGAAAGGGAACGTTTTAATGCCGGAGATTTACGATTCTGAAACAACGATTTATACCAGTATCGTTATTCCCAGTTACAACGAAGAAGAAGCGATTGGACCGGTGATCGACGACGTTCGAGCCGCGATGGGATCGACGGATTACGATTATGAAATCGTTGTCGTAGACGATTGTTCGACCGACCGAACGGCTCAAATCGCAAAAGAAAAAGGCGCGCGCGTCGTCGAACGCAAGATCAACGGCGGTTCCGGGGCGTCGCGAAAAACGGGAACTCGCGCTGCCCGGGGTGAAATCATCGTCATGCTGGACGCGGACGGGACCTATACCGCTTCCGATATTCCTAAAATGCTCGAATTGTTCCCGGACTGGGACCAGGTGAACGGGGCGCGCACTTCCGAAGAAGGAACGCTGAAACTGTTGAGGGTTCCCGCCAAATGGTTTATCCGTCAATTGGCCATCTATCTTTCCGGGGTTCACATCCCGGATTTAAATACGGGGCTGAAAGCGTTCAAGCGGGATATTATGTTGAAGTATTTATGGGTTCTGCCGCAAGGATTTTCCTGTGTGACGACGATGACACTGGCTTTTTTATGCAACGGTTACGCCGTGACCTGGATCCCGACCGAATACCACAAACGCATCGGTCAATCCAAGTTTCATCCCATTAAAGACACCACAAGATATTTGACGACCGTTGTCCGTATGGTCATGTATTTCAATCCTTTACGTGTGTTTATGCCTGTCAGCCTGTTTCTATTGTCAGCCGGTCTGTGCCGGGGGGCCTACGATAGTTTGGTTTTGAATAAAGGATTGCAGGAGGGGGATATCATTCTCACCCTGGGAGGGGTGCTCATTGGGGTTATGGGATTGTTGGCCGATTTAATCGTGGCTCAAGGCCGATCCAGGGATGTATAATCCTCGATCATATATTAAATATTCGATTCAGTTACTCCATCCGTGTTCTAAACGTTCCACTTTCCAGCAGTGAATCCCTTGCCATTTCATAGAACTTATGTAACTATGTTATTACAAGAAGGATAGTGCAATCGGCGAAATGGAAGAAAACGACCATCACGCTGAGAGATACCGCCCATTTCTCGATAAAAAATTACGAGAAGGATTCGGTTCTTATAAAATCTTTATAAATTCTGTAAACAATTTATCGCATAACGTTGTTGACCGCATCGAGCCGGTCATTGAAGGAGCAGGCGATCGTGAAAGTTTTGACTTTAATTCCTCCGAGCAAACACAGCAAAAACGTCGCTCGTGATTTGGTGTACGGATGCTGGTGCAAAGGAAAACGAATTGCCGGGATTCAGTTTCCCCCGGTTTCCCAACTGCTGGTCACGACAGTCTTGAAAGAAAAAGGCCACGATTCGCGTCTGCTGGATGCGGCGGGTCTTCGGATGTCCCTGGACGAGGTGAAAGAGACCGTCGTTAAGGAAGACTACGGCCTATGCGTCATGTTGACTTCCACGATGACGATCCAGGAAGACGCCGAAATTCTTCACGGCCTCAAACAAGCGCTGCCCCGGCTGAAAACCGTCGTCACCGGTTCGCAGCCGACGTTTATGCCCCAAGCGACACTCTCCCGGCAGGGGATCGACTTTATCGCCATGCGCGAGCAGGAAGCCGTTTTAGCCGAACTGGCCGATGCGCTTGACCGGGGAGGCGACGCCTATCAAGACGTTGCGGGAATCGGATACAAGGATGAGAACGGGAACAATGTTATCAATCCACCCGCCCCGTGGATTAAAAGTCTGGACGAATTGCCCGTCGCCGATCGGACGATGCTTCCCGACACGATCGATTATTTCAATCCCATCGTCAAACGGATGCCGTTTACGACGATGTTCACGACACGGGGCTGTACCGCCAAATGTACCTACTGCACCTCCCCGGTGTTCTATGGCGAAAAGGTCCGTTTTCGCAGCGCCGACAAGGTGGTAGACGAGATGGAATACTGCCAGAATATGGGTTACAAAGAAATCTTCTTCCGTGACGAACTTTTCACGGCATCCAAAAAACGGGTCTTCGATATCTGCAAAGGGATCAAGGAACGGGGTCTCGATCTGACGTGGATCTGCAGCTCGCGCGTCAACAATATCGACGATGAAATTCTCGTGGCGATGAAGGAC
>CAZSIZ010000513.1:0-3192 GCA_964606645.1 uncultured bacterium
AAAGAACCTCGCCATTCAACGCGATCGTGGCGGCACAGACGAAGCGTCCAGTACGGTCCGGCTGGGAGACGCCGCGCATTTCCTGCAAAAGAAATTCGAGATTGTCTTTGTCGGTGGAACCTTCACCCCGCGCGTATCGGGCGGAGAAGACGCCCGGCGAACCGCCCAGCGCATCGACCTCCAAACCCGAATCGTCCGCCAAGGTCATCACGCCGGTATGGCGGGAGACTTCAATCGCTTTTTTATGCGAGTTCTCCATGAACGTGCGGCCATCCTCCACGACTTCGGGACAATCGGGAAAATCGCGAAGGGTGAGAACGGTCCAACCCACATCCTGCATGAGTTCCTGCATTTCTTGTTGTTTCTTGAGATTTCGAGTGGCCAGAAGAATGGTCTTATTCATGGTGGGTTAAAACTGGTTCCCTTGCCGAGGCTTGTATTGCCGAAGGGCGCGGGGGGGACTTAAAATTTCGGACAGAATGATTCCCGTGCGCAGCGGTTCGCGTTCCGCGTTTTTGACGATAGCGGCCAAACGCGTTGGGGCAGGCCGTGGAACGGGCATTTCAACCGGCAATGCCAGGGTAGCGGGAGTGGGCTTCTTGGCTTGAGTTTTCTTTTTCTTGATTTTTTTCTTTTTTGGCGGTTCGGGAACGGGCGTTACGATTTCCGGTTCGGGAACATCGAGGAATTCTTTCAGCATCCGGGTTAAAGGTGATTCCTCTTGTTGTTGAGGAAGCGGTTCGGATATCTCCCCCTGAGGTTCCGGCTCGTGGGTGTATTCAGTCCGTTGGAGCGGAGGGGATGTCTGGGTTTTGGGCTGCTGAAAAGGCGGCTTGCGCATGGGGGCCGTACGGTCCCGCATCGGCGGCATTTGGCCTCGGTTCTGAACGGGAGGCGCTTCCGGTTTTTCCGTTTCGCCCTTTTTCTTTTGACTTTCGCGAAAGTTCTTGGATAGAGCTTGCAATCCGCCCGCCAATACGAAAATCAGAATAACAATGACCTGTATGAAATCGTCCATATCATTCGTCTCGTAATGAATTCGTTTTACTATGCTATCATAGCATAGAATGACTCAGTAGGGACAGCCCACAGTTATCCCTTGACCGTTTCTGTCTTCGTCTCGTAGGATGCCGTAATATTTCTTACACTGGGGGATCCCAGATTGAATCAGGAAAAAATACCTCATACGTTGGCGATCGTACCCGCGCGGGGTGGTTCCAAAGGTCTGCCGCGCAAGAACGTTCGCCTGCTGGGAGACATTCCCCTCATCGCCCATACGATCCGTGCGGCATTGAAAAGCCGGGTGGAACGAATGATCGTGTCAACCGACGATGATGAAATCGCACAGGTCGCGCGCGAGTGGGGAGCGGAGGTTCCGTTCACGCGCCCGCCCGAATATTCCAGCGACACGGCGTCATCGCTGTCGGTTCTGCTCCATGCGTTGAATTTTATGGAGCGGGAGGAAGGGTATCGCGTCGAAACGGTGGTTTTTCTTCAGCCGACGTCGCCTTTTCGCAATCACCGGCACTTGGACGAAGCGTTGGAAACCTTTGCCTCCAGCAAAAAGAACTCGCTGATATCGGTCACGGACGTGCAGGAATTTCATCCCTACTTTATGTTCACGATGCCGTACGAGACCACGCTGGAACCGCTGCATCAACTCGATCCGCGTCCGTTGCGGCGGCAGGATCTTCCCAGTGTCTACCGGATCACTGGTGCGACGTATATCAGCCGCCGTTCCTATTACGATCGCGTTACCGAACAATCCGCCATTTTCGATTGGGATTCGCTGGCCGCCTACGTCATGGACGCTCCCAGTTCGGTCGATATCAACGACTACCTGGATTTTCAGCGCGCCGAGTTATTATTGAAACAAAATTCGGGAGAAGACGCATGATTCATATCGCCGTCGTTACCGGGACGCGGGCCGAATACGGGATTCTTAAACCCGTGATCGATGAAATTGATTTTTCACCTCATTTTAAACTTTCACTAATCGTCACCGGGATGCACCTGGCTCCCGAATTCGGCTTGACCGTCAGACAGATCGAAAACGATGGACTGTCGATCGCGGGCAAAGTCGATATGCTGCTGAGCAGCGACACCGCCCCTGCGATGGGCAAAGGTCTGGGCATTGGAATCTACGGCCTGTCCCACGAGTTCGAGCGGTTGAAGCCGGACATCGTGCTGGTGCTGGGCGACCGGGTCGAGGCGTTTGCCGGGGCGACGGCGGGCTTGTTCTGCGGCGCGGCGATCGCCCACATTCACGGCGGAGAACTGACGCGCGGGGGACTGGATGAGTACATGCGTCACGCCATCACTAAACTGAGCCACCTTCACTTTGCCGCCACCGAAAAGAGTCAAGAGCGTATTATCAACATGGGCGAGCATCCCGATTACGTCTACTGCACCGGCACACCCGGTTTAGACGATCTCATGCGATTCCCGAAATGGTCCGATGAAGAATTGGCGGAGAAAACCGGAATGGACATTCCCGAACGGTACGTGCTGGCCGTTCAGCACCCGGTCTCCACTCATCCGGAAACCGCGCCTTTCGATGTGCAGGAAACGCTAACAGCACTGAAAAACATCGGCCTTCCCGTCTTCATGTCTTACCCCAACGCCGACGCGGGCAGCCGTGAACTGATCGCCACGATCCGGAAATACGAAGAGGAATCGTGGTTGACGACGTTTGTCTCGCTGTCGAGGGTGGCCTATTCCAACCTGCTGCGGTGTGCGGCTGTTTTGGTGGGCAATACGAGTTCGGGCGTGATCGATTCGCCTGCATACGGCGTACCCGTCGTCAATATCGGCGAACGTCAGGAAGGCCGCGAGCGGGGCGATAACGTGATCGATGTCTCCTACGACGCCGGGAAGATAGAACAGGCAATCCAGCGCGCTTTAACGGATGAAATCTTCATCGAACAGGCCAAGAGCACCAAAAATCCCTACGGCGAAGGCCAAGCCTCCCAGCGAATCCGCGCGGTTCTTGAAACCGTCGACCTCCAGCTAGCCCGCCGAATGAAACGCCTCCCCTGGTAGAAACAATTAAGAGCTCATTTTAAGACGAAAAAAGCGTTAATTATACTTGAAATTGTAAAATTGTTGCGAGAGCGTTTTATCTTGGGTATAGAGTATTATTATCTTCATAGTTTTTAAAACAATTATGAGTGGTGAGACACGGATGCAAAA
>CAZSIZ010000514.1:0-3165 GCA_964606645.1 uncultured bacterium
GACGGGTCAAACCAACCCGACTCTGGGTGGGTCAAAGGTACCCGGCTATTGACAGGAGTGGACTTGATGCAAAAACCATTCTTTCGAAATACACCGTATTACAAACTCTATACCAATCCACCCTACGCCAAAATTTCTCCTTTCGGCGATGGAGAGCATAGCCCCCCGAATTCAAGCATGGGGCAGTTGATGTACCATTTCTCCACCTTACTGGATGATCCAAGTCTGCGCTGGTACTCACAAACCATGAACGCCGGTCCGGGACACTCCATTCTCGGAGTTGTCTTAAAAGATAAAAACCTGCAAGCCAAAGCCCCGGTCGATCTGCCTGCATCGCGTTTCTTTCCTGGAGTGGGCTTGGTCTCTCTCCACACGAACCTGGGCCGGGAAGAAGATGACGTTCATTTTCTGATCCACAGCGATCCTTACGGTCCGATCAGCCACGCCCATGCGGATGCGAATGCTTTTACCTTGGAAGCCTACGGCCAGGCACTGGCGATTGCCTCCGGTTATTATCCCTGGTATGGATCGAAGCATCATTCCAACTGGCAATGGGAATCCAAATCATCCAACACCATCACATTCGACGGTGGGATTGGTCAGAAAAAACGGAACCCTGCCTCCAAGGGAAAGATCACAGCTTTTCATTCGGATGATACTTTCGATTATGTGGAAGCTGACGCCACGATGGCCTATCAAGGGCGCTTGACGAAGTTCGTCCGCCGTGTGCTGCATATTCGTCCGGGGATTTTTGTCATCCATGACGACGTGTCGGCCCCCAAGCCGGTACAATTCGAATGGAGACTGCATTCACTCTCGCCCATGCGGCTTGAACCCCAAAAACGTCAAGTGACCATCGAACGGGAAACAGCATCTCTTCGCGCCTGTTTTCTTCATCCCCGCCTCCTGGAGATGAACCAGAACAGCGGCTTTTCCGATCCACCTGAACATGGCGAAGTGGATCAGTTTCATCTAGTGGTCTCGCCGAAAACCAAGTCGATTTCGCAGCAATTCCTTACGCTGTTGACCCCTTATAAAAAAGACAATCGTAGTCACTTACCTCAACCCGTTTCAACAAAAGAAGAAAACTCCCTGGGAATTTCCTGGACCGAAGGTAATACAAAATATATCCTCATTTTTCGTACGGGCGGGAAAGACATCAAATTGCGGTATGGCGGTATCGAGACCGACGCCGACATGACCGCAATCAAGTTAGAGGATATGAAAATGACTAAGCAGTTTTTACACGGCGGGAAGAAAGTGAGAGTTCTTCCTTCATCCGGATAATTCAATAGGCGGAGAGCGGATTAATTCCGCACTTCGTAGCGGTAGTTCCATCGCCGGTTCGGGGCGCTGTCTCCGTTGACGCCTAAATCCGAGACATCGTCCAGACGCTGGATATTATCCGCCCAATGAAAATCATAAGCGGTTTTGCCGGTCTCTCCGATCGTTGCACGAGGGATCGAGAGTTCCATGCCGTTGCCATTCACCCGGTAAGACGCTTGGCCTACGGTTTTCCATTTATCGCCGCGCCTGGCTTTCACGGTTGTTTTCGTGTCGCTGGATACGTCGAGGTTCACCACGAAATCGTAGCCCAGCCAGCCGGTCTTCGTGTTTTGGTCGGTATCGAGAAGCAGCAGCATCCAGTTCCGATCCGTCCGAGGGGTGATCTTCTTTAACGTTTGCACGAAGAGATAGATGTTTTTATCGTCATGCGCCGCTTTGCTCATCACGATGTCGTTGCGGCCCGTATCGTTACGATAGACGAGTTCGCCGTATCCTTTGTGGTCGCGATGAATGGTGTCGCCAATCGTGTCTCTGAATTCGGGTGTGACAGTTTTCCAATCATCGAACGAACCGTCGATAACGATCCGGATCGATCCTTCCGCCACCGGACGCTTTCGCACACCCTTGTATCGACGAACCCAGCTGGCTAACTGGTAGTAGTAGTTATCACCATGCCCGCCGCGCATCGGTTCGCAATCGCGGCTGTATTCCTGCGTGTATTGATCCACGAACATTCCGCCAGGATAATAACAGTCCTTATCCGTGTATATATGCCATTTGAAATAGCGTCCCGCGATCCACTCGTTCCATCCCGTCACAAAGATGAATTTCGGATTCACCTCAATCGCGCGTTTCCATTGCTCGTCGAAGTTCAATCCCAGGTTCACCGCTCCGTCGCGTTCGTCTCTCTTTCCGTTGTGCCAGCTTCGCCCCATCGCGCCGGTCTTATGGCTCATGGGGGCCGGACCCGGTGTGTTGGGCAGGGCGTTTTGCGCCACTCCGACACTCATCTGCTCCACCTCGCCCTTGCTGTTCTTAAAGATGTGCTGCGGGTGTATTTCCAGCCAGCTCCACTGATCCGGACCGGACGGTCCGATCCAGTAATCCGGCATGGGGCGGCGAAACGTAAAGAATTTCAACATCTCTTCGTTTTGAATGAATTTTTTATTCGCCAATATGAACGGCTTCCCATCCCATACAAACCAGAGGTCTTTCCAGTTCCCCGGCTTGTATAAATCCTTCCAGAGCAGATTCGTAACCGGGCGGGGATCGCCGAACGGCGCGATGAAACCGATGGCGGGCGTTCGCGCGCCTTGCTGCCGCATGGCGGTGTATTCACGGCACAAGGCCTCGTATTGATCCTTCCAAGTGAACGGCGGGTTCGTGGTGTCGAAAAGGACCACATCGATCCCCGCGTCCACTAACATGCTGGCGTGCTTTCGGATCACGAACGGGTCGGTCATCAGGTAGTAGCCCAGCTCCGGTTCACCCCAATGATGCGCCCCGCGATTGGGCGGCCAGTCCACGCTACCCTCTTTGGCGGTCGCGAGGATTTTCGTATTGTCATTGGGGCCGCCCCTGCCCGGTATATGCCAAGTCCAATAGAAGATGCCGACCCACTTGTCTTCCTTCACTGGGCCACATTGCGTGAATCCTGGAACGTCTCTTTCCAGTCCGTCCGTTGCCACCCACGTATCGGCGTAAACATCTCCGCCCGTATACGGTTTGCCTTCAAACTCGGTTGCGGATTTTGCCAGGGGACAGAATCCCAATACAATCGATACGAATACAACGAACGCGCAGATATACGACCTTGTCATTCCGTATCAGGTCAGCCGTATGAAGTAAAGAATGAGGATTTCGCCCATTATTAGTAGG
>CAZSIZ010000515.1:0-3128 GCA_964606645.1 uncultured bacterium
AAAAATACCGCACTTTTCGACCGCCACAAGCTCACTTTTTAACCGCCGTCACCAGTTGTAACGCGAAAACTGACCATTCCAGATCAAGTAATATCAGTGCGTTAGAAATCATTGGTCAGATTGGTCAGTTTATTTTTATGTGAGTCTTGGGGTAAAAACTGGTTTCTCAATCCTATAGAATGTTCAAATCATACTTCATGGTTGAAAAATCGAATCACAATCACTTTTTTTGGAATCTTGAGTTGTTTTTAGTTTGTTGTGATATCGTTACGATTGGATAAACGTATTGAATGTGTATGAATATCCGAGCTGAATCTTTCAGCCAAAATCAAGGAGGCATCTTGCGTATGTCATGAGCGAAGTTTGCTTAGAGATATTTTGTGCATGTCTAGCATCTTTTCATTGAATATCTCAAGCAAAAAAAGTGGTGTTTTAAGATTGTCGTAATATATTCTTGTGCGGAGATATGTGCATACGACTTTATTTATGCTAAATATCTCTTGCTAAACCCAGGAGGCATTTAAGGATGTCATGAGATAATTGTGCGTGCAGGTATTTATGTCTGTCAAGTTATACTTCTACTAATTATCTCTCGTTGAATATAGCAGGCATTTTAATAATGTCAATGGATAGTGATGAATGTTAAGAGATATTTTCAAATATCATGAATTATTCTGATGAATATCTCTTCCAAAGGAAAGGAGGTAAACAAAGTATGATCCAAAAAGAAGACGAATGTATTTCAAATCGAAGAACAGAAGGATAACTTCAAAGTCATTGATTATTATCAGAAAGGTTCAGCAAGATATATAAGTAATCGTACTGAAAGAATAGGAATATTCACAACATAATGTGAAAATAAAGTTCCTATTGGGAAACGGATTCCGTTTCATTTACCAGTTGTTTTTGTTTCTCTATTAGAGAAACATGAGTAAAATAAGCATGTCATTAGTACATGCATAAAAATGAAAGAACTCAAAGTGAAAAAGAACAAAAGTAGTAAAAAAGCCCTGAAACCGCAGTCGAATGATAAAGTCACAAAAACGAACGATGAAAATATTGAACCGAAAGAATGCGTTGATCAGGCTATACCGTTGGAGGATGTTGATTTGAATGAACTCATCCTTGAAGCTGAAACACCGGATGAAGAATCCGAGAAAGGAAATAAGATACTCTGTCACGATTATCAAGTGCTTGATGAACGTATTGTCTGCACAGATAAAGATGACGATTTTATCCCTCTATCCAATTTCACAGCAGAAATTGTTGAGGAAATCCATCACGATGACGGAAACTCGGTTGAGATTACTTATCTCATTTCCGGGAAAACGCCTGAGCGAAAATTCCCTAATGCCGAAATTTCAGCAATTAAATTCTCATCGCTCGAATGGGTAGAAGCGAATTGGGGCGCTCACGCAATAATTGAAAAGGGGGCTAAAACACATCTCCCTTCCGCAATCAAGTATTTAAGCAAAAACATCAAGACACGAACAATCTATAGTCACTTAGGATGGAGGGAAATAGATGGTGATCAATATTTTCTTCATGCTAGTGGTGCGATTGGATTGCAAGAACCGAAACATGAAATTCAAGTATCAACATTGCCTGCTTTATCGGCATACGATTTCTACACGCCAACAGAAATCCAACTCAATGATGCGTTTAAGGCATCGATGAAAATTCTTGAGCTGTGTCCCGACGAAATTTCATATCCATTACTTGCATCGATTTTTCTTTCCCCTCTAAATGAATTCATCAAAAACGATTTTACGGTATTCATTACAGGGGCAACTGGTTCCAAAAAAACGGAATTGGCAAGTATAGTTCTTGCTCACGATGGATTGAAATTTAATTCGAGAAATCTTCCAGCGAACTACACAGATACAGCTAACGCATTGGAGAAAAAGGCTTTCTTTGCAAAGGATTGTGTTTTATGCGTTGACGATTACTGTGTTTACGGTTCAGAACCCAAAAGGGAATTGAATAGAAAAGCAGATCGAATAATACGTGGCGCTGGAAACCAAGATGGGAGAGCAAGGTTGAATTCAAATTTGGTGATGCAACCAGAGTATTACCCTCGCTGTCTTGTAATTTCAACTGGTGAAAGTTTACCAGAAGGGCAGAGTATGAGAGCGCGGACTTTCGTTCTCAGAGTCGATCAGAAAACGGTCGATATTAAAACTCTAACGCAAATGCAAACTCAAGGTGCTGATGGATATTTTTCAACTGCAAAGAAGGAATATATTCGTTGGTTAATCGAAAAATACGAGGATTTCAAGATGAATCTTCTCGAAAAAAGAAAGGAATATAGGAAAGAATTAAATTCGATTGGAATTCATGATCGAACACCAGACATAATTGCGGCTTTGAGAATCGGATTGGAAACGTTTCTTGCTTTTGCAAAAGAAACGAAGATGTTAACCGAAGAACAGTATAAAGAACACATGCGAAAGGGATTTGATGCTCTTACCGCAGTCGCAAAGAAACAGAAGGAATATATAAAGGAGAACGAAATCTCTTCAGTGTTCTTATCTTGGCTGCAAGAATGTTTCCAGGAAAATAAAGTTCATGTAATCAATAAAGAAACAGGTGGATTCGTTAATCACACTGTTAAACCAACTGATTGGGGTTGGAAGAAAGAAAATGGAGAGTGGAAATCCCAAGGTGAATTGATTGGTTATATGGACGACGATAATTTATACCTAATTCCAAAAAAGGCATTCGAGGTGGTGAATAAATACGCCCTCGATCAAGGTGCACCATTCAGAACCACAGAAAGAAAACTGTGGCATGATATGGATGGTGCTGGGATTCTTGCATCGACTGATCCCTCCAGAGGGTCAAAAACAATTCGAAAGGTTATCCTGAATAAACGTCGCCCATTCATCCATATTATGAGTGATAACATCAAGGTACGTAACCAAACTCTACAATATGGTGAAATGGAGATCCATAATGAAGATGGGCTAAATTAACTGACCAATGGTCAGTTCTGAACCTGAAAACTGACCACTCCATTCTATGTAATATCAACATGATATTGTGGAGTGGTCAGTTTGGTCAGAAATATTTTGGGCTCCTCACAAGAATCTGTGCACGAGTTTGGGTTCGGGAAGGTCACCCATACA
>CAZSIZ010000516.1:0-3100 GCA_964606645.1 uncultured bacterium
CATGGTCTGCGGCGACGTGGGTTTCGGGAAGACCGAGGTGGCGATCCGGGCCGCGTTCAAGGCGGTGATGGACGGCAAACAGGTGGCGATTCTGGCCCCGACGACGATCCTGTGTCAACAGCATTACAACACGTTTCGCGAACGGTTGGCGGATTACCCGATGCAGGTGGAGATGCTCTCGCGATTTCTTTCCGCCGGTCAGCAGAAAAAAATCGTCGAACGCGCCAACGAGGGCGATGTGGACATCATCATCGGAACCCACCGGCTGCTTTCACAGGACATCAACTTTGCCGAATTGGGGCTGGTCATCATCGACGAGGAACAGCGCTTCGGCGTCAAGCATAAAGAGCGGTTGCGACAGATGCGCAAGTTAGTCGATACGCTGACGCTCACCGCCACGCCTATCCCGCGAACACTTTATATGTCGCTTTCCGGTATTCGCAACATGAGTTTGATGAGTTCGCCGCCCAAAAATCGGCTTCCCATCGAGACGTACATTATGGAGTGGTCGAAGGAGGTGATCGAGAACGCGATTCTTCGGGAACTGTCGCGCGACGGGCAGGTCTATTTCGTTCACAACCGGGTGGAATCGATCTACCAGATCGCCGGGATGGTTCAGGAACTTGTGCCCAACGCCCGAATCTGCGTCGGGCACGGGCAGATGGAAGATCGCGAACTCGAAACCGTGATGATGCGCTTTATCCGGCACGAATACGATGTGCTGATCGCGACGACGATCATCGAAAACGGACTCGACATCCCCAACGTCAACACGATTATTATCAATAAGGCGGACCGTTTCGGACTGTCGCAGCTCTATCAGCTTCGCGGGCGGGTGGGACGCGACCGGCACCGCGCCTACTGCTACCTGGTGGTTCCCAGCAAGAAGGCACTGACGGCCATTTCCAGGCGGCGGCTGCTCGCGCTTCAGGAACACAATCAGTTGGGCGCGGGTTTTCAGATCGCCATGCGGGATATGGAGCTGCGCGGCATCGGGAACATCCTCGGACGCCAACAGCACGGCCACATCGCCGCCATCGGATTCGATCTCTACAGCAAACTGCTCTCGGACACGGTCATGAACCTGAAGAGCAACAAGAAACTGATCCTGGAATGGGACACGGCGATGGAGATGGCCGCCAAGGGATCGATTCCTCCGACGTATGTCGAAAGCGCTAAACAGCGCATGGCCCTGCATCAGCGTATCGCCAAGATCAAGACGCCCGAAGCGATCGAAAGCCTCGAAGCGGAACTGATCGACATCTACGGCAAACCGCCCGCCGCCGTCAAGAAAATGGTCGCCGGACTTCGGATTCGGGTGCGCGCGCATCAGGGCGGATTCGATCTGGTTCAGGTTCAGAAACGTCGGGGGCTATTGCGCTATCACGTCTCACAGAGCGAGCGTTTCGATCCCATGCGTATCCTTCAGATGGACGGCTGGGAAGGCTTGAAACTCGTCGTCATTACGGAAGGGGACAACGTGGGGATCGAGTTTCACGACCGGCAGGATCGCGGCGGGATTACGGATTTGGTGATTCCCCTGATCGATGCGTTGGAAGCGGATGATCCTCCCCCGGTCGAGCCTGCTTCCGAACCGGAGTCCAATTCCGATAAACCGGCCAAAAAGAAAAAGAGGAAAATCAAAAAGAAAATCCGCCGGTTCACGTGATCTTTTTTTGAATCACGGAGAACTCGGATAAATGCTGGATGTCATGGATTTTTTTCCGTGACATCCTTCTTCATCCGGAACATCCGTGATTCCATGTTTGTCTGAATGCTGTTCCAGCACTTCGTTTCCTGGATGAACGGGATATGGAAGGACGAGGCTCGCCCTTCCGAACCTCGCCCTTCAATCAAAAAGATTCTTTTAATCCTGAGTATCCTGCCCATCCTGGGTATCCTGATAGGCCGGGATGGTAATCCCGGTGTTTCTGACAAAAAAACACCTTTTGACTTTGGAAGCGGAAAGCCCTCCTTAAGTCGAGCCTGGTTTCGGACCGGATTCCACTACCGATTAACATGCTTCGTTGATTTTATTCTCTATCTATTATTCGATGGATTGGTATACTCAGTTCAATGAATATGATGCTAAACAATATTTGAAAAAAAACATTTTACGAGGTGGATTATGTCTAAACTGAATCGACGGGAATTTATTCGGCGCGGGGCGGGGACGGTTGGTGCACTGGCAGCAGGGGTGTGTTCGGCATCCGAAACGGAGGGGAAGAAAAAACGCTCGGCGACCGATCTTGTGACGCTGGGGCGTTCGGGATTGAAAGTAACCCGGCTGGCGATGGGGACGGGCAGCATGGGAGGGCGCGTCCAACGCGAAATGGGCCAGGAAGCGTTCACGAAAATGGTTCGTCACGCCTACGACCGGGGCGTACGCTTTTTCGACACCGCCGACAACTACAAGGAAATGCATGAAATGCTGGCCATCGCCTTGAAAGGAATCGACCGGGATACCTACTGCCTACAAACCAAAATCTGGATCCGGGAAGAGACCGACGTTTCCAAAACCCTCGACCGATTTCGCAAAGAACTGAACTCGGATTACTTCGACACTTTTCTGCTTCACTGCATGACGACCGCCGATTGGCCAACCACGATGAAACCCCATATCGAGGGACTGGAGAAAGCGAAAGATAAACAGATCATCCGTTCGCGCGGCGCTTCCTGCCACGGACTGAAACCACTTCGCGCCATGCCGGGACTCGACTGGCTGGACGTGGCGCTCGTGCGCGTCAACCACGACGGAACCCACATGGACGGGCCTGAAGGGAAATGGTCGGAACCGGGAAACCGCTCCGCCGCCGTCGAACAAATTCAGAAAATCCACCAATCCGGGACCGGCGTCATCGGGATGAAACTGATCGGTAACGGCGACTTCACCGATCCCCAGCGCCGCGACGATTCGATCAAATTCGTCACGGGTCTGGATTGCGTCGATGTGTATGATATCGGATTCAAGAATGCCGCCGAAATCGATGAAGCCATCGAACGCATCAACACGCATCTTAACAGCAGGGTTTAGGGGATAGGGTTTAGGGTCTATTTATGATGCCGGATGGGAATTCTCTTGATTCGGTTCGATCTGGGG
>CAZSIZ010000517.1:0-3099 GCA_964606645.1 uncultured bacterium
CAAGATGTCCAAAAAAATGGGTCGATTTAGGAGTGGATTTGCGAGGTCTGAATAATAAATAGGTTTATCAGCATTCTTGCCGATGAAACACGATTGCCTCCCAACGGGATATACACGTAATCTCGAAACCAGCGTGTCAGGCTGATGTGCCACCGCTGCCAGAAGTTCTGGATGTTGGTGGCAAAATAGGGATGCTCGAAGTTCGTGACCAATCGAATTCCGAATAAATAAGCCGATCCGAGGGCGATCAGTGTGTAGCCGTAGAAATCGCAGTAAATCTGCGCGGAAAAGAAATACATACCCACCCAGACATCGACCCAGGAATGCGGCACTTGGTCGGCGGATTGATTCACAAAGTTCAAAAACATTGGATCGACGAAATCGGCCATGTTATTGGCGATGACTTTTTTTAGGAAAATCCCCTGACAGATCATAAAAACCCCGCGGCCGAGATCGCACCGATACAGTCCCTTGAGGCGGATGCGCCGTATTTGGGGGAGCAGATGACCCGCCCGTTCGATCGGACCCGCCACCAGTTGGGGAAAGAAACTCACGTAGACCGCGAAATCCATGAAATGCGTTGTCGATCGAGTGGTACCCCGATAGACGTCGATCGTGTAACTCATGGTTTGAAACGTGTAAAACGAAATACCAACCGGTAAAATGACGTCGAGTGTAAGAAAATTGGCGTTGAAACCGAACAATCCCAGAAATTCCTGCGTCGAACGGGAGAAGAAATCGAAGTATTTGAAGATACCCAGAATCCCGATATTCACACAAATACTCGTCAAAAGAGCCATCTTCCGGAAGAATTGTTTGAAGGAGGGATGTCTTTCCTTATCGACGACCAAACCACAAAAGTAATCGACCA
Source organism: uncultured bacterium (assembly GCA_964606645.1). Classification (GTDB taxonomy): domain Bacteria; phylum Hinthialibacterota; class Hinthialibacteria; order Hinthialibacterales; family Hinthialibacteraceae; genus CAZSIZ01. Next base: position 872 of record CAZSIZ010000517.1, read on the forward strand.
CCGCCGAGAGAACCAATAAACTGACGAATTTCCAATTCCACCAGCCGTAGAAAATCAAACAGGAGGGAAAGATGATGAACATTGCGTAACGTTTCGGGAAGAGAAGAACAAGGGTGACAACAATGGTCAGGAACAGTAAATACGTTGTAGAGGCAAAATTCATATCATCTAGGCTCCCCGCGAATGGGAAGATCATCCCATTCATTCAGGCGAAATTTTCAATCGGGGCGCTTCCTCAACCCAGTGGAATTATTAAGGCATGCCAGGAAGTTCGGGACGATCGTCGAAAGAAAATACAGGCAGAGAAACCATTCCGGGACGGTCAACCGTCACAACCTGCCCCGGCGATCCCTTGCCGGACTGCTTTTCAGCGGCGTCCGTTTCCGTTCCACCGGGCCATTCAATTATCAATACCATTTTCATTTTGTCAAGTATGTCGTTGGCACCAAGCCTGCCGCCGGTGTCCAGGATTTAAGGACGTTTTTATGGAAACGCTCTACGGAACCGGGAAAAAGGGGAGACCGCAGGGACGGTGAAATCCCGGAATCACCGAGCCGGGACGTGAGCCGCAAGCGAAGGGCAATATACCCCGCGCCTCAATTCTGATTGACTTATTACGCAAGAACTGTTATATTGAATTTTGGAATGTGTTTTCCTGTTGAATGGGCGAAGCGCGAGAGCCAAACGATTGAAAAAGGAATTGAAAGCCGCCGTGCTCCGTCAGAGTTGTGAATTGTATATCGATGCGTTGAGGTAATGAAAATCGCTTTTCATGCGCTTAGAGGGTTGTCCCGGCCCACCCATCACCCGCTGATTTTGACTGATAAGGTGTTCCAGTCACCGGAGCGAACCGGGGAATTCCATTTTTCGATCCCCAATTTCAAATTCGGCCTATCAGAAAACATAATTGGGGGTGAAAATGGACGAAAAAAGAGAGAACGAACGTTTCCGATATCGCGTTATCACCACAAATGATAGGATACTTGGTCCTTTGGGAGGAACGATGAATTCAACAATCAAAGTATTAGTTACCGGTGCAGGAGGGTTTATCGGACATCATTTAGTCTCGTACCTCAAGAAAAAAGGGTGCTGGGTTCGGGGGGTGGATATTAAATACCCCGAATACACCGAAACGGATGCGGACGAATTCGAGATTCTGGACCTGCGACGCTGGGACAATTGCCTTCAAGCAACGCGGGGCATGGATCATGTCTATGCATTGGCCGCCGACATGGGGGGCATGGGATTTATCTCATCCCATCATTCACAGATTCTTTTCAATAACACCTCGATCAACTTTCACACGCTGGAAGCATCGCGGGTGAATGGGGTTAAGCGCCATCTCTATACCTCGTCGGCTTGCGTTTACCCCGAATACAAACAAACCGAAGCCGATGTCGTTCCCTTGAAAGAAGACGACGCCTATCCCGCTCAGCCTCAAGACGCCTATGGATGGGAAAAACTCATCACGGAACACCTGTGTCATCACTACCATGACGACTACGGTATCGAAACGCGAACCGTTCGTTTTCACAATATTTTCGGTCCGCTGGGCACATGGGAAGGCGGACGCGAAAAAGCACCCGCAGCCATGTGCCGCAAGATGGCGCTGGTGAAATTGACCGGGAATCCGGAGGTGGAAATCTGGGGAGACGGGGAACAAACTCGTTCCTTCTGCTACATCGACGATTGTCTGGAAGGGCTATATCGACTGATTCAGTCCGACTTTGTCGAGCCTGTCAACCTGGGCCAAGACCGGATGGTGACGATCAATCAACTGGCGGATATCGTGGCCGGTATCGCGCAGGTCGAAATCAAGAAAAAACATATTCCCGGTCCTCAGGGCGTTCGGGGCCGAAACTCAGACAACTCGCTTCTGGAGAAAGTTTTGAACTGGGAACCGGCAATCAGCCTGGAAGAAGGACTGACCAAGACCTACAAGTGGATCGAGGAACAGGTCAAAGAAAGACTCCAGCAAGGGGCGAAACCCGAGGAATTGGTTTCCTCGGTTTATTCATCGGCAGAAAAAAAGAAACTGTCATAGAGAAACCGGAGGAGCGATAAAAGAATGGGCAGACGTTTATCCGTGATCGGGCTGGGAAAACTGGGGGCGAGCATGGCAGCCGCCATGGCCAGCAAGGGACACCAGATCATCGGTGTGGATGTGGGTCAGCGGATTGTGGACCGGGTCAACGAAGGACACGCCCCGGTTCAGGAAACGGATTTGG
>CAZSIZ010000518.1:0-3088 GCA_964606645.1 uncultured bacterium
ATCAGCCCCTGCTTAAACAATCCTTCCCCGTGAATCGACATGGAATAATTCGACAAAACATCGTGTTGATGAATGTCGTGGGTGGCTGTCATTTCGGTTCCTTCTTTGTGACAACGCCCGCACATCGCGGGAATATTCGTGATATAGGTCGTCGATGAAGGATCCGTCGAGGGCAGGATGGAATGAGTGCTGTGACAGGATGCGCAGGTCGCTGCCAGGCGGTCTTCCCGCTCGATCGCCGCTATCCCGTGAACCGTCTGGGAGAAGCGGTCGAGCATGTCATCGTGGCATTGACCGCAGTCGACGCGTTCGAGTTCGTCGTCGTGGGGCAGTTCTTCGATGTCCTGATGGCAGCCGATGCAACTCATATCGGCGTGAATCGACGCCTGGAAAACTTCATCATCGACGAAGATGGATAGTTCCTCGCCGCGAATGTCGCCCGTCATATCCTCCTCGCCGTGGCATTCAAGACAACTGGTGTTGTCATCCACGTCTTGCGGCCAGGATGGATGGCTAAGCAGGCAAAGGCTTAGAAATACGAACAGGGCGGTGATTGAAGGTCTTTTCACAAATCGATTTCCTCACGGTGAATTGTACGAATTATAAAAGGACTCGAATCGGGCATCGGAGGTAGCACGATCGTTTGTCCGGAGTGGTTATTATATCTCGATTAGTCATAGAAACAGGGGCGGCGTTTCAACACACCGCCCCCTTCAATTACCTGACAGATTTGAAACGGTCTAATTGAATAGCGACCAGTCAACGACATTCGTATCAGGATCCTGAACCTCCAGAGTCATCAGCCGCTGCGCGCGAGCCTTTGAATAGCCCAATGCTTCAAAATTCAACACGCTGTCGGCCGCGTGGCATTCCGTGCAGCGAAGCGCTTTGGCTTTCGTAATTCCATGACTGATACTGAAAAGATTGTGAGTTGTTTTATAGGTTCCGATAAACTCACCCGGTACGGGAGGTATTCCGGTTTTCGCCGCAAGTTCCTCACTGTACATCGATTCGTAGAGGGCGAGGCCTGTCGCGGCGGCGGCGGCGACATCACCTTTTAGGAAAATCAAGCCCCATTTAACAGGAACCGGATGGCCGCTCCCGTCCACGGGCTGATTGAAACCGATGGATTTGAACGGATAAATTTTTCCATCTCCACGGCTTCCCATCGGATGAATTTCGCCACGAACTTTCCCATTAAACCAGTGATATTCGAGTGGAAGGTCCCCCGTGACTTTATCCACGCGCGCCGTGAACAATCCCAACGGATTTTCGGGATCGGGCGCTTTGATATCGGCAAAATCTTTGAACACGCCTCCTCCGTTGGATCGGGCGTGACAGGCCGTGCAGGAGACGCGGGCCGAATGCAGGTTGATCATCGGCGACGTTTGATGCGGAGCGTCCGAATGGCAATCGAGACACATCTGATGCTGAATGGGGGGCGTGTCGTGAGCGTAAATATCATTGTTAGGCGAGCGTTTCGTTTTGTGATGGCCTGCGCTATGGCAATTGGCGCAAGTCAAACCGGCCGCAGCATGAACGTCTCTTTCGGAGTCGAAAATCGTTCCCCGTTTCAGGCTGTATTCCATATCGTCCAGGACAACCCGTCCACCACCGGCGGCGGCGTGACAGCGGATACAATACTCGGATTTGGGCTTACCGACGGATTTGGCCGCTTCGAGCATACCGCTGAAATCCAACTGGCCGTCTACTTTCGGAACCGCCATAACGACCGGCGATCCGGCGGCATTCAGTTCCGGCTCACCGTTCTGGGTCGCCACATAGAATTTTCGACCGTAGTTCTCCGCATGACAGACCAGACAGTCGATGTTGTTGGCTTCGTTTTCTTGCGGTTCGGCTTTCCCCACGATGGAAAAGGGTTTGATCCCGATTCCGATGTGGCATTTCCCGCAGCCGCCCGGTACATCGATGTGAGGCGTTTCAGGCAAGTCCTTCAGTTTGCCCATCCAGTTGGCCTGTGGCATAGCGGTGGGGAATCCGCACAGTTTCCATAATTTCCCCGACCGTTCGATCGTTCGGAGATTTCCTTCTTCATCGTACAGATAATTTTCCGGTACATTGGATTCGAACTTGTAGTGAACGGTTTGCTGTAATTCTTTCACCATCCCAACGTGACAAGTTTCACACGTTTTCGCACCCTCGTATTTGGTGAGGAACAGACTGTGGTCGATTGAAAATCCCGTCGAAACCACACCAAACGTCAGGCCCAAGACTCCTGCCCATAAGAATGGATTGCGTAAAGATCGAAGAATACATTTCATTGTACCATCTCCTTGTTGTATTAAATGTATTAAAAGATCGATAAACCAGATATACTGGCCATCGAATTCTTTTCTCCGGGAATCCGGCGGTTTCGATCGATCCAGTTATGAGAAACTACCGGATACTTTTGAAATCTGATCCAAATGACTCCGCAGGGATTCGCACATGAATTGACAGATCGTTTTCAGTTCTTCTCCCTGCGTGGAATAAATCGCTTGCGTTCCTTCCTTTCGCCGAACCAGATAGCCATGCTGATGCAGAATCGATAGTTGTTTGGACACCGTCGCTTGGTTTTTTTTCGTCAATTCGGCCAATTCATTCACGGATCGCTCCCCTTGCAACAAGTAATAGAGCAAATAAATCCGTGTCGGGTCACCTAGAGCCTTGATTCGGTCGGCGAGCATTTGCCGAAATTCCACATTCGATATCTGCTTAAAATTTTCCTCCATAGCGGCATCACTCCTTTAGAAATAGATTGGAGTATTCGTATTTATCGATACATAGAACAATAAACTACAAAAATTAATCCGTTTCAATCTCCATGAAAAATTGTTAGATTTCCGCTATTTTTGTTCTTGTGCAAATATTTTAATATTATTATATGCCTAAATTCATTTATAGTAAATATGGAAATAAAGATTTTCCTAATTTTTTAAGTTGAACATAAGTCTTGCTGAAAAGATTTTAAGTCTTGATATATGTGTAGGTTATGGTGAATTAAATGGTTGGAATCCAAAAAAGAAATACAAGATTTATAATGTACCCCAAAATTCGGACAGTGATTTAAGGTGGGAAACCTCGAAGC
>CAZSIZ010000519.1:0-3086 GCA_964606645.1 uncultured bacterium
TGACGGGTCACACCGGGTGACTCCGGGTGGGTCAGACTAGCCCGGCGGCTGACAATATTTGAGTTTTGGAAGGAATGGGTACTCATTCGGAAAAATACAAGGATTGAAATCTCTTAATTGTTTTCATCCTACTAGTTGGAAAGGAAATGCACGATGAATGGAAAAACGACAATCTCCATGCTCGTGATATTCTTTTTTTCTTTTTTGGGAATCATTGATACGGAAGGAGGAACGTTGATTCCCGTTTCCATTTATAACCAAGTGAAGGAAGCGGAATTGATATTTGAAGGCGTTGTTATTGATAAGGTTTATAAAGAATCGTCGCAGAGAGACGACAATGATGAAAAATCTCCTCACACATTCATCACGTTTCAAATCGACAGGATTCTTAAAGGTGCAAATGATGAAGGCTCTGAAATCACACTGCGTTTCGCTGGAGGATTGAATGCGGACGAAGACGGTTTCGCCGTAACGGAAGGGGTGCCGTTTTTTGATCTCGAAGACCGGGTCATTCTATTCGTAGCGGGAAACCAACGACGGTATTGCCCATTGGCGGGATGGCAGCAAGGCCTTTATGCCATCATCTACGATGAACTCTACAACTCCAGCAGTCAGGGAATTATGTTCACAGAAGATCTTGAAGAATCTTCAATTTTCTATCGGCAGGACTTATTGGATGTCCCAGGATTGATCGAACGCCTCACCAATCAATTCAGGGAATTGGATCTATGGCTTTGGATGCAATTAAGTCAGGAAACCCGTTTGAGCATTGAGAATCAGGAGGAATTGAATATACCGCAGGAAATGATTCGATCCTTTTTGAAAGATGATTTCAATCAACTTATTCACGAAATCTGGTTCCTGGATCAACCCGAATCGGATATCCATCCTGATTTCGTATGGTTTCAAACACTGCGAAAGAGAGAAGAGACCCAATCATTGTTTGATAAAGAGCCTAATGACCGAACGGAGAAGGAAAGGATTCGGCTTCACCGCCTTCTTTTGGAAGACGGTTATCCGAATATGATTCTACAAACGCACGGAAATACGATTATCCCCGGTTCATTTCATGAAGTGGAAGAATTGTTAACCACGAGAGTGATGGGTGAAATTACTTTTGAGATTGGGATTCATCAAACGGCAAGCATGGATAACTGGAATATCGAGGAAGACATAATTATCGACGAGGAATCCATTCAGAGGGACCGGATCTCTCCCGATGATTTTAAAACCTACATTCTTGATTTGGTGGATTTCCTGCACACGGGAGAGGAATTAGACCAATTAGAACCAGTCCAGAGTGCGGATCCGGAAATTGGTTTTCATGTTCCTGCGTTGAAACCGGGACCTCCACCCCCGGATCTTAGCACATTATTTGAATCTCTTCATGAAACGAGTGATGAGAAACTGAGCGAGGACCAACTCGAAGAACTGAATGCTTTGATTAAAAACAACTTCAATCCTGTACTTCCCGAAAAACCCGACCGTAATTGATTTGGTGCGGCGTCATGGAAAGTCAAGGCAGAAATAGGGAGACAAATAATGAAACGAATCATTTATTTCATGGTTTTATCATCCATTGTTATTAGCATGAGTCCCCTGCTGGTATCAGCTTATAACACGTTTCGCTATGGGCTAACCAGTATAAAATGGCCGAGCACGACTATCGATATTCATGCGGATCGAAACTCATTCCGTATGGGGATACTTCGTGACGCCGTGGAAGAATCCGTTCAAGCCATTAATTCCAATCCATCCAAATTTGTTTTCAATTTAAAGTATGCATCCTCTGGATTTGCATATCCGAATTTAAGAAATGAAATATTCTTTTCAACCGATCGATCTGGACTCTTAGATGGCAATACCGCTCTATGCCGTTATTGGTATTATTTCCCTCTCCCCATTATGGCGGAAGCGGATGTTATCTTATCCGGGACAGATACGTGGACTCCGCATAAGAATAGAGAATACTTGTGGCCCTATCAAGGAAAAATGCGTCCGATGCAAACCACTCTGATCCACGAATTGGGACATGCCCTGGGATTGGATCACGTCAATTATATTTATAATATAATGGGGACAGACTATACTCATATCTATACACATAAAGGCAAATCGACCGCCTACTTTGGAGAGGATGCCTCCAGCGGTGCCATTCACCTATATGGCCTTTCACCCTCGGCTGGAGAGGATCTTTCGGTCGTTCATTGGAAATATCGTGGGAAAACGAGCAATGGAGTATACAGTACCCATCAGCGGACGAAAATCTATGATAAAAACAACAATCAAATCAAAGGCTACGATCACAAGACAATCAAAGATGTATTTTATCCAGTGGATATCGGCCAGGAAATCTACGTAGAATTCATGTTTGAGAATAATGGGATCAGCGTAAAAAATGAAGTGGTTGACATTGGATACTATTTTTCCGAGGATGACTGCATTACAACGTGGGACAAGAAACTGGCGAGTGACAAGGTTCTTCTGTTCCGAGATTATCCAAATGTGAGAAAGAAAAAGGTCCACCTCCCCTATAATCTGAAACCGAAAAGCATCTATTACGTCGGCGTGATTGTCGATGATAAGAATATCGTTAAGGAACGAAACGAACAAAACAATGCTTCATATATTGGCATAGAAACGTCGAATAAAATCTCAGGGCCAACCCCGACGCCTACTCCATCTCCACGCCCAACTCCGTCTCCATCTTCACGTCCCACTCCATCGCCTCGCCCGACTCCTTCTCCACCACCATTTCTGATACCAAAAATTACATATCCAGATCCTATTTACGTTTTTCAGTTCGAGAGAGAGACTTTCGAAGATGAAGGAATCGTTGTCGTTCCAGGAGGTTTTGTTGAAGGCAGCACTCCTGGACATGCCGTGATTGGTGATATCCCTCCTTCTGAAAATGGAGAAAAAAGCGATGGCCGCGGACTCTCAATCACCTGCGAACCAGGCCAGATACAGATGCTTCTCTCTTACTCGATCGTTGTTGAAGATTATCCAGTGATTGTCCGAGCGCCGATTAAGGCAGGGCAATCGCATGAAATTATGTAAAAATATCAACATTATCAATACATAAT
>CAZSIZ010000520.1:0-3039 GCA_964606645.1 uncultured bacterium
AATAATTTTATGAAAGAAGAAATTTTCATTTTCGTCTCCCTGACAAACGAGCTTTTACAACTTTTTCTCCGCCTGGATGGTGAGTCGAAAAACGTGACCCACCCTACATTGCTTCCGGGCCGCCTAAGAAACCTTCGTGGAAAAAGACCGGCTTGTATCCCTGTTCCGTCACCCAGCGAATGGCTGTGTCCAGCCGCTTGGCATGATCGGGAAGATAGTGCGAGTAAAACGGCCAGAAATACTGTTCGTGGGTAAATAGATCCATAATCTCAGCGGTGTTGGGGTCGCGGGTAAGCGGTTCGAGAGTTGGCACGATCCGTTCGACGGGGGTGCTGTTGCAAACGATATCCACTCTGGAAAACACGATGCCACTGTCAAAATCCATCAGCGCGTCGTGGCGGGATAAATACTCGGACCGCTCGTCGTCCAACCAATAGTTGACATCCCAACTGCCACTGCCGCCACGCCCGAAATACCCGCTCAGCACCCGAACCCCGCGTTCGGCCAGAGGCTTCAGCGCAGAGGGCTGCACCATCCCCCAATGGATCACTGTCGGCGGTGAGTAGACAGATTCGCCCGCAAAGCGATATATCTGGTCCGCCACTTGATCCAGATCGGCGATCAGTTGACGGGCCGGAGCGTGCTGATAGGGCCGGTCGGGCATATTCGCGTGGGCGTGAAACGCGAGTTTCAGCCAATCGGCGTTGTCCTCCCATTCACATTTATAGCGGTCCGGGAATTGCGTGAGATCGAATCCGTCTTCTGTCGTATAATAAATATTCAACACAAAACGCACTGCATACTTTTCATGGAGTTCCCGAAGCGTTTTCAGGTAAAAGCAGTCGAAGAGAGATGGATACTTTTTCTGAGTGACATCCCGCAGAAAGAAACTGTTATCGTCGATAGAAAACCGGTAACGCGGTTGCGAATTCCGGTCCCACACCACACGAACCCGGTGTTCGCTCCGCCCTCCAGCACCTTCCGATACGGCGGTGATATCCGTCTCTTTGCTGCGCAAAACCGCCGTGGAAATGAACCGACTGCCTTCGCGCCGGGCGGTCTGTCCGTTGACGATTACGGTATCCCGCAGCGGTGCTTCACCGAATACGTCAATCGACAACGTTCCGTTTGCTTCCGTTCCGTGCCGCCGGTTCAACACCGCGCCGTGAAACGGTTCCACGATCCGTACCGATGCCCCGGCCGCAGCCGGTCCCGCCAGAATACTCCCCCCCGCGATTCCCAGCGCGGCGGCCGAACTGACGTGTAAGAAATCGCGCCGTTGAATGTTTGAGTTGGTCATGGTTCGTTTCTCCTTAAGTTCGATGCTATCCTGAAGGGTGTAATGTCCTAATGTCATTGTCTTAACAGTGTTATCCCCTCTCCCTCTGGGAGAGGTTAGGGTGAGGGGATTATTTGAAATATCTAAAGTCAATGACATTGGGTAACGCCCTCCCCATTAATTTCCCGTCTATAGTATCAACGAAATGCGGGGGGGCGCAAGACTGTAAGGGGATTGGAGAAATGTTCGATGTTGTCCTGGGCTGATATACAGACGCAGATCGAGCGGTACGCGGAAAACCGGCTCGAAGCCGCGCGGTTGATCCGCGAGGCTAAAGCACGTTCGCTGAAATTGCTGAAAGGCGAACTGAGCGTCAATTGGGAGATGTGGAAAGAACGGGCGGCTCAGGAAAGTGACGTTTTGATTCCCGATTTCGATGAATCGCCCGCCACCGTCTATCCGGTGGAAACCGATCCGTCTCCGGCGGTTCTGATCGCTACCGACGGTTCGCAAATCATCCCCAGCCGCCATGAAGTCGCCCCCATCGCGCTCATCACCGTCAGCCGAATCCGAATCGATTACGCCAATTACCGCGATACCCCATTGATGGACTGTTTAGCGACAGTGCTCCAACCAGACGATTTCGAGCAATCGCCTCTGGATCGAGAAGACCGCGCTCCCTCCTTCGCCGAACAGGTGGGGGATCGGCGAACACTGGAAGAGATGAAAATTCTTTTCGACTTAGCCGACGAGTCGAAAACACGACAGACGCCAGACGGTTCAGTTCCAATCCTGGCGTTGATCGACGGCAGCCCGATCCTCTGGCAACTGGCGGGACGGTTCGAGCGCGATTACGAAAAACGGATCGTGGATGATTTCGTTTCGCGATTGCGATCGTTTGAGTCTATCGGCGTTCCGGTGGCAGGCTATATCAGCAATTCCGGCAGCCGCGAGGTGACGAAACTGATTCGGCTGGCTGGCCGGGAAACACAAACATCTTCTCAAGAGCACGAGTGTGAGCCGATTCTGACAGACACGGTTCTTTTTTCCTCGCTGCTCGAAACCGCCCAGCGCTCGACTCTGTTTCATTCACGCTCGAAAATCCTGCGGCTGTACGGCGATCAGAGCATTTCCTGTTTTTACTTGCACGTTGGGGATGAATTGGCCCGGGTCGAAGTGCCGAGATGGGTTGCGAACGATCGAAGCCTGGTGGACGCTGTTGCGGCGCAATGCCTGCGCCAGGCCCGGCTGGGACAAGGGTATCCCATCGTTCTCTCCGAAGCGCATGAACACGCCGTCGTGCGGGGTCCGGACCGTGAAACGTTCTATGCGCTGATCGAACGCTCCCTGCTCGATAAAGGATTGCAGCCGCGTCTCTCTGCGAAGCAGCTGCGCAAACGCGTTTCGATTCTTTGACATACGTCAGTTGTCAGCCAAGTAGGTTATGTAGGGGCAGGTCCCTGTGCTTGCCCGGTTAAGCAGTCTTCAGCGATCGGACGAATTGGCATATACCATTTTCCCCTGCCGAACAACAAAAAAGAGCCGCCCCCTTCGGGACGGCTCTTTGATTACCATATATTGGAGTGATAGCAGGTGACGAGTGATTAGAAACCACCCATACCACCACCCATTCCACCCATACCACCCATACCACCGGAGGGATCACCCATCGGGGCCGGGGGTTCTTTTTCTGGAATCTCGGTCACGATGGCTTCAGTAGTAAGCAACAATCCGGCGATACTGGCCGCATGTTGCAAGGC
>CAZSIZ010000521.1:0-1848 GCA_964606645.1 uncultured bacterium
GTTTATGCTGATCGCCGCCGCGAATCCCTGCCCGTGCGGGTATTTCGGGGACGGACAGCATAACTGCCAGTGCTCGCCGAATAAGATTCAGCAGTACATCTCCAAACTGTCGGGACCGCTTCTCGACCGGATCGACATCCACATCGAAGTGCCCAGCGTCTCGTTCGACGACCTCCACGCGCCCTCGAACGGCGAGCCGTCCAGCGAAATCTGTCGCCGCACCCGCAGCGCGCGTGCCTTCCAAAGCCACCGGTTCGCGGACACAGCGATCTACTGCAACGCCCACATGAGCAATAAGGAACTCAAGCGGTATTGCGTCATGGACGAGCCGACCCGCGATATGCTGCGTTCAGGCCTGGAACGGCTGGGGCTTTCCGCCCGCGCCTACGACCGCGTCATCAAAGTAGCCCGCACCATCGCCGACCTAGCCGGAACCGATTCCATCCGCCCCGAACACATCTGCGAATCCGTCCAATACCGCACCCTCGACCGGAAACTTTGGTTAAGGTGAAATCGTGAAAAATCTTGGATCATCCAGCGAATAGGTGTTATTATGTTTTTTTGATGGGTCAAAACTCGTAACCCATCCTATGGAACTAATCCAAGGGAAAGGAAAACAACCTTATGATTAAGATATTGAAATGGAAAATGTGTTTGGTCCTATTTCTTTGCTCACCAGTTTGTTTCGGAAGTGAGTATAATCCTTTGATGGATTTCAACGATGATGGTTATGTCGATTCAAAGGATTTGCTCTTTTTTATGAGTGCTTGGAATACTTCAATTTATCCATATCCGGTCAATCTCGAGTTCCCTTCATACGTTGTTGATCTCGATCTAGCTGATGATGCGAAGCCTTTGGAAATGATCTGGGTAAAACCCGGTACGTTTATAATGGGCGATGCTTTCTACAATCAAACGCCTCATAAAGTGACTATCACAAAAGGTTTTTGGATGGGAAAATATGAAGTCACACAAGCGCAATGGGAGGCGGTTTTGGGAGAACGTCCAGATGATCAGAATGATAATATTTTTGTACCAAATCTTCCGGTGGTCAGCATGAGTTGGAATGACTGCCAGGAATTTTGCCGCCGATTAAATGATATGGGATTTGGCATATTCCGTTTACCTACGGAAGCAGAATGGGAATACACGTGTAGAGCTAGTACGACGACTCGATATTTTTGGGGAACTGATCCAAACGAAATCGATCAATATGCGTGGTACGATGGAAATTCCGTTGAATATGCTTATGTGGTCGGTTTAAAATCTCCAAATCCTTGGGGATTCTTTGATATGATTGGGAATGTAACTGAACATTGCCTTGATTGGTTCATCTCTTCAGACCAATATACGAGCGAGCCTCAAGTTGATCCTACAGGACCTTTAACTCCAAATGAGCATAATCATATTGTAACAAAAGGGGGACGTGCATTATCGACTGGCGCAGAGAGTGGCGGTTCTTCAATAAGGAATTCTGAATCGGCTTCTGCCGCAGGAGAGGATAATGGTTTTCGCCTACTTCGGGAGTATGATCCGAATTAAATACATTGCTGAATCCATTTGTACAAATACGACGATTGTCCAATACATGGAAAATTGAGTAAAAAGTAGTGCGTTTTCATTTTTTAATGCTTTTAGAAAATAAATAAAAAATATGAGAGATAAAATGAAATTCAAAAATAAATCCCCCAATGAAATCCTTGCTTTTAAAAGAGATTTTATTTCTTCTTGGCATACTTTTCAGGCATTATCATGGCTAGATTATGCCAAACGGGATAACAACATTTCCGCCTTACAATACGCTGCACTCGAAATACGCAATTCCATAGAAATGTTGCTTTTTGAAAT
>CAZSIZ010000521.1:1858-3034 GCA_964606645.1 uncultured bacterium
GGATTAAAATTGACTGAAAGCGAATATAGAAAATGTATAAAGATCTCAACAAGAATGAATAAATTAATAAAAAAAATACAACCCAATTATGATAAATGGATAAAATTTAATAAAATTTGTTTATCAATCTTACCTGGTTCTCCCTCAATGACATATTGGAATTTGTCAGAATTAATGAATAATTGGGGTATCATATCAAATTATCTTCATTTTTGGGGTGTACCCCAAAAAACAATTGATTCAAAAGAGTGGTATGGGAATTTTATTAACAAAATTGAAAAGTCAGCCAAATACTTAAGAGTAAATTTCGAATCGGCCACAGGTTTTATAGACATTACTTCAATGCCTAATGAAGTTAAAACAATATGGGAAGAGTTTGAAAATGAAAAGATTTCCACAAAACAAGTTAAATTACGTTTACAGATCATTCTTCCATTAATTGAAACGTAATTGGTCAGCCATCCGAAGTGAATGATCCCTTCCCCAAGTTTGGGGGAGGTTAGGAGGGAGTTGATTCTTCGCTCTGCACCCCCCTCTAACTCCCTCCAGGTTTGGGGGGAGGACTTGGCTTTCAATTCTTTGTATTGTGTCTTTTATACTTATATTACTTCACACGGCTGACCAGTTACATTGAAACAAATATCATTTTATAGAATCCATTTTTTCTACCAAATTTCTTTTAAAATATTCTCATAGGATGATCTATCAAATGGATTGGAAAGCATGATCTATAATCATTAACCATTTATGGGGAGGGAATTTAAAACACACGGTATTGTATTCGTTCCTTATCCTTATACAGAGAGACAATAAAAAAGGAGGTAACGCTTTCAGAACTGCTCGAAAGCAGCCCTTCGGCCGAACCTCCACTTTCTATTATCACCATTTCTTGGAAAATTGCAATAAAATATGTTAAACGAGAAAGATTTTAATATTGGGTATTCCTGTGATTGAGCATTCCGAGGCGTTTCGTTTGTTGTTTCTTTGTACGGGGAACTCTTGCCGGAGCCAGATGGCTGAGGGATTCGTGCTTGGGCGGGGTGATCCGGGGGTGACTGTATTCAGCGCGGGGACGGAGATCAAGCCAGTGCATCCACTGGCGGTTCGAGTGATGGCGGAAGTGGGGTTCGATATCTCCCAGGCTGAATCGAAGACGCTGGATTCGCTGGGGGGATG
>CAZSIZ010000522.1:0-3019 GCA_964606645.1 uncultured bacterium
CGCTGACCGTGTCACCGGAGCCTTCTTCAAATTCCCAGTGACCGATAAGCCCTGCGGCTCCACCACCGCCCGTGAGTTCGACATTGGCGAACGTTCCGGTCGATACGCTTCCTTCTTCATGAGCGGTCACACCCAATCCGACCAGAATCGGATCTTGGAATACAAATTCCCGAGTGGATACCAAAATCCAGTCACCATTTTCATCCGTTGCATAGAGGTTAAATGTATCCCCAATACGCTCCAAAATCTGTGTGCTTGGATTTTGATCGCTGACTGAATTGGGATCGGATGCGGATGATGCATCTCGGCTGTCTCGCCACTGCAATGTGTAATAAGTGCCATCGGTGCGCACACGGGATGCTATATTCGGCGATCCCGGATCCAAATCCTGACGTGCCATCAAGGACGCTTTAACCCAGTCGTTGCCACTGTTACCCGCATCAATCGCAACATCGGCTTTCAACACGAAATCTCCGCTCCACTCTTTGTACAAAAATTGGAAATTGTCCTGTTCGTCCCAGATGTCGGAACCGCTTCCGTTGATCGTGTAGGTATCGGATGCGGCATCGTAGGTGGTGCTTCCTGCGGCTCCCAGATTGCCATTGTCGATATCCACGTTAGCGTCGAAGATTCCGATGGCTCCAGGGCCATCGGTTCCGCCACCGCCAAAACTGAACTTGCGGACGTAAATACCATCGCCATCGCCGTCGTTGCCGCCTTGGTCCTGATAGGCGACGACGAAATCAAATCCGACTTGTGCGGCGACATCGGGAGAAACGATCGCGACTGTCGGATTTTCCTGATCGCCGTTGGTGAGCGTGTTCACCATTATTTCCGGGCCTGCGGGAGTGCCGTCCGCGTTGAACGCGCGAACCATAGAGGCTTTCCCATCCCCGTCGATGGTGCTGTCTTCCCAGCAAATGACGAAGCGGCCAGTGGAATCCATCGCCACTTCTCCGTCCTCCTGGTTTCCAGCGAAATTCTCGTTCGCCTGACCATCATTTACGATCTTGACTCCCTCATTATCGTAAATGCTGAAGAAAATACCTTTTCCATCACCGTCCGCACCATCCTGGGTCTCGGTATAAATGATGATGTATTGCCCATCGGCGCTTCCACTGATATCGGGACTCTGTATAAAGAAGGCTAGGTTGAAATCCATGCTTACGTCGACTTCGGGACCGACTTTGTTGAGGTCTTTATCAAAACGCTGGGACCATATACGATCGTCGCCGCCGTATTCACGCCACACAGCGGCAAAAGAACCGTCCGCCGCAAATGCGATGAATCCGTCATCCTGATTTCCCACACCATCCGTGTTGACGAGGATTGGTCCTTGCACCAACGCGCCGGTTTGACCATCGAAAACGCGCAGGACCTGAGCGTCGCCATCGCCGTCCGGGGATGGGACACCTGACGAACCTCCACCCCAATCCTCATTGAGGACATACAGATTTCCATTGGCTGGATTAAACGCACACGAACCCCAGCCCTGACCGCCTGCACCCCGGGGAGTCTTATCATCGGAGACCGATATCACGTCGGTAACAGGGGATCCATCAGGATTGACGATTCGGAAGAATTCTCCCATATCATCTCCATCCGCGCCTACGTCCGCACCGGGATTGTCATCCTGATACCAGGTCACGCCAAAGTTTCCCGTAACCGGATCGGCAGAGGCTTTAGGGTCCTCGTCAACCGAATCGCGAGAAGTGATTATAGTTTCAGTCCAGTTCACTCCATCGGCGGATACTACGGCGACCAAGTCGTCGAGACCCGAGACTCTGCCTGGTGTTCCATAACTGACAAAAATCACACCATCCTTGTTGACGGCGATGGCGGGATCCTTCTGATTTCCGACCGTATCGACGGGAACCGATATGGCGTCTCCCACCGGCATCGGTTGCGCTCCGGCCATACAAGTAATACCCAATACGATCAAGCATAATCCTAAACCTTTTTTTAACATTTTACCTTCTCCTTTCGATTTAGATTCACACACTGGATTTTCCCGGAAAATTGGGGAATCGATCCAGAATTGATCTGCAACGGGGAATCTTATCAAATGTATTAGGTTTTGTCTAGGATATTTTCAAAAATATATCGATAGATTTGACAGGGGCGGTTGACTCAAATCTGATGAACCATTTTGGCTCTATTGAACGGTGAAACAGTAGGTGCCGCTTTCGATTGCGAAGAGGGAAAAATTCTCTTCGTCGTGCAGGTAAGTGACACCTTGGGGATCGTCCGGCGTGGCCTTCCCGGTTTGGGTGTTGGAGGAATCGGCCAGAGGCACATAGACCGTGGCGGTGGTGTTGGCGGGGATGGTGACATTCAGGGTGAACGAATCGGGTCCGGCTTTCCAGACGCTGACGATTTTGCCGTGGATGGAGTCGTATTCACACTTGGCCCACTTAATCCCTCCACCGGGGCGCGGTTGGATGATGGTGTGTTTATAGCCGGGGTGCTTCGGGTCGGGATTGATTCCGGCCACGTGCCGGTAAATCCACTCGCCGACTGCGCCCAGGGCATAGTGGTTAAACGAGTTCATGCCAGGATTTTGGAAGCCCCGGCCTTCGACCCAGCCATCCCATCGTTCCCAGATCGTCGTCGCGCCGCATTCGATCGGATAGCGCCAGGACGGCATGCCGTCCTTAAAAAGAAGTTCGTAGGCTTTGTTGGTGAACCCATCGCGCACCAGTTCAAGCATCAGGCGGTGAGTGGCCTGAATGCCAGTGGAGAGGTGACCGTCGTAGTCGCCGATTTTGCGAAAAATATGATTGATCGCTCCCAAGCGCAGTTCCTTGGGAATGAGGCCAAAATGGAGGGCAAAGGCATAAACGGACTGAGTGTCGCTTTCGATGATGCCGTGTGCTTTGACGTATTTTCGCGTGAACGCGATTTTGATGTTTCGGGCGAGAGTGTAGTAGTATTGGCTCTCACGTTCTTTGCCGAGCACTTCGGCCATTTGGACGAAGCGGCTACGCCGCAGGAATCGTGAAGCCGAGGTGATCGAAAC
>CAZSIZ010000523.1:0-3002 GCA_964606645.1 uncultured bacterium
GCTGGGAGGCAATCGCCGAAAGGAAGATTCAATCCACCCAAAAGTTGGGCCCAACTTAACTTTATAAAAAAGAGAGAAAATATACAGAAAGAAAAATAGGAATATCAGTAGGGTGGGTTCAAAGCGCAGCGAGCCTCACCATTCCTCCTACGTTTTTAGTTGGAATTCGTCACCGTTCGATCGAAGGGATTCCAATCGGGGGATTGCTTGATCGGGGGCTTGATTTCCTCTGTCTTCCAGATAATCCGCCACGGATTCTTTGCCAACTGCCCGGTCAAGTCGTCCAGATTCTTCGAGGTACGACGCAGGTAGTCGATCGTATTTGCGATCCCGTCCTGGTTTTCGCTCAATACACCTCCTGCGTTTTCCACCAGTTGAGTGATGGATTGCTCGACACTGTCAACCCGTGTTTTCAGATCCTGGATCAACTTTTGAAGATCGGCAGAGATGTGGACGATTTCGGGAGAAACCGAATCGATCGCCCCGCCCGCTTTTCCCAAAACGGAATTGACGCCGGTCCGGGTATCGGTGACGAATGTGGGGATCCCACTGGCAGCAAGCCGCACATCCCGCAGAGCCGGGATCGTCTCGGCGGAAGCGGACACGATCATTTGATTGGCGTTGTCCATCAACGTGCTGAAACGCGGTCTGTTCTCCACCAGCAAGGTGTTGGCTTCTTCCAGGATCACCTTCACCTCACGGCTGACGTTTTCGATAAATCCTGCTAAACCGCCGACCGGTTCCTTCAATCCGTCCAGGACGGTTTCAACTTTCGCTAATACGCCTTTAATATCGCCCGACATCGCGAAGAGATCGCCGATGGATGCGTAAGGCTGCGCGCCTAGATAGATTTTCTCGCGGTCGATCTCTCCCTTCGCGATCAAATCTCTCAACCGCTGCCTCCACTTATTTCGATAAACAGAGGAGAAAGCAATCCCGCCGACGCGAACGAAACCTCCGAATCGATGGAGACAGCCGAATTCAGGTCGATCTTCGCGTCGATCACCGCTAAATTTCGATCTTCATCGAATCGAACATCGGTCACCGTCCCGACGCGGACACCGGAATAGGTGACCTGCGCGTACGGTTCAAGCCCGACGACGCTGGGAATGGTGATATGAATCGTCGCCGTATCGGTAAAAAATTCCCGGTAGTTGCCCAGCGACATCGTCAGCGCCACGATCAGGGCGATGGAAAGAAGAACCATGAGTCCGACCTTCACTTCGGACATGGAGACAGCGGTCATCGATTTAGTCCTTTCTTCAAAACGAATCAGCCGGATCAGCTGACGTTCAGTAAATCCTGGATGTAATCATCCGACGAGATGTGGAACGGAACGGGGCCGTCCGCCAATCCCTCGACGAACTGTCGGGTCAACGGATCGTCGGAATCGCGAAAAACCTCCGTGCTGCCCTGGGCAACGATCTTTCCCCCATGCAGCATAATCATTTTATCGGCGATTTTGAATGCGCTTTCCATGTGATGCGTCACGACGACGGATGTAATATCCAATTTTTTCGACAGATCCATCATTAAATCGTCTACGACCGCCGAGGTGATGGGATCGAGTCCGGCCGACGGTTCGTCGTAGAAGACGATTTCGGGATCGAGCGAGATCGCCCGCGCCAGCCCCACCCGCTTTTTCATGCCACCCGATATCTGCGAGGGCTTGAGGTCTTCGAAACCGCGCAGGCCGACCAGTTCCAACTTCATCTTGACGATCATGCGTATGATCTTGTCGTCTAAATCGGTATGTTCCACCATCGGAAGCGCGACGTTATCCCCTACTGTCATCGAGTTGAAGAGCGCTCCGTTCTGAAAGAGAATGCCAAAACGTTTGCGGATGGGATCGAGTTCATCGCCGCTCATCGGGACGATATCCTCGCCGTCGTATAGAATCTGACCTGAATCCGGCTTTAAGTATCCCACCAGATGTTTGAGCAGGGTTGACTTGCCGCATCCACTTCCGCCGATAATCACCGTGGTTTTTCCCCGTGGGATCGTAAACGACAGGTCGTTCAGCACACGGCGTGGGCCGAACGAGCGGACCATGTTCTTCACTTCGATGATATCGTCCGATCCCGCCTTACTTGAGGGGGTTGCGTTATCGTCCATCGGCGTCGTCCGCCGTTCGTCTTTCATCCCAGTCGGTCTCCTCGTTGCAACGTTCAGCATGAATACGCGGCGTTATCCCTGTCTATATAACCATATATCCCCTATTCGAATCAAGGTACGTTCGGAGAAAAAAGTAATTGAAATGACAATCATGGGAGCGATGGATCAATGTTTATGAAAGAATTTATACAGAATGGTAGATTAGAGGCTTTTTATTTACTTTCGGTTTTTTGAGGTTGATAGATAAAACCGGGAACCGATAATGGACTCACTCCACGAGCAAATTTATGCCTGGGTGATAACGAATCTCCCATCCCTCTTACGAGTTGGTCAAAAATGGGTATTTTATCGATATCGATTTTGTTATTCGAAATATTTAACCCCCAAAGTCTATGAATGTTTCTGAAATTAGGAAATTTTGTCAACTCATTTTCACTTAAATTTACATATAAAAAATTAGAATTAATTGAGAATTTTATTTTAGATATCTTGTTGTTACTACAATTTAATTCGCTTAAATGATCATTTTTTGAAAGGTCGAGTTCCGTGAGCAGATTATGGCTGCAAAAAAAATAACCAATTTTTTTCATAGACCAATCAAATTTCTCAATTTTGTTATACGAGCAGTCCATCTCTGATAATTCACTAGAAATGGGAAGTATGATGCTTGTTATATTATTGTGGTTACACGATAGATAACGTAAATCATGATTCTCTGATAAATCCAATTTTGAAATATTATTGTGACCAATATATAAAAATATTAGATTTTTCAAAAACTCGACACCCGATAAATCTTGGATACCGCGATTTTCAAAATGCAATGATAATATAGGCTCCTCACAAGAATCTGTGCACGAGTTTGGGTTCGGGAAGGTCACCCATAC
>CAZSIZ010000524.1:0-2918 GCA_964606645.1 uncultured bacterium
CCTAAAACCGTTTTCTTGAGCTCATTTTGTCTGGTTAATTACGCGCGGTTATATATGATGGTTATAGTAACGCAAATTTAATTTATCACTCTATGGTTTGGAATCTCAATATCTAATAATTGGCTAAAAAGTCAGACCTTGCAGACGAATGGGCTTCATTATTAATAACCTATTATGGATTGAAATTTAATGGTAAATCGCTTTCTCGTCGTTGATGACGACCGGACAACGTTATTGATCCTTGAATCCCATTTGGGAAACCAGGGCTATTTGGTGCGCTGCGAGGAACGTGCCAGCGGTCTTCGTCAGGCGCTGGATGAGGAGGATTTCGATATCGTCCTGCTCGATCTATCCTTGCCTGACGGTTATGGCCTCGACCTGATCTCCTCCATCCACAAAGCCTTGCCCGACGTGCCCGTGATTATCATCACCTCCGACGACCGGATCGACACAGTGATCGAAGCCATGCAGAAAGGGGCTTTCGATTTTTGTACCAAACCGATCGAATTGAACCGTCTCAACGTCTCGGTGAAAAACGCGCTCGACCACTTGGCGCTCAAGAAAAAAGTCTCGACACTGGAACGCACGAAACGGTTTCAGATGGACGAGATGATCGGTCACAGTCCCGGGATGCAAGTCGTCTATCACATCATCGAAAACGTGGCGGCCACGAACGCCCCGGTCTTGATTACGGGCGAGAGCGGAAGCGGCAAGGAACTGGTCGCCCGCGCCATTCATCACCGCTCGTCCCGCAGCGACAGGGAACTGGTCGACGTCAATTGTGCCGCCATTCCCAAAGATCTGCTCGAAAACGAACTCTTCGGCCACGAACGATCCGCTTTTACGGGCGCGGGCAAGCGGTATATCGGGCGTTGCGAACGCGCGGATAAATCGACGTTGTTTTTAGATGAAATCGCCGAAATGAATATCGGTCTTCAAGCGAAAATGCTCCGTTTCCTCCAGGATTACACCTTTTACCGCGTGGGGGGGCAGGAACGCATCAAAGCCGATATTCGTATCGTTTCCGCCACCAACCGCGACCCACGGGATGCGATCCAAAACAACAAATTGCGCGAAGATCTCTACTATCGCCTGAACGTGGTCAACATTCACCTTCCTCCGCTGCGTGAACGAATGGAAGACCTGCCGGAACTCGCGCGTTATTTTCTCGCCAAATATGCCAAGGAACATCATAAGCAATTCCAGGATATCTCTCTGGATACGATCGAGGTTTTATCCAGGCATTCCTGGCCGGGCAATGTGCGCGAATTGGAAAATTCCATCCAGCAGGCCGTCGTGCTTAACGATGCCGAATGCGTCGAACCGCACATGCTTCCCCACACTATCGATTTCAGTGCGCCTGCCGAACCGCCCGTGCCGGACGAGATACCCGTTGAAGAGAAACCGTCGCCTGTGACGATCAAAGACAGAATCGTTTCCTTGGCCGAAATGGAAAAACAGGCCATCGCTCAGGCGCTGACTAAGACCGAAGGGAACGTGGCCGAGGCCGCCGTTGGCCTTCAACTAAGCCAGGCCACTCTCTACCGAAAAATCCGAGACTACGGACTCAACCTCAAGGAATACAAATAAAGAGCGCAGACCTTTGAAACGCCTTTCCCGTGCGGGAAAAGGGAAAAACGCGAAATCCGGTTTCAGCACCTTTGATTCATCGCCTATTCAGGATATAATCTTTTTCTGTTTTGTTTCAATTGCTAGAGCGGTTTTCATAAGTATCGTTGGATTGAATGCGTTACGACTTGAAAAATCCCGTGCTTTTTCAGGATTTTTCAAACGTCATTACAAACGTATTTTTGAAAATCAGCCTAGAAGGAGTCGCATCATGTCACAGATTTGTCATATTTGCGGAAAAGGCCCGGCGGTGGGCAACAACGTCAGTCACGCGCATAATAAAACGAAGCGCCGGTTCATGCCCAATCTGCAACGAGTGAAGATCGAGGAAAAAGGCGCAACCAAGCGGGTTCTGCTGTGTACCCGTTGTATCCGCACCGCCAACTACCTCAAGTAAACGTTTCCTTAATTCACTTAATCATTCACCGACAAGAAAGCCCAGACAAAAGCCTGGGCTATTCGTTTTTCATGAAAGACGAAACGACAACAGGATCTAACGTGAGTTGATTTCGACTGGGCCGATAAGTCCATCTTAATCTTGAGCCTCCGTTACTATTCTTCCCCCTTCGATGTGTTACCTATGTCCCCGAACACCTGTTACCCATGTCCAAGGTACATTCATCCAAGGGGGTGAGGGGATGATTAGCCACCGGCGGTGGTTCGCACTGCACCGCCTCCATAGCGGCAGATGTCGCCTCGTGAAATAAGGCCGTTGGAGGAATCGTAGAGGGCCGCGTTTCCAGCCGTCATGCTTCCGACCTTGAACATCAGTACTGCCCAGACACCACCCGAATCAAGCTTATCCGGACCGAAACTGGTCATACCGTAGCCCTTGAAATAGGGGTGATTGCCGAAATAACTCTGCGCGGACGCGTCATTCTGCGCCCAGAAGCCGTCGTAGCTGACATAGACGTAGAACTTCTTATTGCTCGGCCCCGACACTCCAAACGTTCCCTCGCCGAACGAGTCTTCCTGCATAACCGAGGAGATGTAGGAGACCGGTGTCGTCAGGCATGTCAGGCTGGCGGTGGTATAGCCGCCGACCTGGTTGGGGAAATGACCCCAGGGATTGGAATTGGAATCGATGTTGTACGAATCGATGGCCACGGAGAAGGCCCGCAGGTCGGAATGGACGCGGGCGATCTTCGCGCGCACCTGCGCGTTCAGGAAATTGGGCACGGCGATGGCCGCCAGGATACCGATGATCGCCACGACGATCAGTAATTCGATTAATCACCGATTTTCGCGTTGGTTTAACCGTCATAGAAATATAAGAATCTCAAGGTGGC
>CAZSIZ010000525.1:0-2913 GCA_964606645.1 uncultured bacterium
ATCACCGCCCACTTTGGCCGAACAGAAATCGAGCGTCAAGACGTTCGGCTCGGCGCGCAGGACCAGTGGTGCGCCTTTCGGTTGGATCGTGGTCCTTGTTGTTTTCTTAACCGCCGCCGATTCGATCCGCTTCCTGGGAACGAACAGCATGAGGCTCCCGGCGGCGGGTAGATCGAACTCGCACGTAACGCGGTTCGCATTACGGGTAAAGGCGTAGGCGCTTGTCTTGCCGGTTTCGAGGTCCATTTTCTCGAATCCGCCGCCTTGCATCGTGACACGGCCCGCGCAGGTTTGGTCCAGGCTGGTGTTGACCAGGAACATCAACTCGCCGTCTTCGCAGACACGGCGATGGTGGAAGAGTTTGCCTTGACGGGTGGCATCGCGCTCGAAGACCGGCATTTCCGGATGACCGTCACGGAGAATTTCGGAGAGGGTTTCGGGGGAGGCGAGCGTTTTGTATCCCGGCTGCTTGAGTAAATCCTGCGGCTTCTTGGATTCGATTCCATCCACGAGGGAGGGCGGTTTTCGCAGGGAAACGATCGGTCCCTTAAACGCCAGGAGCAGTTCTAGGGTATTCGAGTTAATCGTCTCCATGTCTTCGGGAACGACAATTGTCGTATAGGTGCGCTCGCCGACCGTCAGGCCGTCCGCCGTGACCGAGCCGTGACGCAGCATCAGGTCTTCGCTGCCTATGTCGTATTCGATCTGCTCTCGTTCCAGAAGATCGATCAGCAATTGGAAGCGAACACCCAGGCGTTTCAAGTTGGGATCGCGTTCTCCATCCGGCGTCATGTAAATCCAGGCGGACGTCGTGGGTTCGAGGATGAGGATTTGACTGATCTGCTCGCCGCTGCTCATCGCGGCCGACAAGCGCTCGAAATATTTTCCCGAAATGTGATACGCTTCCCACCAGGGGGCATGATACGTGAACGACTGGGGATGGTCGCGTTTGCGCGCACCGCGAATGGTGGAGTAGCTGAGGTGCTGGTTGAGCACGTTGACGCCGAGCACGTATATCCAATCGCCGATGCGCTTCATGTCCTCGAAACGCAGGTCCCAGCCGCCCGCGCCGTAGAGTTCGCACAACTTTCGGTGGCGGCCCATCTGGTTGGCGACGCTGGAGAGTTCCCGCACGGCGCGCGCGTTGCCGAACTGGGCGTGCGTGTCTTCACTGTACTCGTTCATGAGGATATCGACGGCTGGAATCTGGTGCCATTGATACATGGCCATCGTGTCGGAAGCGTGGGACATGTTGGGCCAGCCGTGTTCCCAGTAATGGCCGGTGAACGCGAGGTTGTTCCGCTCGCAGTAGTCGAAACAGGGCTTGCCCCATCGGTCGCAGAACTCCTCGTTAAGTTGCTGGTAGTAACACCATCGAACGCGCTTCCAGTCTCCTGAGGGGAGATAGAGCGAGGGCAGATCGTCGCGCAGGGAACGGTTCCAGCGCTTTTGATAGCGTTTGTCCAGATCGTCGGACCAGGTGATCCCCCCGGCGGGGCGCAGGTGAGGCTCGTCGGTGAAATTGCCCATGATCGTCTTTCCGAACTGATCCCCGAAACGCTTGCGGTACGGCTCCAGCGTGATTTCGAGAAACTTTTCGGTGACGCCGGGTTTGAGCAGATCGACATACCATTTGCCGCCGAACCAGGGCGATGAACCGGCCAGTGAAATCGTGGCCAGGGCGAAATTGCCTGTCATCGTCTCGCTGGCGTTCCTGGCTTGCTGCGTAATCTCTTTCGCGCTGAATCCATCACCGGTCTCTTCCAGAGAGAAGACGGCGAACAGATCGTCCGGCAGTTGCTTGGGATCGATGGATTTGACGCGCTGGAGATGCATCCCTTTGCCCCGCGAATCGGGCAGGGCGTCTGGAACGAGTCCACCGGCGAACCCGGAGGGATACGAGTTTTCGTCGTAAATCCAGATTAACATGCCCAACTTTTCCGCTTCGCGCAGGGTGGCGGCGTACATATCGAGCCACTCGTCCGAGAGGTAGGGCGTCATCAGGCCGGGGCGCGGGTGGATGAAGGCGTGACGCACGTTCTGCTTGGCGAAGGATTTCAGGTCGCTGACGATACGCTCCTCGGTCATGCGGTCGTTCCACACCCAGAGCGGGCCGTTGCCAAACTCGACCGGGGGGTCGGCGAACATCGATTGAATAGTCTCGCGGTCGTTGGGGTGCAAATTCAGGCGGTTATCCATAGCGGTTTCTCTTTCTTGCGTCTGGAAGTTATTAGAGTTATCGCTATAGGAGACCATAAAAATGGGTGGGATTGAAGGGGGATTCATTGATCAATCGTGAAAATATTTTTTAAAATTTTACTTGACAAGCAGAATCTTACCTGTTATAAATATCTTTATCAGGCCAATAAAGAAGTGATAAGATAAAAACATTCGTGATGCAAAATATTGAGGGTTTAATTCTCCCCCAAGATTGTGAAGGGATAAAGACACTTCAATCGGCTGACCAATTACAAATGTTCATTATATAAAGTATTATATTTTAAGGAATTAAATAATCGTTATATGTCGAGAGGGTTTACTTACGGCTATGTGTGTGTGTGTGACTAGAGGTGTGATTCCTTTGGTAACCCGACTACCGTTATAAAAAGGGTGAAAGAAAATGGCTCAAGTTACCTGTGCGATTTGTGGAAAAAAGACTGATTCTAGTTACAATGGAGTAAAGCATTGTCCAAAATGCAGTTTGTGGTTCTGTTACGATCACGCTGGACCTGGAGCAAAACAATGTCCAAAATGTAAGTCATATTCACTGAAATAAGTAGATAATACTAATACTCTGTCCAGCATATTTTGACGGGTAACAAAAACATGTAGGGGAAGGTCTTGGCACAGAGGGAAGCAACCCAGGGCAATCGCATGAAATTATGTAAAAATATCAACATTATCAATACATAA
>CAZSIZ010000526.1:0-2908 GCA_964606645.1 uncultured bacterium
TACCTTAAAATAGGTGAAAATTTGTCTTGACAATGGGGTACACTTCAAATATCTACTTTTTTGGGGACAGCCAATGAAAATCACCAGCCTGCATCTTTCGCGAAGAGTTCTTTTTCTGGCCATCGGATTAACTGTATTCTTTTCCTATTCGGTTTTTGCAGACGCCGTAACCTCCGTACGCCTGGAGATGGAAGCGGAATGGCGGGAACAGTTCGACGAGTTGGAGAAACAGATCGAGCGGCGGCATGAACTCGTCCGTCTGGCCCCTCAGACGAAACGGCTCGACGCTTTGATCGATCCAACCGACCGTGATCCGGCCGACATCGTTTTGCGGCGGTCTCAGGTGTTGGTCGACGATCTGCGCAAGGTTTCAGTGAGTATGGATTTGTCCATTCTTGAATTGAAACTGGACGAGTTGAAGCAGGCAAATCGCCGGACGTCGATTCACGATACCGACAAGCGCTATGCCCTCTATACTGCCACCTGCCAGTTGCGCCGTCAAATCGCTTTCAAGAATCCATTGCTCGATTTTAATAAAATACTCTTCATCAAACGCGACCGCTCCGTCGCGCCGTCGGAACACATGTGCGACCAATATTATGGCTGTTTCGCTAAAGCGGGCGGCGGGGTATTCGTATTGAATGATCCCTTTGGTGAACCCTCCCTTCGCGATGTGCTGGCCGGCAGCGTGGTTGAGAGAGGTCGCCTGGCCGGACAGCGCTTAATCCCGGGCTCGTTTCTTTCCCCGGATTTATCGTTTGACGGGCAGACGATTCTTTTCGCTTACACCCAAAACAAACTGACGGAAAAGCCGGAGAATATCAATTTCCCACCCAACGACGACCGCTGGTCTCCACACCGAAGTTATCATCTTTTCAAAGTAAACGTGGACGGGACGAACCTCGAACAACTGACCGACGGTCCCTGCAACGATTTCGATCCCTGCTGGCTTCCCAATGGACGAATCGTTTTCAATTCCGAACGGCGGGGTGGCTACTTACGCTGTGGCGTCCGGCCTTGCCCCACTTACACCCTGCACGGAATGAATCCGGATGGCAGCGATATCATTACGCTCAGTTATCACGAAACCCACGAGTGGCATCCAAGTGTCAATAACGACGGTATGATCGTCTACACCCGCTGGGATTACGTTGACCGGGATACCAACGTCGCCCATCACCCCTGGCTCACCACCCCCGACGGACGGGACGCGCGGGCGATGCAAGGGAACTATCCCACCCAGCGCCAGTTTCGGCCCTGGATGGAACTGGACATCCGAGCCGTTCCCGGTTCGCACAAGTACACATCGACCGCCGGTCCGCACCACGGACAGGCTTATGGCTCTCTCGTCCTGATCGATCCCGAAATCAAAGACGACGACGCCATGAATCCCTTGAAACGCCTGACGCCGGATGTGCCTTTTCCTGAAGCGGAGGGGGGCAAGAAAGGAATCCGGGCCTGCGAGGTCTACGCCACCGCCTGGCCTCTCAGCGAAGATTACTACCTCTGCGTCTACGATCCGAAATCGGTCAATTACGGGATTTATCTCGTCGATTCATTCGGTAATAAAGAACTGCTGTATCGTGATCCGGAAATCGCCTGCTTGAGCGCCATCCCGTTGCGTCCACGCGCGAAACCGCCTGTGATTCCCCATCAAACCGCTGTCGGAATTCCGACGGGGAGTGCTCCGTCTGTCGCAAAAGGGAATGAAACGATTTCGGTGATGAATGTCTACGACAGCCGGTTCGAGTGGCCGGAAGGGACGACGATTACCGCATTGCGTGTTATCCAGGTTCTGCCAAAGACGACGCCCAGTAATAACATCCCACGCATCGGTGTCGCCAATCAGACCAACGCCCGCGCGGTTCTTGGAACGGTCCCGGTCGAAGCGGACGGCAGCGCCTTTTTCAAAGCGCCGGTGGGCAAGCCGTTCTATCTTCAAGCGCTGGACGAGCGGGGACTGGCGGTTCAATCCATGCGTTCGCTTACCTACGTTCAACCGGGTGAGAATCTCTCATGTCAGGGATGCCACGAACGGCGTCACGATGCGCCACGCAACTCGGCTGGTGGGGTGACGGCGCTTCGGAGGCCGCCGTCCGAAATCGTGCCGGACGCCGACGGCTCCAACCCATTCAGTTATCCCCGTCTGGTTCAGCCCGTGCTGGATAAGCATTGCGTCTACTGCCACAGCAAGCATCCCGAAGCCCCCGATCTGCGCGGCGGGGGAGAAGGCTGGTCGCCGTCCTATCAAAGCCTGGCCAAGAATCATGGATTCTATTTCAACGTCTTCAACGGCTCGTTCAACGATCCGGCCCCAATCGGCGGCCCGCACACGATCCCCGGCCAGTTCGGGGCGAAAGCCTCTAAACTTTTCACGATGCTGGAAAACGGCCACCACGATGTTCAACTTACGGATGAGGAACTCCACCGCATCACTCTTTGGCTGGACTGCAACTCCGAGTTCTACGGCGCTTATGAGAACATCGCAGCCCAAAGCCAAGGCCAAATCGTCTACCCAGTATTGGAATAATCGATCGGGCAGGAAGACAATGGAAATCTCGGAAACATTACGGCTTGGCTCCGACCGGATTTGCGCTTTGATTCTTTACTCCGATTATGAATGGGTGGATATCCAGATCGAGGCAAACCGCCTGCGTGAATGCTGCTGCACCGAATGCCCCGAAAAACTGGAACTCTTCGACGCCCTCTACCTCCGCCGCTTCGACCGACTCTGGCAGCAATGGCGTGAGAAGAAGGACTTGTTGTAATAACCAGAAATTATTGCAGAATCGCCATCACCATAAAAGTCATCGTGTCCGCCTGTGGCGCGACGCGATGTACACCTTTTCCCAGTGGGCTACTCTCCGTACACATCGTTATGGAACTAAAGCGGTGGCAATGAACCTCC
>CAZSIZ010000527.1:0-2866 GCA_964606645.1 uncultured bacterium
GAAATTGTTCGGAAGCACCGCCAATGCGCCGGGGCTGAAATGGGACTCGTCTAACGCCTTCAAAGGCGAAGCGGAAGTCGACCGGACCAGCCGCTTTACCTCACAAATCGCGGCAACCATCGTGCGTATCGATCCCGCTGGTAATTATCTGATCGAAGCGCGGAAAACGATTCGCATCGGGCAGGAATACAAAACGATCGTTCTTTCCGGCAA
This sequence comes from uncultured bacterium, assembly GCA_964606645.1. Taxonomy (GTDB): domain Bacteria; phylum Hinthialibacterota; class Hinthialibacteria; order Hinthialibacterales; family Hinthialibacteraceae; genus CAZSIZ01. The sequence continues at coordinate 214 of CAZSIZ010000527.1, forward strand.
AGTGCGGCCGAGAGACGTCATCAATAACACGACTTATTCACACCAAGTAGCGGATGCGGAAATCAGTTATCTGGGAGACGGGACACTATCCAAAATGTCGAATCCGACCTTCTTCCAAAAATTGTTTAATTTCATGTTTTGATAGTGAAAACGAAGCGGCAATAAAACGAAAACATGTTTAACAACCACTACATCGTGTATGAAAGATAGGCTTATGAATACCATTAACTTGCCGTTTCGTCTGCAAGGTTTGATTTTTGGCGGATCTTCTGAGGGAGAACAGGACGAATTAATGACATGGGAGATGGATCATGACTTTGCAGACGATTAAAGAACGGATCACCGATTACTCGCATTTACAGGAACTCTTTTTCCACGTAGTGGCTGGAGCCACTTTTCTTCTTCTTCTCATTATTTTTCTCTTAATTGCCACGGGACTTGAGGCCGACGCGCAACCGCTTGTGTCCCGGGTGAAAGATATCGCTTCACTCGATGGTATTCAGGACAATCCGCTGATCGGCTATGGACTGGTCGGTGGCTTGGCTGGAACGGGTGACGGACGGCGTGGATTTACTGCCCAGACGTTAACGAACCTCCTGGCCGGAATGGGAATCAATGTGTTGGACCCGGATATCATTCGGACGGAAGTCGTTCCCGACAACGTGGCGGCAGTCATCGTTCTAGCCAACCTTCCTCCCTTTGCCAGACCGGGAACCCGAATCAGTACAACCGTCGTCAGCATTGGTAAGGCCGAGAGCCTTCAAGGTGGAACACTTTTTCCAACGCCACTGAAAGGGGCCGACGGGAAAATTCATGCTCTCGCCCAGGGTAGTACATCCATCGGTGGATTTCAGGCGGCGGCAGGTGGTGCAGGTGGGGGTGGAGCATCGATTCAGTTGAACCATCCTGTGGTCGCTCACATGCCCAAAGGAGCCATCATTGAAGGCGAACCGGTTATTCAAAACGTGCTCCAGGACGGCAATACGCTTCGCTGGCTGCTTCAAGAGCCTGATTTTAAAACCGCCTCCAATCTCGAACGGAAAATCAACACCCTCTGTGGATACAACATTGCCGTTGCGGAAGACGCAGGAGCCGTTCGAGTTTATGTCACGATGGATGACCAAGGTCGAATCGTTCTGGGCAATCAATCATTTGGTTCGTTGGTGGGTGCGATCGCCTATGTCGACGACGCTCAAATCGAAACCGACGAACCGGCTGTTATCTTGATAAACGAACGCACGGGGACGATTGTCGCCGGGCAGGATATCAAAGTTCGTAACGTTGTGATTGCTCACGGTGCGTTGCGGATCACGATCCAGACAACGCCCCAAGTCACGCCAGCCGGTTTCGGTGTTGCCGTTCCGCCTGTCGTGACACAGACACCGCAAATACAAGCCCAGACAGGCGATAAAGTCACGGTGATTAAGGGAACCACCATCGGAGAAGTGATCACCAACCTGAACGCGTTGGGTTTCACGCCTCAAGATTTGATCGCCATCCTTCAAAACATGGCTTCTGCGGGAGCAATTAAAGCCGAAGTCAAGTTGATGAATTAGGGAATCGAAATGTCTGACACATTAAGAATCGATCCAGGCACAATCTCTTCCATCCGCGATGAAGGAAAACTCGATTCTCTCCGCATGATGTCGTTTCGGGGTGGGAAAAAACTCGACGACAGCAAGATGAAAGAGATCGCCAATGATTTCGAAGCGATGGTCTTCCGTCAGTTGTTGAAAGAGATGCGAAAAACCATCCCTAAAGATGGAATCCTGGGAAGCTCCTTCGCAACGGATATGTATACCGATATCGTCGATGACCACCTGGCCAAACAGTTAGCGGAAACCAGCGATTTGGGCATCGACCGGCTAATCTACGATGAATTGAAAATGAAAGAAAGTTCAGAGTCCCGGCGCGAAGAAAAAACGGGGGATGATGCGTTTATTCAATTGAAAAATGGGAACAACACGAAAGAAGATTTCATCCCCCTGAAACCCAGCACGGAAGATTTCATGAAATTAAACGAAGGACCGAGGATGATCGATCTTCCAAAAGCGGAGAATCCAATGATGCCTCTTGGCAGCCGGTCTCGGGTATCAACGAGCCGGATCGATAATTCCCGAGGGTAAAATCATGAATGTAAAAACACTCACCCAACTCCTCGAGCGGGAAACAAAAGTTCACGAAAAACTTTTTCTCGCTAAGAAAGACGAACAACGTTTTCTAGCGCTCGCCGACGCAAGTGCACTTCTGAAAAACACGGAGAAAATCAGCGACTTGGTTAGCGAAGTGGAAGAACTGGAACAAGAACGCAGTCAAATCACGAAAGAAATCGCGTCCGAGTTAGGCCATGACCGGGAAAGTGTATTATTAAAAGACCTCCTGGAATGGTTGCCTCCAGTCAACTGTGAAGAATTGGAACGGGCGGGGATGTCGCTTAAAAACACGGTAGAAAATATCAAAGAAATCAATCAAGCCAACCGGCTCGTTCTGAAGCGTTCAAGCGATACGATCGTTCATGAAATTTCCGATTTCATCAAAATGGAAGAGAGCGGTGTTTATAAATCGGATGGCGCAAAGGAAAAGGGCGGCATTCCCAGGGCGGGATTAAACGTCCGCGCGTAGAACGTGTAGAGGCAGGCCCCTGCCCATGCCC
>CAZSIZ010000528.1:0-2853 GCA_964606645.1 uncultured bacterium
CGCCCACGACTTCCGGATGTTATCCAGTTTCACACCGGTCCGGGGCGAAGGAAACACCCACTCACTCGCAGGCCGTTGCTTCTTCCGCCAGGCCATCAATTCCTTCCACAGCCCGGAAGGCACGGGAACCACTCGCCCCCGCCGAACCGGCCCGGCCGTGGGATCCTTATGCTCGAAATCAAAGAGCCGTTTTTTGAGATCCACGTTCTCCCACCGCAGTTTAAAAATCTCCCCCTGCCGCATCCCCAGAAACAGCGCGATCTTCACGATCAACCGAATCGAAAAAAATCGTTCCGCCCGCAGCGCATCGAGCAGCCGTCCAATCTCTTCATCGGACAGAATGCGATCGCGATGCCGATCCTCTTTCAGCATCCGATACCCGTCCATTGGACTACTTTCGATTTTCCCGACAGTTTTAGCCCAGTTCAACAGCCGTCGAAGCACGGCCAGTTCCCGATTGACACTCGCCGGAGACCGCTTCCCCCCGCCACGCTCTTTAGGCGTCTCTAATCGCCGTGAGACGTATTTCCCAATCCCCTCATGTGAAACGTCGCCCACCGTCGGAAAAGTCTCACAGAAGCGACGCATGGCCGCCCGCCTGGAAATACGATCCCGTTTACTGTACGCCTGCGGAAATGCCATCAAAAAAGCCTGGTCAATTTCCGCCAATGAGATATGTTCCGCGCCGCGGAAACCCGCACGTTGTTGTCCGGCGACGACGGCCCCCATGATCTGCGCGATCCGTGCCGCGTGAGATTTCGTTCGAGGATTTTTTCCAGTATCCGGATCCACAATCGCCTGCTCGTGATATTTCCCATGCAATCGATACCGAAAATACCACCGTTCCCCTCGTTGCCGGATTGAGCCGGTCCCATAGTCGCGTCGTTTCATTTTTTCGTTATAGGAAAAAGATCGCGTATTCTCTGCCAGCGAATTCTTCCCATATTCTCCCCATATCTGAGTGATTTTTTAGACGTTTTTCCCATATCTTCCCATATTTTTATAGTAAAGGTTTACATAGGATAGCATTAATTTGCATAGGATTACAGGTGTTTATTTCCGTTCAATAAAATGCGTATAGTCAATGTTCATAGGGTTAAAATAAGAAAAGCCCCTGGAATCAGGGGCTTAAAAAGTCATACGCCTGGCGCGATTCGAACGCGCGACCTTCGGATTAGGAATCCGGCGCTCTATCCAACTGAGCTACAGGCGCTTAGAAACGATCTGACAAACTCAAATCATACATCATTCCATTCGGTTGTGAGAGGAATTTCAACAAACTCTTTAATATACAGACCTCACTAATTGAAACCAATCATCCATCAAAAATCCCTAAGTTTCTAGGTGTCCCCCCGAAAAACTCTGTCCTCGTTGTAATGCAATGACTTACGACGGCTTGCGGTGTAGAGCGGACTGCGCTATTTCAATGGTATGACTACGCTATTCAATCTACTGAGAAGCCTTTCGCATGTGGCTGCCTGCATCTTCGAGATCATCGGTTATGGCTGGTCGTTCGTATGGGCACTGATCTGCCCCCGAGCGAAACTGGCCGCCAGACTTCTGGCTGCCGAAAGCCAACTCGCGGTCTGTCAATATCACTTGTTGCAAAGGAAGAATCGACGTCTCCGGTTTTCATCCGGATTCCGCCTCTTGTGGGTGGTTCTTTCGAAGTTTCTGGATCACTGGGAATCCTGGGCGCGAGTGATAAAACCGGCAACGGTCAAGAAATGGCATGTCAGGGCCTTTCGGCAGTTCTGGCGCTGGAAATCACGCCCCCGTTCCGGGCGGCCACCGATCCCAAAGGAACTGCGGGATATGATCCGAAAAATGAGCAAGGAAAATCCCTTGTGGGGCGCAGAAAGAATCCGGGATACACTGTTGCTTCTTGGCGTTGAGCCACCTTGTGAAGACACTATCCGCAAGTATATGCTCAAGCCAAAGAAGCCCCGCGAGAAATCAACGACTTGGCTACCCTTTCTTCGAAATCACGTGGATAATTCCTGGGCGATTGATTTCTTCACCGTCACGACGCTGACGTTCAACAGGCTGTATGTCTTCGTAGTCCTAGACCACGCCCGGCGGCAAGTTCTTCACTTCAGGATCACGTACAACCCGTCCATGAAATGGATTATCCAACAGCTGCGAGAAGCCATGCCCTTCGGTCAACAGCCCCGTTACCTCTTTCGCGATAACGACGGCATCTACGGCCATGGCGTACGAGCCTTCTTGGATTCATGCGGTATCCAAGAGGTTCGTAGCGCATACCGGAGTCCGTGGCAGAATCCCTACGTGGAGAGATTCATCGGCACCCTACGCCGCGAGTTGCTTGATCACGTGATTGTTTTGAGCCAAGCACATCTTGACCGGCTACTGCGAGAGTTCATTGAGTACTATCACGTATCCCGGCCTCACCAAGGTTTGGACGGCGATACGCCCATCGCACACGAGAAACCGTCGGCGCTCAACTCCCCCGATCAGGTCATCTCCATCCCAGTACTGGGCGGCCTCCATCACAAATACCTTCGAATCGCTGCGTAGATCGTCAAACTCAACGCAGATTTCTGTGGAGAAAAGGAAAACTCCCATCTAACTTTTCAAGTTTCATGCCTGGAAATTGACTTTTTTTCGCCTAGATATTCATGACGACTCAAAATTTTTACATTCTAATAGACACGGCAGATGAAGAATCCTCGAGTAGACTTTGCCTTCTTCTCCAAAACCGAACTTCTGTACTCAGATAGGATTTTTCGGGGGGACAACGGTTTTGATTCCTTCACTCTCATCGCAATTTCGAGCAAAAGAAACGTCACGGCTTCTTCGCCCTCGGCTAAAAGCGTTTTCGCGAGTGCTCTC
>CAZSIZ010000529.1:0-2836 GCA_964606645.1 uncultured bacterium
CGATTTAGCACGTGTTTTTCTATCCCTTCAATGCACAGATTCTTGTGAGGAACCCGTTTTCATTGAGTCTCTTTGTGGTGCGGGCTTCCAGCCTGCTTCATGTCACTGTGTAGGCTGGAAGCCCACACCACAACCTTGTTATCGTACTGAATGACTCTATCAATAAAGCATAAACTCCTGAACCGCAGTTGCGCCAGTCGAGAAAATGACAATACGATCCGCGGGGGTATCCGATACAAACAAGAGCGTTTCGTTTTCCGTCTGAACGGTCACAGCATCGGCCGGCCCTTGAAACGGTCCGTTCGGAGACTCCGACGCATCGAGACGAAGTACAGCCGCCGACGGATCGGCCGGATCGTAAAAGCCCAAGGTATTATTCAATTCATCTTGCCCGCTGTCGCGAAACGCAATCATAATCAGTCCATTCGAGGCATCGAAACCGATCTGCTGACCGTTGATTCCCCACGTCGAATTCGCCGCGCCTTCTTCAACCAATCCATTGGTGATTTCCGCACTGTATCCTTCGATATTTTCCAGGGAACCGCCCGTCCATACGCTGACAGACCGCTGGGATAAACCTTCACCGGAGCGGTCTTTGTTCGTCGAAATGTAAATATCCCCGTTCGTTGGATTGTATGCACAATCCCGTTGATAACTTTCGCCCCCACTCGCCGTTACGATCAGATTGCCATCATCGGCGTTCCAGATTTCGCAGGTGGTGAACGTCGAAACGGCAATCGTTCCGATTCCTTGAGTGTCCCGTCCCATCCAGGCAATCCCGTTGTGACGCTGCCCGTCCATAATAATCCCCCCGAAGAAATTCTCATCCAATGCGAATTCCGGGGCCGGGGTCAGTTTTCTCACTTCGCACGTATCACCGCTCCCCGTTTCCAGTGCCGCATAGACCGCGCCGGTGTCGTCGACCGCTAGACCGTGCCATCCCCGGCCAGCCGGGCTGGGGTCTTCATCCACGATGGCTCGATGACTTTCGAGAGCGGGTTCGCTTAAAGGATCGGCGACATAATAAACACGGGATAATTCGGGACCGTCGAACGTGAAATAGGTGTAGTAGAGTCCGCCGTTCTCATCCGCCGCGATCGCCATCGGTGTATACGCTTCGATTTCTGTCAAATAGTTGAAATTGGGCTGCGCCACCGTATCCAGGCTTAAAGTCATGAAAATTCCGATGACGGCAAGATAAAACAACACTTTTTTCCCTCTCATGATCGATCCCTCCGTTTTTTCCTTTAATAGTCGATAGAGAACCATATATTATATGTTGGATGACTCTCAATAGAAACAATGTTTATGCTGAAACTGCCGTTTGAGAAAGATACCAATGAAAACTGGTCAAGCAAGAATTAAACCGGTCATGATAATAATGATTGTATTAATAAATTCATGAAGAATTTCGCAGTTTGAACGGCTGGATTTTCATATACGTGAATGTGCGCCACAACCATTCGAATGGACCGTAGTGGAAGCGCCGTATCCATGCCGCAGAGATGATGAGCTGCAATATCCAAATCAGAATGACAATGACAATCTGACCGATTCTATCGACCTGGCCAAACAAACCGAATCCATGTCCATAAAAGATCGTTGTGCAAACGAAAGTATGAAAAAGATAATTGGACAAGGCAGTCCGCCCTACATTGGCCAATGGTTTTGTGTAAGAGCGGAATACGGACGATTTACAAATCAGCATGACAACGCCGATGTAAGCGGCGCTGGTGAAAAAACTGCCCCAATAGTTATATTGCGATCCCAGAAAGAACGAATATTCCACCGCCCAGTTCTCTTGAAAATTCCGGTGAATGCCATACCCAGTCAGCGAAATCCCTATAGCCAGGCCAATTCCGGTCATTCCGGCATAAAATTTCTTAGACCGTTCTCCCGTTACGACGTCCATCTTGTACAACGCCATGCCGATGAACATCAGGCCGCTCGTCCGCCAGAAGCCCCAAATCAAAAAAATAAAAGTTTCGAAGACAAATGCCGTTGGAACACGATGTTCCATCTGCCTCAGCCACCCGCTTTGGTAGATTTCTATCTCTTCTTCAATCATTTCTTCATGAGGCAGCCATTGCAACGAAAATTCCTCACGGGCTTCCGGCGGCCAATAGGGCATGTTGAATCCTGCAAACATGTTGAAGCAAAAAGGGACGCAGATGAACAGAATTCCAAGCGACACCAGAATTTTGGGCGAGAGTTTGCGGAAAAAAAATACAATAAACGAACAAAGGGCGTACACGACTAGAATATCTCCATACCAAAAAAGATGCGCGTGCATGAGTCCGATCAGCAGAAGGATCAGCGTGCGCCGGTAATATAAACCAGCGGTTTTCTTCCCTGCCGCTTCGATTCGGCCAGTCATTAAAACAATCCCCACTCCGAACATCAGCGAAAAAAGATTGATGAATTTTTGATCGGCGAACAAATTGCACACGATCCATATCAGGCGGTTGATGCCGTTGAAATCACCGTAGGCTGTCGGGAATAAATAAGCGGCTTCGATCATGGAAAACGATTGAATGTTCATCAGTAAAATGCCCAGCAGGGCGAATCCGCGAAGAACATCCAAGGCAAAAATTCGGTCGCATGATTGGACGGGCGTAGCAGAGAAATTGCGTTCAGTCATTTAACACTCCGTGAATGAAAGAATCTGCAAATGCATTCTACTTGGATTTCCCATTTAATCCCAAAAATTACCCGATTTCTCGATTTCATCAAATTCTCTCATGCCAGAATGCGTCACGTCAAGCATCATCCATGAATAATGGACAGACCTCGCAAATCCACTCCTAAATCGACCCATTTTTTTGGACATCTTGAA
>CAZSIZ010000530.1:0-2790 GCA_964606645.1 uncultured bacterium
CCTGCCACGGGCCGGGTCACCTGGTGGTCTATCCCATCCTCGATCTACGCCAGCGGAGATTCACAATCCACGCCTTCCTGCGCTTTCTTGAAGAACTGACGATCCGTTTGTGCGCGGAATACGGTGTCACCGCCCGGCGGATCGATGGGAAAGTCGGCGCGTGGATCGTTGACCGGAAAATCGGATTTATCGGAGTGCGGATTCGCAAGGGGTTCTCTTTTCACGGCCTGTCGGTCAATATAATCCCTCAGCATGAAGCGTTCAGCCGAATCGTTCCCTGTGGGATACCCGGCTTGACCGTCACATCGCTGCAAGAAGAATTAAACGATAACACGCTGACACAATGGGATGCGGCAGACCGAATGCAAGCAATTTTTTTCGATTTGTTAAACAATAAGCCCCATTCATAACTGACAACTGATTACTCTTTTTTGTTCCGGCTGCGTCCGATGAGAGTAGAGAGACGATCAATGCGAATACTGTTGCGATTTTGGCTGCCGCTTGTGGTGCACATGGGATTGATCTTTTTCCTGTCATCCCGCACGCATTTTCCCGTGGAGATGCCTCCCTGGGCGTATCACGTGGATAAATGTGTCCATGCGTTCTTGTTCGGCTTTTTAGCATTCTTATTTCTGCGGGCTTTGTTGAAAGGCAATTATCCCCGTGTTTCGTTCAAAACCGCCATCGCCTCGATCGCATTCACGGTATTCTACGGCGCGACCGATGAGTTCCACCAGCAATTCGTCCCCGGAAGAACCCCCGACCCCTATGACATCGCAGCCGATGCAGCGGGCGCGATTATCGTCTGCTTGTTCATCCTTTTTCTAAATTCCTACCGAAAGAAATAAGTTTTGATATTTTCCAAAGCCGGGCTACTTATTGAAAAGTAGTTCGGTTTTTATTAATATAGCCATATCTCTTTTAAACTGATTTATTAGAGGATTTCCAATGGCGTTTCTTAACGATCTTCAAATATTGCGCACCGTTTTAGGTAAGTTAAATGCGGAAAAGCCCGCAGGTACGGGAAAGTATGAAGAAGAAACAGAGCATCAAGAACGTGGAGGTGATCTTCAAAAAAGGATGAAATTAGAAGTAGAAAGCTGACAAGGAAAAGCACGTACACTTGTTACAGGACAGATCGGTGAAGGAAAATCTTCTGAGTTGTGACATTTCTTTCGTCAAAGATTGGCTATATAAAAATCAGGTTATTTAGTATATTGCGACCTTGAAAAGGATGAACATCCTGAAAAATGTGGGGCAACAGGTGTTTTTCTTACTATATTCATAGATTTATGGTTCTCTTCAAATTTATGAATAACAAATTTAGATCGAAAACCAGATGCGATTAGAAATAAATATAATGAGTTTCAAGATGAAATTTTAATGAGATTAACGGATTGGTTAAAGGGAGAACGTTCAGAAGAAGATAAGAAAATTATATTCCGATCTGGTGGAATGAATTTTCCTGTTTATTTTAACGATGTATTAAAGCAGTTCATTTAATTTTAGGAAAAACAGCTCAACATGAGGCAGTTTCTCGACGGGAAGATCGTTTTGGATTGGCTCCAGATAGTTTGATAAACTTATTAAACATATTTTTAGGGTGGATTACAGATTATCAACATGGAGTTAAACCAGTTCTTATAGTCGATCATGTAGATAAAATTCGAGATTCAGACGCCGCTAGAGAAGTGCTCACTGAAGTTGTTCCTCAATGGGAAAAGATTAATGCCTCAATTATCATGACAGCCCCTTACGAATACACGTTAGGAAATATGAGACATTCAGTGGAATCCTATTGGGGAAAACCAATAATGATATACTCATTAGAAATCCCTGAATTAGATAGCGAGACGATCCCTGATATCTAACATGAAATTATTAAAAGTTGTGGATTGTCCAAACTCATAACACTAGAGAGTTTAAAGATTCTTGCGCATTATAGTGGTGGAATTTTCCGATCGTTCATCCAATTTGTGATCGATGCAAGTAAAGAAGCCCATTTGGCAGGGCATCAGCAAATAGAATATTCAGAGGCGCAGACCATCGTTTTCGCTGTGGAAAGAGCCTATCAGGATTACGGCTCCAGAGAACTGGAACTTTTAGAAGAAATCAATCAAAAAAAAGTGGGTCTCAGTTCTGCCGCAACGTTACTTCGATCTCCTATTGGATTGCTTGTCAGAGAACCTGAAAAGGGTGAACAACCTTTGAGAGTGCATCCTTTGGCGGAACAGTTATTGGAACGTTACAGAATTAATAATGAGGTTATGAGTAATTAATAATACCAACCGCCGAGCAACTCGCCCTATCCATCCAACTCGACAATCGTGGTATCCACGTGCTTCTTTGGGACGATCAGGACGATCTCGTTCGAGCGTTAATCGTTCTGATTGCGGTGTTAGAAAACCCGTCTTTTAATCCAATGCTGTTATAATCCGTGGAAGAATCCGTATCGATTTTGAGGAAACTTTTTGACTTGCAACCATTACCTGAAGATTGTTCATTACCCATACGAAGTGGATATATTGACGATATTTGGCATAGGACGATCTCCTATATTTACTCATGTTGCTATTCTGTCTGAAGATTTCGCCTGAAGGCGAGGATTTTACTCCCAAATTGAGACAATAAATTACACCGACCGTTACTTCCATGGGGCCTCAGAAGTTAGTCAAATATGGAAGTGACTTGAACACAGACAGAATGTTTTTTCTTTCAAAATTTCTCAAGTTTTTAACAATCCATTCGATAGTGTAAATTACCAGGTGAAACGGAGGTCGGCTCTGCTGG
>CAZSIZ010000531.1:0-2784 GCA_964606645.1 uncultured bacterium
ATCTTTCAAAGCATCAGCTACACCGTTGACGTGTACCGGGGAGACGCACCGCCCGTTCGATCATTTTGGGATTTTGCCTGCTTCGTCGCGCTCTTCCCGCAGCTGATCGCCGGACCGATCGTGCGTTACAACACCATCGCCGGACAGCTGGTGACCCGCACGCACTCCATCGATAAATTCTCTTCCGGCGTTGCGTTGTTTATCCTGGGATTCGCTAAAAAATTGTTTCTCGCTAACCTGATCGGAAAAGCGGCGGACGAGGTTTTTAACGCCGAAGCTCCCGGAATGCTCGATGCCTGGTTCGGTGTCACTGCGTATGCGTTTCAGATTTACTTCGATTTCTCCGCCTATTCCGATATGGCCATCGGGCTGGGACGCATGGTCGGTTTCGAGTTTCCCCGCAATTTCAACGCGCCCTACCACGCCGACAGCATCACCGATTTCTGGCGGCGCTGGCATATTTCCCTCTCCACATTCTTGCGCGACTATCTGTATATCCCGCTAGGCGGAAACAGGGTGAGCACTCGGCGCGTTTATATCAACTTAACGATCGTGATGCTGCTTGGTGGGCTTTGGCACGGCGCGAGCTGGGTTTTCGTGATTTGGGGGGCGTATCACGGCATGCTGCTGGCGTTCGAACGTTGGCGGGGAAAGAAAAGCGTTTACAACCGGATGCCCCGGTTCGTGCGAGTCAGCCTCACGTTCGTTCTGGTCCTGTTCTCATGGGTTTTATTCCGTTGCCCGACACTCGAAGAAGCCGTCCACTTTTTTAAAGCGATGTTCGCCCTCAGCAGCGCCAGCGATGGTTCTATCCTGCTAGCGGCGGAACTCTATACCCAAGGAAATATTCTGTTGATGATTCTCTGTACGATTTTGGCCTGTCAAAAAATTCAGGCGTTCGATTGGGTTGAACGCCTGACATGGACTAAAACTGTCTTATTGCTGGTGTTGTTCGGCTTTTCACTGATGGCGATGTTCGCGCAGACATTCAATCCATTTTTATATTTTCAATTTTAAGGAAAGAATAGTCGATGCTCCTGAATCATAGAACTTTTTTATCGTTCGCCTTTCTCCTGATCATTTTTGCTGAGGGTATCGTGCAATCGGTGATCGAAGCGAGAGACGGTGAGCGTCCGTTTATTGCTGAACTGCTTTTACAGACACCCGATCGAACTCATTTGAGAGATTTCGAGAACGAGTTGGAAGATCGAAGCGTTCTTTCGGCTAAGTGCCAACCCCTTATGCGCTTTCTTCAATTTACGGTGCTGAAAGACACGGGAGACAAAGCGCTCATGGGCCGTGAAGGCTGGTTCTTTTACCGCCCCGGCGTTCGATACCTTATCGAACCGTGGCCTCCTCGGAATGAATCCTTAACGGGCGATCGAGACGTCGTTTCTGCTATCGTGGATTTCCGCGATCAACTCCAAGCCCGTGGGATTCACTTGCTGCTCGTTCCCGCGCCGGGAAAGGCCAGCGTCTATCCGGAAATGCTGACGGCTCGAGCGGAAAGAAAACGTGAGCGAGTTTCTGCACGGACCAGAAAAGTATTAAACGATATCCAAGCCGTCGGGATCGAACTGGCGGATATCTTCGCGTTGTATCAGCAGCCATCGATTCGGCAAAACGCATTGTACCTCGAACAAGATACCCACTGGTCCAGCCAAGGAATGCACCACGCGGCCAAACGGGTAGCCGAGCGGCTGGATGAACTGGGGTGGGTGAATCGGGGAACGGCGGACTATGTCTTAAAACCAGTTTCATTTTCACGTTATGGGGATGTTTTACAAATGATCGATCTTCCGTCGCTCGAACGATGCTTCAAGCCGGAACTTCTGCACTGTACCCAGGTGATGAATGCCGTGAACGGACAACCCTACACCGATGATCCCGAATCGGAAATCCTGGTGATCGGCGATAGTTTCTTACGAATCTACGAACGGGATGAGCCGGGTTCCGCCGGTTTCGTTTCTCACTTGGCTTATGAAATGAGAACGCCGATCGCTTCGATCGTCAATGATGGCGGGGCCTCCACCCTGGTTCGGCAGGAGCTAGCCCGAAAGCCACATTTATTACGGAATAAGAAAGTGGTGGTTTGGGAATTTGTCGAACGGGATATCCGCTTTGGAATGGAAGGCTGGAAGAGAGTTCTCCTACGATAGTCATACGACGAATACAGGCCGTCACTAGCCTGCGCCGTCAGCCGGATCAATTCAATTAAATTTCATGGAGTGTTTTAGATTCCCATGCTGCTGGAACGAGGGAGGACAAATACATTGATACGAAGAGTGTATCTATTATTCCCCTCGAAAGCGTGGATTCATAAACTTGAAAACAGCCAAAGGCGCTTGACAGATCGATGAATAAAGCAATAATGAAATCCGTTTCTTGCGGGAGTAGCTCAATTTGGCTAGAGCATCAGCCTTCCAAGCTGAGGGTTGCGGGTTCGATCCCCGTCTCCCGCTTACTTTTTTCTTCCCAAAGCACCTTGAAATAAGGCTTTTTTGAATATCCCCTTTTTCTCTGTTTCCCGTAATTTCCCTTAATTCCGCTATTTTCCATTGCACAATCGACTGTTGTACACAACACTTTTCAGACATTTTTTTCTGAATTATTTTATCATGTTGAGCGTTGTTCTTTTAACGAACCACCGGATTGTACAATCAAAGTTCATTGTACAAATTTCAGAGGGGAGACTGAAAGGTTCCTCACAAGAATCTGTGCATTGAAGGGATAGAAAAACACGTGCTATATAGCCGCGCATAAATAGCCAGACAGAAGATCCAA
>CAZSIZ010000532.1:0-2782 GCA_964606645.1 uncultured bacterium
CTGGAAAATTGCCCCCATTCCCCCCTGTCATTACTTCAAATGGCTGACCTGTTACGTCATTCCAAAGCACCTTATTTCGTTTACTAGCAATTCTCTTTCTTTTTATTTATGAACGATCAATAAACCATGAAATCTTCGACGGCGACCGGTTCGTTCGGTTCGCCTTCGATCTCGACGATCAGCTTCGTCGCGCCGCTTTCACCTTCCTGGATGAATCCTTCGTGCGAGAAGAATCCCACGCCATTCGTATAACTCTCATCATCCTCATCGGGAATAATCGCCCATCCCGTATTGGGTTCCCCGGCGGCGTATCTCTGAATCGTTGCGGTGACATCGAATCCCCAGCGGCCCGTAAATCCCGCGCCGGGACTCGATGCAATAATGTCTGGAGCGAACATCTCTCCTTCACCATAGAGCAGGTCACCGAAGTTTTCGTAAGTCGTCGTTTCATCATCATAAGGAAAGCCGGGCATCATATCGAAGACATTCGCAACACCGCCTTCATTGGTAATCGTCAGCACGATCTGGGCGGAAAGAACCGTCGCGCCGGAAGGGATTTGTCCCGCTCGATCGCCGATAATATTGTCGAAACGCAGCAGGGCGGAATTATCTCCACCCGCATCCTCGCCATCACTCCAGAAGGTGCTGTCATTGCCCAGGACCAGATGCGCGTTGTTACCACTATTGACTTGCGTGTCAACCGTTCCCTGGTAGCGATTCAAACCATCCTGGAAAACCAATTCGCCGCCCGTCGTATTGACGATCAGTTTCGGCGGCTCTTCCGATCCCCATTCGCTTGAACGCCACTGGACACCGTCATTGGGCCCGCCAAAAGCGCCTCCATGGTGAAAGATCCAGCCGGTGTTCTCTTCTCCGTTGGCATAACGCTGGATGGACGAGGTGACATCCAAGTCTCTTCGGCCTTCCTTGAATGCCGGAATATTATCGAGCACCGCGTTGATATCGAAAAAGTCCGCTCCGTTACTGACTCGAACGTCACCGAAGTTCGCGAAGGTGGTAGTTTCCACACCAGCGGCTTCGGCTTCGAAGGTTGACAGATCGTTGAAGGGATGACCCGGTTTCAAATCATGGAGCGTGGTTTCGTTCCCCGGATTGTAAACGGAAATTCTTAAAACGGCGGATTGAATCGACGCGCCGGGCGGGATTTGTCCCGGATCGCTCCCGAAAATGCCATCGAAACGCATCAGAGGCCAGGTTCCATCAGGTATTCCACTGTTCTCGCCGCCATCCGCAAGGACATCCGCAGCGCGTCCCTGCACGTTATCCGGGTTTTCTTCTTCGATGTGTGTGTCCACGGTTCCTTCATACCCATTCACTCGATCCATGAAACGGAATTCGCCCGCATCGGTTGTAACGATCAATTCAGGCTGCTGTTCGGGAGCGACGTCCATGGGATTATCCCAGTCGCTCGACCGCCATTCGACCCCGTCGTTATTACCGCCGAAAGCGCCCGCGTGCGAGAAAATCCAGCCCGAGTTCTCTTCCCCCTGAGAATAGCGGGCAATGGACGAGGTTACGTCGAGTTCCACTGGTCCCATGAAGCCAGTCTCGATCTTATCGAGCGGTGTGTCGATATCGAAGAACTCGGAACCCCAGTCAAAGATGACCTCACCAAATGTTTCATACGTCGTCGGTTCGATCCCGGCTACCTGCGCTTCGCCTTGACTCAACTCATTGAAAGGATGTCCTGGTAAGAGATCGTGGATGGTGGTGGCTGCACCTCCATTATAAACGGAGACTCTTAAGTTAGCCGAATCGATCGGTGTTCCGAGCGGAATCTGATCCGGTCCGGCTCCGAAGATATTGTCGAAACGGATCAGCGGCCAGGTTCCGTCAGCAGCGCCGCCACTGACTCCCCCATCCGCCAAACTGTTGCTTGTGCGTCCGACATCCCGGTCCGTATCATTTTCTTCGACCCATGTGTCGACACACCCATCGTACTCTTTTTTCCCATCACGGAAGGTGTACTGCCCCGAAGGCGTGTTCACGGTTAAAATAGGGCGTTTTTCTCCATCGATCTTGAAATCCACGGATCGGACGATGACGCCATTGCTTCCTCCGGGACGCAGAATCCAACCGTGATTTTCTGCTTCACCCGATATCCATCGATTGAGGGTCGTGGTGACATCGATGAGAAGAACGGCCTCGTGAGGCGGCCCTGGGATTTCAACTTCGTTGTCTTCCGTGAAATGAACACCGGATTCCGGCTGTCCATCCGCGAATGGCTGGGTGTCGTAGGGGCCGTTATTAAATGGGACCAGCATTTCATCCAGTCTTGCGATCTGTCCTGAATTCCCTCCGCCGGGATCGGGATTGACCTGCATTCTGATAAAAGCCCGCTTGACCGTTCGACCGGCAGGAATCTGGTTGGGCGCATCGCCCACGATGTCCTTGAAGCGGATCATGACAAACTGCTGATCGTCAGGGATACCGTTGCCGTCCCACATGAGAAAGTAGGCCTTGCTCAGATCGACGCCGCGGTCCAGTGTATAAATCTGAACGTCCGCCGCGCCTTCGTATCCGTCCTTGCCCTGCTCAAAAATCAGGATGGCATCCGCTTGGGCCGATAACGTACCGGTCAGGATGAAGAGACCGGCCATCAAAGCAGCAAGTCCAATCCATATATTCACTGTCATACCTCGATTATTTTTCTTACTCATTTTCGCTTCTCCTTCCAGGATTAGTAAAACAGATTAATGGGGAATACTAATTCAGACCTCACTAATTGAAACCAATCATCCATCAAAAATCCCTAAGTTTC
>CAZSIZ010000533.1:0-2762 GCA_964606645.1 uncultured bacterium
GTTGACCTACTGATGGGTCATGACTATGGTAACATTTATAGATGAGGCAACGGGCGGTAAAGACCAGCAAATCCGGGTCGTGGTTAAAAACGTGCTCAATGATGTCGTCGTTGGGGAATCCCAGATCGTTATTGCCCGTGAAACCCGCCACGACGATCGTCTCTTTATCGATCGGATCGTGACGAATGGTTCCGCCCCAGGTATAATGGGTCACTTTTCCGCCCGGTTCTTTCAGGGCATAAACCAACCAGTAGGGAACGTCGCGCGTCGAATCCCAGCCGTCCACCCGAATCGTGGCGGTGCGGGCCAGTGGATGGATCGGTGCTTCACCGGCGGTTTTCCACGTTCCGTTTTTCTCTCGAATTTTAAGGCGGACGGTTTGATTGTCTTTTGCTCCGATGGGGGGCATTTGTGCTGTGATTTTCAGCGTGTTTTTGCTGAGTGTATGCTGAGCGAAGAGAATCGGGCCGAACGTTTGAGCGGGATAGGCTTCGATTTTATCCCCGGATACTTTCCAATCCTTGAACCAGAACCGGGCTTGTCCTGGATTGGGTTTGCCTTTTTGAGCGGGATTTTTATGGCAGACCAGGGCGAGGTTGCCGGTCAGTTCATCCGGTTTGATTTTGTTTCGTGTGATTTGCTGAAGCGATTCTCCATTCCGGGGATCGATCGCCGCCAGAGTCAGTTTGTACGCATTTCCATCCGGTTCGGCGGTCAGACGAATTTCGATATCGGTTAATGAGAGACCGCCGGTTTTCGTGTTTTTCGGTTGCCCGATAAAGAGTGTACCGGCCGTCGTGATTCCGGCGTGAAG
Organism: uncultured bacterium; assembly: GCA_964606645.1. Lineage (GTDB taxonomy): Bacteria > Hinthialibacterota > Hinthialibacteria > Hinthialibacterales > Hinthialibacteraceae > CAZSIZ01. Next base: position 815 of record CAZSIZ010000533.1, read on the forward strand.
GCCTTTGCCATAGAGGGCGCTGTCACGATATTCCTTGTAGTATCCTTTCGCCCCGATGCGGAAACCGCTCCACCCCTTGGCGAGTGTGTCTTCACCCAGACGCCCCAGCCGCACGCTCGTCTGAAACGCACCCCGGCGTTCCTGAACCTGGTGAGTCAGCAGATGCACGTTCCGATTCGCGCCGCTGGCAACGCATTCCAAGCGTCCTTCGATCGTTCGCCAGTCTTGCAGCCGGTTGGCCCAGTATTCTTTCCCCACCCAAATCCGTTCGATCTCCTGCGGCCATTCGCTGACGAATTCATCGGCGTGAACGAACGGGCAAACCGTCAGCAGAACGAGCAAAGTCCCTACGTTTATCGTAATCCATTTCTTCAGGTAATGAATCATGAGAATTATTCCTCTCGTCGAGATAGTCAGTCTTCGATCCATCATAGAGAAATTACCGGGATAAAAAAAGTTCCCCCGCCTATTCCAAAGAAACAATGGGGGATAGAAAAGAAGCGGGAATTGATTCATCGATGCACGTTCTCCCTCCAACTCCTTCGGAAAGCCGGGCGCTATAATTATTTATAAATTAAAATTGCTTCATACGGTCGACCTGTGATATAACCGTAATGATTGAATAATCGATGAAATGCGAAGGATTGAACGTGAACGAGTTTGTGGTTAGAATCAATAAACTTAGAGTCGTTGAGAGTTTATAAAAAAACAAAAGAGGTTTTTGCAATGGTCACAAATGACATTCAAGATTTCAATCTGGAAGATGCCCGGAATTATTGGAAATTTGCTCCAAGCGCATTAGGCAAAGTAGACACAAGTAAATTACTTGAACTCAATGATGAAGAATTTAAAAAGAATATATACCCGCATCTGGCAAGCCGGTTTTTCTTTGCGAGCGAAGATATCCCCCTGATCAATCATTTTTGCGAACTCTTTCAAGGGAAGCGTGTTGTCGCCATTGGAAGTGGTATCGGGCATGAAGAAATTCAATTTCTTAAAGCCGGTGCTGAAGTAATTTGTACGGATATTGTCGAAACGAACTTGAAAGTGATCGAACGCACTTGCGCTCTTGAAGGATTCGATCAATTTTCTTACATCCATATCAAGGATCCCGCCACTATGGAATTCCCTGAAAACATCGATTACGTCTGGGGTCGTGGGGTTTTGCAGGCAATGCCTTTTCCCATTCAAATTGAATTGATGAAGCAATTAAAGAAAAACTTGAAACGTGATGGAGGAATGATTTTCAGTATCTATCGTGAAGCATTCGTCAAACAAACCCACGACACGACCGATCCGAAGGTTTTTGCGAGATATTCCGATCCCAGTGTCGGTGACTGCCATAATCCCTGGTCGGAGTGGTATGACGACGAAAAAATGGAAGAACTGATCGGGAGTGACATGCACCTCGCGCACAAGCAAATTTGGGGACAAGATCGTTGCGCCTGGTATGAAATCGCGTGGGGCGCGAAAAGCGATCCAACGACGCCTCCGGATTTTCTCGATCTATCCGTTTTTGAAAACAGCATTAATTTAATTTCAAAAAAATGGAATCTCGCTGATTTTGAGGTAGCCGAAGCCGAATTATCGATCGATGATGGTCAGACATTGAGTATCGAAACTAAAAAAAGTAATTATCATTATGCGGCTTTATCTCCAGTGGTTGAAATCAATACCGACGAAGGGATTAATATTTTCGATGTGCCCGATAAGCTGTCCGTTTCCGTCAACTTGAAACAAGGGGGGATGGCCCTTGGAGTGTTGGATGTCGATCGAGATGAGATGATCGTATCGAAAACGGTTTTAGAAAAAGGTTTTCACACTCACTATTTCTACTTGAACGTCACACAATGGCCGCGACGATATCGTCTTGTCATTTCAAATTTTTGTCCAAATGCAGACCTCGCAAATCCACTCCTAAATCGACCCATTTTTTTGGACATCTTGA
>CAZSIZ010000534.1:0-2739 GCA_964606645.1 uncultured bacterium
CATCCAATAGGGTTTTCATGTCGGCAAGCGACACAAAAACCCCTATCTATTTTTAGGATAAAGGAAAAGTGAGAAGAATCTGAGATAGAGGAAAAAAGAATAGCCTACTAAACGGGAAGCCGAAAATCACCTTTAGGTTACACGAATAAATGTAAAACTACTTAAAATCATGCCCTCCATCCCCAAATCCTGATGTCAGTGACGCCTTCGCCGGTGGGCCGCCGCAAGTCCGCCGAAAGCGGTTTCGCGGTATTTGAAGGATAGATCGCGTCCGGTCTCTTTCATCACTTCGACCACTTCGTCGAAGGAAATCCGGTGGCTTCCATCCGAGAAAAGCGCGTAATCCGCACACGTCAGCGCCCGTGTCGCCGCCAGAGCGTTGCGTTCGATGCAGGGAATCTGGACCAGCCCCTCGACGGGATCGCAGGTCAGTCCCAGATGATGCTCCAAACCCATCTCCGCCGCATATTCGATCTGACGCACACTTCCGCCCAACAGCTGAGCCGCCGCTCCCGCCGCCATCGCGCAGGCGCTTCCAATTTCGGCCTGACACCCGGCTTCCGCCCCGGAAATCGTCGCGTTGTGTTTGATGAGATTCCCGATCGATCCAGCCGTCGCCAAAGCGCGAAGCACGGACTGTTCATTGCAGTCGATCGTTTCACGCACATATCGCAGTACCGCCGGAACCACCCCGGATGCCCCGCACGTCGGCGCAGTCACGATCACACCGCCGGAAGCGTTCTCTTCGGCCACAGCCAATGAGTAGGCGGAAAGCAGGCCGGTCCGCATAAAATGAGGCCCGCCGGTATTGGCCTTGCGGTGAAAAGACCAAGCTTTGCGTGTCAAACCCAAGCCCCCTTCCAGTACTCCCTCAGCGCGGATTCCGCGTTCGATCGCATCGGACATCGTCTTCCAGACATCGTGAAGAAAGTCCCAGATTCCAGCCCCTTCGCATTGCTCGACGTATTCCCATAGCGTCTGCCCCGTCTCATCACACCGAATTAATATCTCGGCCATCGACATCAGACCGTAGACAGCGATGGCCGATTGGGGAGCGTTTTCCTCTTGCAGTTCCCCACCCCCGGTGCTGTAGACTTCCCACGTTTCCCGGATCGCGCCGTTTTCGTCAAGCGACTCGAAGCGCATCCCATTGGGATGGAAAGAGAGTCGCGTTTCCATTTCCCATATAATCTTGACGGGAATGGGATGAAAGGTTTCACGAAGAGCGGTATCGGTTCGATGGCCGCGCCCCGTCGCTGCCAGGCTGCCATAGAGGGTCACACGGTACTGGCTGGCATCGGGTTGACGTTCGCGAAATTGCCCGGCGGCTTTTCTCGGAGCCATCGTGTGGCTGCTGGATGGTCCCGTTCCAATGCGATAGAGTTTCCGTATCGATTCCATTGTTACGTATCAACGTTGCGATTCAATTGGATTGACTGTGCTCGATGAATCTTCACCGCCAAATCGATTTTTGTCAACGAACGATTACTGCCGATTGAATTGTTCTGTGTTATTATTCACAATAATACTGGAGACTTCCCATACTGTTTAAGAACGGATATCGACCATGAACCAGCCTTGCAGACGATTCGTCAACCAATTTCTAGTAACCGTCCTTCTCTCTATCATCGGCCCCATAACGCATAGTGAAGAGGAAATCCCCAAAGCGAAACCAAGACTGGGCATCAACCTGGCCGGTCCAGCCGACTGGAACACGGAACTGCCCTTCGTGGACGTGTTTCGCATGTCGCGGCCCTGGGTCAGTCAGAAACAAGGGGAAAGTTGGGGAAAAGGCCAGGAACTCGCGCTCGACGCTCATGGATGGGTGAAGCGTCTCGAACCCGGCTGCTGGGCGGAAACGCTGCTGTGTACTATACAAGGCGGACATTATCCATCCGGACAGTATACGGTGTTCTACGAAGGGAAGGGCAAGATCGAATTCAATAACGCCACCATCGTATCCAGTAAACCCGGACAGATCGCAATCGATGTCGATTCGTCCAAAGGTGGTTTTTTTCTAAAGATCGTCGAAACCACCCAAAATAACTACATTCGGAATATCCGGTTAATCATGCCCGGTTTTGCCGAAACGTACGAAACCGATCCCTGGCATCCAGTGTTCTTGAAACGCTGGCAAGGGGTAGCGTGCCTTCGGTTCATGGACTGGATGCACACCAACGGTTCGACCATTCAGCAGTGGAGCGAGCGCCCCACCCTCGCCGATTCGACTTTTTCCCACAAAGGCATCGCGCTTGAATACATGATCGACGCAGCCAACCGTTTAAAAACCGATCCCTGGTTCTGTATGCCTCATCTGGCTGACGACAACTATATCCACCAGTTTGCATCGACGGTCAAGGAAAAGTTGAATCCCGGACTAAAAATCTACATCGAATATTCCAACGAAACGTGGAACGGCATGTTCCTCCAGAGCCAATACGCTGGAGAGCAAGGGAAAAAACTGGATTTCGCCGAAAAGCCCTGGGAAGCGGGCTGGCGATACACGGCGTACCGCTCGGTACAAATCTTTCGGATATGGGAGCAGGTGTTCGACGGAACCGAACGTTTGATTCGCGTTCTGCCGACTCAAGCGGCGAATTCTTACGTCTCCGAACGGATCGTGGAATTTCAGGATGCCTACCAACACACCGACGCCTTGGCCATCGCACCGTATCTCTCTTTCAATATCCAGACCTCACTAATTGAAACCAATCATCCATCAAAAATCCCTAAGTTTCT
>CAZSIZ010000535.1:0-2703 GCA_964606645.1 uncultured bacterium
GTAACCTACCTTAAAATAGGTGAAAATTTGTCTTGACAATGGGGTACACTTCACTTATCATCATGATCGTCTTCTCGATCTAATACAAGAAACAAATCCAGTCCGGTTGTTAAATGAAAAACTTGGATCATTCTAACGAGTGTCGATGTCGGATTAATTAAGACATCCAAGTCAATTTCAGGTAGATTCTTTTTACGTTTTTTTTGAATGGGAGGCATTTAATCTTCTCACGTCTGTTTTTAGAGTATTTCACCAAAAACGAAACGGCAAAAAGTCAAATACACTTTTAGTGACCACAAGATATTGTATAGATAATAGCTGATGAAACACATTATCTTGCCGTTTCGTCTGCAAGGTCTGACTTGTTACCGGAGCGTAACCAAAGAGTGTGGGTGAGATCGAGGTTTAGGTATCGTCCTGCTTTCACTTTTTCCGCCCCGTCACAGATAGATGAATAACATTCCATAGAGGATACCCCCAACCAGCACCAAGCCAAATGAAAGAAAGATAAATCCGATAATAACGGCAAGGCGGGCTGTCCATTCCGGGGGAGAATCGACGAGGTGTTTCTCCAACTCGCCGCTCTCTTTCATCTGCTGGTATTCACGGGGCCGTTCTTCGATGAACTCGTCCAAGGGAACGCGGCCCGTGAAGATGACCGGGTCCATCGGGAAGATGCCCGGGCGGAAATGAGTGTTGAAGAAATGGATCGTAAAGATAAACGCGGCGGCTAATAACGCTTCGTCGCTGTGGATCACCGTAGCGACGTTGATCGCCCAGCCGGGAAGAATCCAGGTTGCCCATTCGGGGAACCACAGCACCAGGCCCGTCGAGCCGATGATACAAACACCCCAGAACACGGCGAAATAATCGAATTTCTCCCAATAGGTCCAGCGGCCGAAAGCGGGTCGATCCGCTTTCCCGATAAACCAGAACATATTCTGCTTGAATTCGCGTAAATCCCGCAAGGTGGGAAGCATCGTATATTCTTCGATAAACAGGCCTTTCAGAGAAATTTCTTTTCGCTTCAGCATCCGGATGACAAAGAAAAGATGCGTGCCGAAATAGCCGAACGTGACGATCGCTCCAATCCGGTGAATCATTCCCAAAACGGCGGGACCGCCAAGAAAGGTAGATACAAAATCGAAAAACGGCACGTCCGGGAATTTGAGCGTCATTCCCGTCAACGCCAGAGAGAGGAAACTGACAATCACGAATAGATGGGTGATCCGGTGGCGAGTCTGAAATCGCCGGATGTATTTCCCATTTCCCGTCTGAATAATTTTTCGGACATGTATTTTGCTGCCGGTTTTGTATCGGAATAGCAACGAACGGATCAACCATAAGGCGGTGTGTAAACCGAAAAAGGCCATCGTGCCGGCGAGCAATGCCGTCATGAACAGGAATGAATAATATAGCACGGGATATTGATCCCGGTCGTGATGAGTGGCGTGAGTGAGATACCCGGTAAACTTCCGGTGAGAGCCAGGATGACATTGCTTGCAGGTGTCGATGATGCGGTCATGATGCAGACTCGAGCGGGGATCGGCACTGGGATGGATGCTGTGAGAGCCGTGGCAGTCGTGACATTTGGCCGCGACGGTATCTCCCAGTTTCGACACTTTCCCGTGATAGGTGTCGGAATACGTTCTGGTGAGTTCCTCGTGACAGGCTTCGCACTGCGCGAGGATTTGGGATCGGAAATCGTTTTCGGCAACTCGGCTGATCGTGTGGGATTGGTGACAGTCGCTGCAGCCCGGCAGCGGTTGATCCGTCTTCGTCACTTCGGTGCTGTGGATGCTTTCACGGAATTTTTCATAGATGCCCAGGTGACAGGTTCCGCAAGTTTGGCCGATGTTTTGGGTATGGACCGAGGATTCGGGATCGTCCGCCGGAAGTTGCCGGTGTGGGGTATGGCAATTCGTACACATGGCGGTGACCGTTAAGCCACTTTCTATCAGCCCCTTGCCGTGGATACTCATCGTGTAGTTTTTGTAAATCCCTTTTTGCTCCGCCGTGTCGAGAAGCGCGACCGTTTTTCCTTCGGCATGGCAGCGGCTGCATAGGGCGGGAACGTTGCGGGAAAACGTCGGTGAGTGTTGATTCGTTTTGGGCAGTATGCCGTGTGTCCCATGACAGAACCGGCAGTCCGGTGCGTTTTCGTCACCTTCGGCGGCCAATCGGCCGTGTATCCCCTGATTGTGATCGACGACTTGTTCGGCATGACAAACCGAACAATCGACCGGCTGAATATCCTTACAGACGGGCGTATCCTTCGGATCGACATCGAAATGGCATTTCACGCACGATATATCCGCGTGTGCCGAGTGAGATATTTTCTCCCCATCGACGAACAGGGAAACGGTTTCGCCGTCTTTCTCCATCGAGTGATTGGGATCGGAATGGCAGGAGAGGCACGTCCGATCGCTGATTTCAGCGTTATAAATCACTTTTCGGATTTCATGAGGCGAGTGGCATTCCACACAGATGGGAACTTTATGGGGTTCTTCCTCCCATAACCGTCCCTCGATGATTTTCTCATGGACCTGTTCGATTAGAGCGTGACACTGCATACAGGTTTGAGAAATATTGTTCTTATTGATTTTCGAAGCTGGATGCTGGTGAGACAGGATATCGTGAACGCCGTGGCAGCTCGTACAGACAGCGGTCACAATCAGCCCCTGCTTAAACAATCCTTCCCCG
>CAZSIZ010000536.1:0-2651 GCA_964606645.1 uncultured bacterium
TTCTCAAAGTTTTATCTGGATAACTCTTCTACAATTTCATGCGATTGCCCTGGGGGAGGCCGGGTTTATTCCCTCACGGGAATGGAAGGCTGGGAGCGCTGGCTCACACTATTCAAGAGTATCTGCATGAAACAAATGTCATCGAAAAAAAACAAACATCAACAAGTCGCCATGCGCGCCCTTAAAGCCAGTGTTAAAGGCGGTTTGTTTAAAGATTTCGAGAAAGACATCAAAAACCACCATCGCTTCATTCAATCGATCGAACGGGAAATCGAAAACGATCAGATATCATTCTCTCTCGATGCGATAAAAAAAATCGAATCAACTCTCTATACTTGGCACTATACCTCTGGAGTTACCTTCGGAGGTGTGGATCACTCGGAATTGCGTGACTTGTTGCTTCGGAAAGACCTGACGCCGATGTTCAGGGAATTTATCTTGAAGAATATAGGCACTTCCCTGAAATCATTTTGTAAAATCATCGAATACGTTCCACGAAACGTCATTTTCTATGGAGAGAATGGATACGCCGATGCTTACGCCGCCGAACAATACAGTCTTCATTTAGACAAATTTATCCCCGTTATCTCCAAAATCGGCGGTAAAATGACCTCGCCGCCCATCATGATTGCCGTCTCCCCGAAGGATATTGAGAGTACGAGTCTGGATGAAGAGGTTCTCAAGCCCTGGGAAAAAGAGGAAACCGAAGAGGACGATTTACCGGACATCAGCGATCATCCCTTGAATCAAGCAATCGATAAAGCCATGAAAAAAGCCTGTCACAAAATGCGCATCGAGCAGGAATCCGCCGACGAACTGGGCTGGATCATCATCCTGCAAATCGACGAAACGTACCGGGAAGAATTTTCAGCGCTGAAATCCGGACCGTATCAGATGTTCAAAAGAATCTCCGCCAAAACACCGGAACCGATCGATTTTATGAACAACGCCCCCGGTCCAAAGAAAATGCGAATCCACTTCTTCAACCAAATCATGGAAACGATCCTCAAACAGGCGACGACCGTATCGAAAATGTCATCTGCCGATAACCCTCTTTTTTCCGATCCGGCCTCAATCCCATCTTTATAAGGATATTCAGCAAGAGGTTGTTATGTTATAATTATGTTTCGTTTTTTTCGATTTTGAAATAGGGAATGGTATGGAAGCCTGATTCCTCAAACACCTTCTGTCAAAGCATCCTATCGAAAAAGAATTTGAATCCATTCATATCTTTATGACGAGCGGTTGGATTTTAAATCGAATCAATCAGACACTCTGAAGAGCTGACACTATGCTAATCGCCGGTATTGCGCTGCTTGCCTTTTTCTTGTTGCTCCCCATCGTGCTAATGGCGTCGAGCGGCCGAAAGGGGAATAAAGAACTTCTGCACAGTCTTGGACTCTCCCGATCCTGGTCCAAAGATAAGAGTACTGCTTTCTATAACTGGGGCTGGCGGAAACAAAGCGGGGAACGTGTCTGGGGCGAACGTGTCGTCAAGGAAGCCTTCCGAAAAGCCAACGTATGGCTGAGTCCCGAGGACCTCGACTATTTCCAGGGAATCTGCGAAGAGCGCGAGAAAGGCCAAGAGGTCAACCGCGATAAAGTCATCAGACGAATCGAATCCATTGTCAAACGAGAAGAATCCCTCGAAGATTCGATTAAAACAATCATCAACAAAATCCTCTCTCAAGTCTCCACCATCACCGAGCAGGAAGCCAACAAAATCCTGCAGGAATCGGGAATTAATTTGTCGGGGAAAGACCGAATCATCCAGCGGTACGGATCGAACGAGTTTCGAAAAGTAATCACCGACGCCGCATTCCATATCCTTTCATCGGAGTCGAAAGGTTTTCAATTTACCAGTTCGGGGGGAAGCCGGGTTTATTCTCTCGTGGGCATGGAAGCCTGGGAGCGCTGGCTCAAACTATTCAAGGATATCTGTATGAAACAAATTTCCTCGAAAAAAAGCAAACAACATCAAGTTGCTTTGCGTGCCCTGGAAGCCAGTATCAAAGGCGGTTTGTTCAGGGATTTCGAGAAAGACGTCAAAAACCACCATCGCTTCATTCAATCGATCGACCGGGAGATCGAAAACGATTTGATCTCATTCTCTCTCGATGAGATAAAAAATATCGAGTCGACTCTCTATACATGGCACTACACTTCTGGAGTCACCTTCGGAGGTGTGGACCACTCGGAATTGCGTGATTTGCTGATTCGGAAAGACCTGATACCTATGTTCAGGGAGTATGTCTTGAAAAATATTGGCACCGACCTGAAATCATTCTGTAAAATCATCGAATACGTTCCACGAAACATCATTTTCTATGGAGAAAACGGATACGCCGACGCTTACGCCGCCGAACAATACAGTCTTCATTTAGACAAATTCATTCCCGCCATTTCCAAAATGGGCGGCAAAGCGACCTCACCGCCCATTATGATCGCCGTCTCTCCCAAAGATATTGAAAACATAAAAATAGAAGAGGAGGCTGTCAAACCCTGGGAAAAGGAGGAAACCGAAGAAGACGATTTGCCGGATAACAGCGATCTTCCCTTGAATCAAGCAATCGATAAAGCCATGGCAAAAGCTTGCCGAAAATAGATAAGGGTTTTTGTGTCGCTTGCCGACATGAAAACCCTATTGGATG
>CAZSIZ010000537.1:0-2646 GCA_964606645.1 uncultured bacterium
CGATCCCTGGCCGGGGGGCTGGTGGCGGCTCCGCGATGTGGTGGAGTATGAGAAGATCACCTGCTATTCGCTTTTCACCCTGGCCGCTCGCTACCGGGACACGTTCAACAGCAATTACGCCGCTTTGGGCGAGAAAGCCATTCGTCTGGGCAGCGAGGAACCGCCTTTCGCTTTTCTGGTTCCCCCCAAGCAGCGCGATCTTCCCACCGCCGTGAAGATGCTGGATATTCTCCACCAGGGCGGGATTGAGATTGGCGTGGCAGTCGAACCTTTTTCGGCCAATGGAAACATTTTCGAAGTCGGGACATACATCATCTATGCGGCCCAGCCCTACCGCAATCACTTGCGCGATCTGTTGGAACCCCAGCATTACCCCGACCGGTCGCTCTACCCCGGCGGCCCGGCCGAACCGCCTTACGACGCCGCCGGATGGACGCTTTCGTATCAGATGGGAGTGAACGTGATTTCCGTCGAGAGACCGTTTGAGGCTTCCGTACAAAAACTGCCGTCCATTCCCGTTCCTCCCGGAGACCAGACGGGCAGCGGGAGTATTTTCATATCCTCCAATCGCACCAACAACGATTTTCGGCTGCTCAACCGGGCCTGGGATAATGAAATAGCCGTCTCGGTTTTGACGCAGGAATTACAGAAAGATGGAATGACATTCGCGCCCGGTTCACTCGTTTACGCCACGAAGCGGAAATATGAAAAAGATCAATTAACAATTTGGGCCTTGGAACTGGGGCTGCATCTTCATCAGACCTCATCTTCATCCTTATCGACCGTGACGGAGAATATGGAGAAAACGCGTGTGGCGCTCTATCAGCCCTGGACCGCCAGCATGGATGAAGGCTGGACACGTTTCGTCTTGGAACAGTTCGAGTTCGATTACACCTCCGCACACAATTCGGATATTCGCGCGGGTGGGCTTGGCAAGCGTTTCGACGTCGTGATCCTGCCCGATTTAGGCACTTCTTCCATCCTGAACGGACGTAAGGAAACGACGACCGCCCCTGAATATGTCGGCGGAATCGGTGAAGAAGGCGTGAGCCGTCTGCAAGATTTCGTGGCCCAGGGCGGTACCTTGATCTGCCTGGACAGTTCCTCTCTTTTCGCGATCAAGTATTTCGATCTCCCTGTCGTCAATAAACTCTCTGGTTTGAAGCGAAGTGAATTCTACTGCCCCGGATCGGTTTTGCGGATCAATTTGGATCCCTCACATCTGATCGCTTACGGGATGGATCGGCAGGCGGCGGCGTATTTCAACCATTCCCAGGCGTTTGAAACCACCTCATCGAAAAATCGTGGGACGGGGATTTCTGCCGGTAATGGAACTGTGGCCGCCACGTATGATAAGACGCTGACACTGATGAGCGGCTGGCTGAAGAATGGAGAACGGCTTCACGACAGAGCGGCGATCGTCACCGTTCCCTACGGTCAGGGGCGCGTGATCCTGTACGGCTTCCGGGTTCAGCACCGGGCGCAGACTCACGGCACGTTCCGGCTTCTGTTCAATGGTATGATATTTGGAGGCCTTGAATGACGTTTTCTCCAAACGAAGTCTTTACGATCGTCCCGATCTGGTTCGCGAAAGAAATAGAAGAAGCGACGGTCTCTCGGCTGCTTTCCGAAACCCTCGACGGCTCGGAACGGATCGCCGATCCCGGCAATCATTTTCTCTATCTCGATGGCGTGGACCATTGCGAGCCGGTGGTGAAGAAACTGATCGACGGCCGTTTTCCTGAATCGGTTCTGGTCCGTTCGGAAACGAACGACGGGAAAGGGCGTGGAGTGCTCGCCGGGCTGGAGGCCGGTTTGAGCGATCCCGCCATTCAATGGCTGATGGTCCGGGACGCGGACGGCGATCACCGGGCTGCCGATGCCCCGGCCATGCTGGAATTAGGCGAGTTGATTCGTGATGAATGCAGAGACGTCCCCATTCTGGTAATCGGTGGACGACATTGCCTGGAACCGCCTCTGACGTTTTACCGTGCCGCTTACGAACACATCATCAATCGCATTACTCAAGCCTCGATTCAATACGCCCTCTCGAAGATCAATTTCTATCAGGACCAGACCTATTTCCGTCAATACGGTGAAACTCCGGACATTCAATCCGGCTTCAAACTCTACAACCGCCTGGCCGCCGAGCGGATTGTCGACCGCTTCCGAACATCCGCCGCGCCCCTCGAAGCACTCTACCGTTGGGGGGCCGAACTGCCGCCTTACGTCGCCGTCGTATTGGAAAAGGGAATCATCGGAGAGACGCGGCGTTCGACTTACCGCGAACAGCCGGTGACCGCTTACGGCTCGATCGAGCGGGCAAAATTCTACGCACAGAAAGCCGTCTGGGTATTTCAGACCTGTGAGCTGTCGCTATGGAATACAACCCGTATCCTCGACAACGAACTGACCTACACTCCGCTCATGTTCGATGGCATGGGTCGTATGGAATTAATGCAGTTCCGAAAAGCCATCCTTGAGTCAGTCCAAAAAAGAACTGCCGACCAAATCCCGCCCTTCCGAGGCGGCGTCAAAGTAATCTGATAGCCTCAATCCCCTCTCCCTCTGGGAGAGGGTTAGGGTGAGGGAGTTAACGCAAAAACTGATCGAAAATAGAAATAAATTTTTGATTTCACAAAATTT
>CAZSIZ010000538.1:0-2639 GCA_964606645.1 uncultured bacterium
CGTCCTGGACTTTAGGAACACCACTAGGATCGGGCGCGTTCAGATCGTGCAATCCAGCAATGCGAACCAGACGTTTCGGTTGAGCTACTCGGCCAGCAATAAGCCCGATTCACAGACCTTCGTGGATATTCAATCCGTCACGCGGGCGATTTCAAGAACATTCAAAGAACCGATTCAAGCACGGTTTTTAAAACTGGATCGAATGACGACCGACGACGAGAACGGCTTCTTCATGCTAAATGAATTCCAAGCCTTCGGTCCGCCCAATCCAGACGTGCCCTCTTATATCGAGCGGATGGCTTACGAGATGGACCGCAACGCAGGACGCTTCAAAGCGGCCTGGAATCAATACACTCTTTACATGAAGGAACAGCTGGAAAAAGGGGACAACATCAGCGCCGAGCTCTCCTCCCAAAAACTGAGTGATATCTACTCGTCCAAGTGCATCGAACTGCTGGAAGAAGCCGTGAAGATGTATCAGGAAGAACTGGGCGAACTGCCGTCTGCCAAGATGCCTGAGCTGATCCAAAAAGGATACTTACAACGGGTGATCGAACTGAAGGACGCCGAAGACCCCTACTTCGCCAGTGAAATACTCTACATCCTGCTTTATCCCGACAATAACTTGTGGCGCGTTCTCAACACCTGGCCGGGCAATCCCTTCCTGGAGATGAAGCCTCACCTCCTGCTTAAGGAGAATCTTGCGGAAGGCAGCCAGGATTGGATCATCACCTCCCGCATGACGCTCGAACTCGATCAAGCGGCGATCATCGCAACGATCCAGAAAGGCGTCGATCAGTATAAGGAAGAAGAAGGGAATCTTCCCGATAAACTGGAAGACTTAACAGGGAAAAAATGGTTCACCGCCTCCACCGATATCTTCAAGGACCCACTGGGCGGCGAATTCTACCTCAACAAAGAAACCGGCAAAGTCGAAGCCCGTAACCCTAAATACTGATTTTGGTTCATTCTGATTTTTAATCATCAGTTATTCATACAATGCTAAACGGAAGAAACTTTATAACTGAAATTTCATTCACAACATTTCTAGGATTATTTAAAGAGTTCACAGTTTAAATGTGAATAAAGAGATCACCTCTTTTTACAGTCGGGACAATGTCTTTCTTCTTGCCCAATAAAATAGAGTTTTGGGGTCGATGTCATGCGTGACTGATTAGTATTATGTTTTCGCTTTACAAAAAAGGTAATTCACATGGGAAATGAACGAATAACAGAAAACATTCTCCGTAATATACTGCGTACACTTAATTATTACGATGATATCATCTTAGTTGAAGAACAAAAAAGCCAAATTGAAGAGATAAAAAAACTTCTAAAAGGAGCAAGTAAGACAGGTAAAGGTGGTGTTGGTGCACCAGAATTTATAATTTCCACACCGGAAACACCTGATTTTCTGCTTATATTCGAGTGTAAAGCTGATGTAAGATTTCATGAAAGCCCAGATAAAGACAAACCTATAGAATTTGCTGTGGATGGAGCTTTGCATTATGCCAAGAAACTTTCAAAATCATATAATGTAATTGCAGTTGCTGTAAGCGGGCAAACAAAGAAAAGTCTTAAAATTTCAAATTTCATATACCCTAAAGAATCTGATCACTATAAATGTTTAGTGAACAAAGCAGATAAAATAATTGAGTCTATTGTTTCTTTAGAGGATTATATAGAACATGGAACCTTTGACCCTGATGTTGCCAATAAAAGGCATCATGATCTTATGGAATTCTCAAGAGAACTCCATAATTTTATGCGCGACCATGCAAAATTAACAGAAAGCGAAAAACCCCTTCTTATAAGCGGAACACTCATTGCCCTTAAAAACATGGCTTTTGCCAAAAGTTTTGACGCTCATAAACCCGAAAATTTGCAGAAAGAATGGATGCGAGTGATTAAGGAGGAATTTCAAAAAGCTGATATTCCTCACTCAAAAGAATACAGCATGACACAACCATACACATCAATAGCAGTTCATCCGAACCTTGGAAAATCTGACAAAAAATTTCCAAAAGGTGTTTTGTTTGAATTAATCAAAATGCTAAATGAGAAAGTATGGCCTTTTATCAGTGTTTATCACGACTTTGATGTAGTAGGCCAATTTTATGGAGAATTTCTGAAATACACTGGAGGCGATAAAAAATCATTAGGAATTGTTCTTACACCAAGGCACATAACAGAGTTGTTTTCTTTACTATCTAACGTACATAAAAATAGTAAAGTTTTTGATATCTGCGCAGGCACAGGTGGTTTTCTAATATCCGCAATGCACCAAATGTTTAAAAATGCAGAAACAAAAAAAGAAAAAAATAAAATTAAAAATAAATGTCTCGTTGGGGTAGAAAACCAACCTCAAATGTATGCGTTAGCTGCAAGCAACATGATTTTAAGGGGAGATGGAAAGGCGAACCTTCATCAAGGCAATTGTTTTGATGAAGCGATAACAAAAGAAATTAAAAAACATAAATGCAATATCGGAATGCTTAATCCACCTTATTCTCAGAGCGATGAAGACTTACATGAACTGGTTTTTGTTATGCACATGATGGACTGCTTAGTAAGGGGAGGGACAGCAGGGCAATCGCATGAAATTATGTAAAAATATCAACATTATCAATACATAATGT
>CAZSIZ010000539.1:0-2619 GCA_964606645.1 uncultured bacterium
AACTTAGGGATTTTTGATGGATGATTGGTTTCAATTAGTGAGGTCTGTAAAAGATTACAAACTGGTTTTCCTGTAGTCTTATCATTCCATGAAAGAGATACTATTCATTATATGTTCAAGAAACGATATTGCATTCAATTCTTTCGATTATCGCTTATTATTGTTCTACTCACGACGGCATTCTTATGTATTGATATCCAGAGTTTGAAAAAGTATTTTAATCAAGATATGTTGGTGGCCATGGCCGTATGGCAGTTGGTTATCCCCATGGTTGCCACACCACTCTGTTATCGGCTAGCCATTTTCGCTCGAACACCACCGGTTCCGTTTCATGTGGTGTTTAAAGGAGTTTTTTTATCAATAGGATTAAATATGATCCTTCCAGCAAGATTATCGGAATTTGCCAAACCTCTTTTTTTATATAATAAAGAAAAAGTTCCTATCAGCAACGGTTTGGGAGCGATATTCGCCGAACGAATTCTCGATGTGGTTGTTTTGGCGCTTTTGGCCGGTGTCGCGTTATGTGAAACGTATATTGAGTTGAGTTATCAAATCATCGTTACATTGCTCGCCATTCCAATCGCAGTTTTTCTAACGCTTTTGTTCTTTGATTCCATCATCCTGAAAGTGGTGGCATATCTTCCTTACAAACCAGTCAAGGAATTTGTAGAGAACATTTTAACTCATACCTTTCAGTTGATTAAACAACGCCGGTTTTATTATGGTTTCGCTCTTAGCGTACTTGGTTGGGTAGGGGCAACGCTTTGTTATTACATTTTTTTTAGATTAGTTGGGAGTATCCCGCTCAGCTATTTTGAAGCAGTCGCAGTATTTGTTACGATTTCTCTTGCGTATGCGATCCCCGCGCTGCCCGCAGGAATCGGTGCCTATGAAGCGGGGGCGGTTTTTGCGCTCATGACTTTCGGATACACCGCCGAAGAGTCGCTCGCTCTTGCGATTGTTCTCCATATATCCACATTCCTCACCCCGTTGCTTATTACCATTTGGATTATTTTCCGGGAAGACATGAAATTGTCTGAATTTATCCAGGATTTAAAAAGTAGGTTCTACACTAAAGAGAGTGGATGAGATAGAGATCTAGAAGCTACCGGCGGCCCTTCCTATCCTATTCCGAGTCACTAAAAAATATTTATTAAATGTTCTTTTTGTCATTAAACGGCCAATTTTCTCGATGGTCCAGAAAGTAGAAGTTCTTGGACGATAAAACTCCTTTTGAACCTGGTCAAAGATATTTGAAAATTCGACTATTTCATTCAAGGCAAGGTGTTTCAGATGGAAGGAAATTCGTGTGGTATCTGGGTGGTGTTGGTCCCGGAGTATAACAGGAAATTAATCGTGTATCCCTTGATGATAGAGAGCGCGTAAGTCAGCCCTGGAGAAATCAGCAGAAACGCGAAGATGGGTGACAGGTCGATGAAATCGATTCTCGCCCACGGACAGAGCCGTCGGAAAAATTCGAGGTAGGGATCGGCCATCGCTTTGACGATCTGAACGATCGTGCTGAACCGATCCGCCCCCAGCCACGACGACAGGATCGTCAGCAGCAGTACGAACCAATAGACTTGAATCAGCACGCTCAGAATTTCAAACATCGATGCCACCGTTCCCGCCAGCCAGCCTTTGAACCATATCGCCAGCGTCAAGCCGGGAAAAAACGTCACCCCGGTCAGACTCGCCAGCGCCGACGCGCCGATTAGAATGACGACCGAACTGATGACGAACAGGGTTTTCAGATCGTCTTTGTGAACGATCTTTTTCGCCTGCTTGAAGATCGCAAACGTCCGTTCCTGAAAGCAGATAAATCCCGCGTTGCCGTACATCGTCACTCCCCGCCGCGAGATCATCACACTCGCGAAGAGAAACGCGATCAGCAACTCGGCCAACAGCTGGATCCCCATGCTCAAGCTGATCCCCATACATTGGAACAATGGAATGCTGCCTCGGCCTGCCAAATCTCCCATGATTTGTATAAAAACGCTGGAATAGGAAGTCGCGATCAATTTAATTGCCAGGCCGCGCAGGATCAGCAACAACAGGATCGCTATCAGCGGTGTATGGCTCTGCAGGACATTCGCGCTTCGGGGCAGGGCCTGTTTGATGGGGGTCAGCATCTTATCCGTCAGACTCATCACCGCCATCATGACCGGTCCGAAGCCGTAATACTGATAACGCTCGATGAAATAGCGGACAAACAGGATGATAATAACGATCGTAAAGAATGTATTGAGAATGGCAAATAGCATAATCATCTTCCACTGTCGGTTCGTTTCCGTATCTTAAAAGTATCGCCCAAAATGAAGACTCTGGCAATGGAACGTAAAGCGAGCCTTTTGATAAAGATACGCTTGAACCGGGAAATATATTTCATCTCCAAGTCTTCAAATTAATGATGCTTGCTTGGTTGTCTATGGGATCAAATAATTCAGCCCTGCGTTTCTTTGTGAGATTCTGCGGACTCTGATTTCTATTGATTGTTTAAGGAACGATGCCTGAAACGTGAAGAAAAATATCGAACGGCAAGCCCCAATAGGAAACCGATACAAAAATGGCTCCTCACAAGAATCTGTGCACGAGTTTGGGTTCGGGAAGGTCACCCAT
>CAZSIZ010000540.1:0-2597 GCA_964606645.1 uncultured bacterium
TTCTCAAAGTTTTATCTGGATAACTCTTCTACAATTTCATGCGATTGCCCTGCCCCGGAGGATCCTAAGATATATGTGTTATCCGCCCAGTGCTTCCGGTTGAAAAACGATCTTAAACAAGAGATTCGACATCTCAATAATGCCGTCAAGTACGACCCGGAGAATGTCGAAACCATTCTGGCCCTGGCCAACGTGTACGAAGAAAACAATGAACCGATTCACGCTATTCAAATGTACCAAAGCATTCTCGCATTCAGGCCCGGCAGTCTGAAATACCTAACCCACTTGGCGAAACTCTCTTTCGATTATAACGTTTGGGACATCTGTATTCCGGTGCTGAACGATCTGCTCGAGATAAAACCCAATTCGTTGAAAACACGGAAACGGCTGGGGATCGCTCTGATCCGCTCCGGCGACTATTCGAAAGGCGTCCCCCTTCTAAAACTGATTCTTCAACAGGAAAAAACCGACGCTCAGATTTACCTCAATCTCGGGATCGCTTATCGCGCGCAGGAATATTACACGGACGCGTTTTCCTCGATCGAAACGGCGGCGGAATTGGACCCTGACGATCGAGAAATTACCTATTGGCTTGCGAAAGCCTATCTCGATCGTGGCGATTACGAAAAGGCGGAATCGCTCTGCCAGACGCTTCTTCGCGAGAAAAAACAGGTCGAGAATGCCACACTGCTTCTCACTCAAGTGCTGCAACGTTCCGGTAAGAGTGACCAGGCGATTGAGTTGCTTCAACCTCTGACAGAAAAGGAAACACCGAGCCAGGAAGTGCTCTTGGAATACGGCAACGCCTGTATGAAGATTGGGAAGACTGACGACGCCCACCGGATTCTCCAATCAGCGGTCGAACGTTTTCCTGGGGATAATGATCTGCGTCATACGCTCGGTCTGGCCTGCGTGGAGTTGGGGCGTTTCCAGGAATCCATCCAATACCTTGAATCCGCTGCGGAATAAAAACAGTGTCTTGAAAACCGCAGGTATCTAAATCGGTGGAATCTTGGCTGGAGTATATCCCTTGAAAAAAATGTCAAGAAAAGTGGGATTAAATGGGAAAAAACTTGATATCATGCGATTGTTTATGTATAGTCTTATTCAAAACCGTTATCTCGGACGTGATTGTAGAACAACCAGTTTCAACCCCAAACGTGCTAGAATGGTTGGCCTAATTACCTCACTGAAAATTTTTATGTGAGCTAAATATCAAGAGGTCGATAATATGATCAGAGTAATTTATGTGAATATTATTGGAAGACTGGCGAGAATTTCTCTTCTCGAAGCTGCAGTTATTTTTGGACTCTTTGTATGCAATCCTGCTGAATGTGTAACATGCGATTCGGGTCAAAGTGTTTCTTTAGAGGTTACAAATTCAGATGTACATTTGCTAGAAACAGCCTTTGAGTATATAGAAGAATCACAACGGTGGCGCTTTGCTATTAACGTGCTTTTAGGAACACAGAATGAAAACGTTCAAAGCAAATTGCTGGATTATTTCTTCCAGTGTAGTCATCACTCAAAAGAAACACTAAGTATCGTTGCCGATAACGTCTCTGATTTTCGCAGTAAGGTAAATTCGCAGAGTATTATTTACAAAAAAGCGACGCTTCTTCAGGCTCGGTTGTTTCTCCAATTAGAGAATATTGGCGAATCGACTCAGTTATTTTCGCATGCAATTCACAATGGATGGCCCGATGCGGTTCAATGTTATCTTGAATCGATTAGAGACGTGATGGGCGAAACGACCTCAACCATGGTTTCGCATTATCTACTGCCGATTGCTCGTCGTGACCTCATTTCTATTAACGACTCGAGTTCGGTCGTTTCTACGAAAGAAAGTTCTGGTCTGACTCGGTTTTTCCGATCCATGACCATTGAAAAGGAGATCGATGTTCCTCGTTCTGCCATGCGTACGGTCTATCCGTTGTGCATTCCGGATCGTCACGATCCAATGACTCGGCAAATCGCCGAGATCGCATGCCTTACAACGGATAAACAATACAAAAAAGCGCTGGAGTTGTTAATAAAGCTCGATCCAGTACTCGCTCCAGACTTCGATGGAGATAATACCGATTCCCCTGTTACATCCCCAGAATTAAAGAACACTCCGTTTTATTACATCATTATTCAGTCATTGCGTGGTGGCGTGACCGATTCGATCGATCGATACATCAAACTCTTTATTCAAAGAAACCCTGACAATCGAGACTTTGTTCGAGAACGCTTAGCTTTGATTATGTATTTTTTGAATACAGCAGGAGCGGAGGGTGGGAAAACAATTACTGCGCTTGCAGACTTAATGATTGAAAATGGATTTGCATCGGATGATTTCCACAGAAATACGGAGGTTTTTGGATGCACAACATGGAGAAATCATATTTATGACATGAAACTCGTCGGGACTATAATCCAGAAAAAATATGATAAATCGTTTGTTATGGCTAGTGAATTTCTGGAGAA
Source organism: uncultured bacterium (assembly GCA_964606645.1). Classification (GTDB taxonomy): domain Bacteria; phylum Hinthialibacterota; class Hinthialibacteria; order Hinthialibacterales; family Hinthialibacteraceae; genus CAZSIZ01. The sequence goes on from CAZSIZ010000540.1 coordinate 2,470, forward strand.
TTACAAAGGAGATGATCTCGCTTGCAATAATGCAGTGTATTTGTTAGGTACGATTTACTCTAATCATTATAATAACGGCTCCTCACAAGAATCTGTGCACGAGTTTGGGTTCGGGAAGGTCACCCATA
>CAZSIZ010000541.1:0-2596 GCA_964606645.1 uncultured bacterium
TTATAATGAGGCAACGACTGGACTTCGGTAACAAAATATGTGAGTCAATGCGCTCAGATTCTGTACCGCTCGTTTTTGTGCTTCGGACATGGGGGCGGTTGAATCCTTTTCGGTTGGAGGGGGTTGGTTCTTCTTGGTCGCAGATTTTGAATTGGATCGTTTCTCAGAAGGAGATGGCTTCGAATTCTTCCGTTTCTGGGTTGCCGGTTTCGTTGAGTGGTTTTGGTCATTGATTACCTCATCCATATCACCCAACTCTTCAAGACAGGTCATCCCGATATTGCAAAGGTCACGCAATACTCTCGATTTTGCTCTGGTAGATGACATCCTGAAAAGGTGAGGGATTATCATTGAGGTGACATTGTTTGGATTAGCGTCACCAATATCAGAAAACACCTCTCCATTTTTTGTCGTTGCAACTGCCCGACAGATTGCCATATTCCCGTTTTCCTTGGTTGGGATCTGAACGGTTTCTACTTCCAATTTCTGGAGACCATGTTGATGTGCCAGATCCAATAAACCAGCATACACAACGAAATCCTTTCCTTTGATTGACTGAAGGAAACGGTCATCCAATTTGGGTTTTGGAGTATTCTCATTTTCAACTACGTTGAGTTTTTCAACACTCATGGTGAAATTTCCTTTCTGATTCTTTTGATGATTCGAATGGTTCAGGGTTGATGGGGAAGGGATTGAAGGTGTTTAGAATGGAAGATCGTCTTTGGTTTCTCCTTCTTTGAATCCACGACCGTCGGTTTTGATGAATTCAATTGTGTGGGCGATGATTTTGTATCCGGTTCGTTTTTCACCGTTGTCAGTCTCCCATTTTTCTTGATTGAGGGATCCAACCACGATGATACGAGCACCCTTGTGAAGATATTTCTCAACTGCTTCAGCCAACTTCTTGAAGCAAGTTATCTTGATCCAGCCGGTTTTGTCTTTCCCTGACTTGAACGCTAAACTGAATGACGCGACGGTTTCTCCACTGTTGGGATAGTGGATTTCTGGATCGGCCCCTAAATTTCCGCTGATGAAACATTGATTGAGCATTGGTTTTCTCTCCTTTTTATTGATTGTCTCCGTAATACTGCTGAATGAACGCCTCGGTATCTTTTTCAGCAACCTTGAATAATGCCGGTTCTTTCCATCCTTGCCCTCGATACCACTCGATTCTCATCGCACCGTAAACAAGCAGAGCGTCTTCCTTCGGCACAGTTGAAATCATTTTCTGAATCTCTTCATCGGTAAGCGTTCCATCCGAAGCCACTTTATCAAGTATGTGTCCACATCCATCCTTGACCAGAATTTTCACGACACTCCCGTCGGTCATAATCACCGGAACGGTGACATCCCCATCGTATTTGTGGAGATCGAGGTAGACGATAACGATTGCGATTGCAATTACTGTTTGAATGACCTTACTGGTTGTACTGGCATTTTCCCACTTGAACATGTCTCTGAACTGCTGAAGTGCTGAACGTGATTCGTTGGAATTATCCATAACGTGAAATCCTTTCTCTGTGTTGGTTGTTTGGAATTTTGAGTGTTTCTATGACAAAGGCCATAGTTGAATGAGGGTATAACTTGTCGGATGTAATTATCTTCTGAGGATTGCCAGAATGACTGCTAATACGATGACAACGATGAGAAGGGGAGGGAGTGATTGAAGCAGGTTAAATGTACATTCGTTGAAATACCCTGTAATACTTGCGAACTGACTGAAACAGTAAGTGATCAACGGGATGAAGAAGATGACCGGAATACAGATCCATAGGAACAGAATCAGATTCAGTTTGATCCACTGTCTGAGTTTTCCTTTAGGAGAGATTGAGTATTCCAGGGATTTAAGGGAATAGTGAATCGTTTCTGATGAACGTTCGATAGTGGGTAGATACGGAAGTTCTGGATCGACATGGGGTTTTTCCAATGGGATGGCTGGTGGGATTCTTTCTTTGAAGGCGGTGATGAAATGGTGGGATGATCTTTGAGGGATGAGTGATTTCTTGGATTCTTGAGATTCGTCTTGGTCCTTTGTTTTGGATTCAGTTTTTCTCATTCACGTTTACCTCCATTTTCGATTGTCTTGCCTCCTTTCGTGCCTTCGATCCTAATGCGGTTCCAATCACCAGTGCGATTACTCCAGCTGAGATTACGAGTCCCTTCATCAGGGCGGTTTTTTGATTGGCGATTGAAGAATCGAGTTTCGATTGAATTGCATCCTCCTTGGCTGCTACAACTTTCTCTTTTTCTTGGATTGTTTCCTGTTGGGATTGGGCTAAATCGGATTTGAGTTGTTTTGCTTCTTTTCTTGCTGCTTCGAGTTCATGTTGAGTTTGTGGTGAGGGGTTTTGACTTGATGGGTTTCCTCCACATGATGAGAGAGAAATAAGGCAGATGAGGATGATGATCGAGGTTAAAAATGAGTTTTGAGGGGTGAGATGTGTTTTGAGTGGGGTTATTCGCATGGAAATACCTCCTTTTCTTGGATGATGGGTATATCGTTGATCTATATATATAGTAATATGAGGATTGGGTGGGATTGGTGTAAACGGCGGTCGAAAAGGGAGTGAAAAGTCGGAGTAAAAAAGGCGGTCCA